>CAJJYX010000167.1 GCA_905197435.1 uncultured Bacteroides sp.
ATGCCTTCGGGCGAAGTGGCGCGTGTCCGCGGCCAGTCCAGCCCATAGACGGCGGTTATCCAAGCGGCGCGCACTTCGTGTTTGGGCGGTTGTGCGGCAAGCGGTAGCAGGACGGCTGTATATAATAAAATGGAGATAATGCGTTTCATTTTTCTCTTTTCTTCTTTATTTCTGTTATTTTTCTCGGCGAAGATAAGCAAAACACCCGATTATTTTGTGCTGTTTATTTGGAAACTGTTACATTTGCATGCATTAAAAAGACATTGACACGTCATGATTACATTTACGCTTTGCTTGCTGGCGTTGATAGCCGGCTATTTTATCTACGGACGCTTTATAGAACGCGTCTTCGGTCCCGATGACCGCAAAACACCTGCCCTTACAAGAACCGATGGGGTGGATTACATTCCATTGCCTACTTGGAAGATTTTTATGATACAGTTTCTCAATATAGCCGGGCTGGGACCTATCTTCGGTGCCATCATGGGAGCCAAGTTCGGTACAGCATCCTATCTGTGGATTGTGCTTGGAAGTATCTTTGCCGGTGCTGTGCACGACTATCTTGCCGGCATGCTTTCTTTGCGTCATGGAGGAGAGAGTCTTCCGGAGATTATCGGCCGCTATCTGGGACTGACCACCAAGCAGGTGATGCGTGGTTTCACTGTCATCCTGATGATATTGGTGGGGGCTGTTTTCGTGGCGGGACCGGCCGGCCTGCTTGCCAAACTGACTCCCGAAAGCTTGGATGCCACTTTTTGGATAATAGTTGTCTTCGCTTATTATATTCTTGCCACATTGTTGCCGGTAGATAAGATTATCGGCAAGATATATCCGTTGTTTGCCATAGCCTTGCTGTTTATGGCTGTCGGTATTCTGGTGATGCTCTATGTCAACCATCCTGCGCTGCCCGAAATCTGGGACGGTTTGCAGAATACGCATCCCAATGCCGCCTTGTTGCCTATCTTCCCTATTATGTTTGTCAGTATCGCTTGTGGTGCAATCAGTGGTTTCCATGCAACGCAGAGCCCGTTGATGGCGCGTTGCATGACAAGTGAGCGTCATGGGCGTCCCGTCTTTTACGGGGCTATGATAACTGAAGGCATTGTTGCATTGATATGGGCTGCCGCCGCCACTTATTTTTTCCATGAAAACGGGATGGGGGAGACGAATGCCTCCATCATCGTAGATGCCATTACGAAAAACTGGCTGGGCGCTGTAGGTGGGGTGTTGGCTATCCTGGGTGTCATTGCCGCTCCTATCACCAGCGGTGATACGGCTTTCCGCTCGGCGCGCCTTATCGTGGCTGATTTCTTGGGGATGGAACAAAAATCCATGCGTAGCCGTTTATATATCTGTATTCCGATGTTCTTGGTGGCTATCGGGTTGTTGCTTTACAGCTTGCGCGACAAGGATGGTTTTGATATGATTTGGCGCTATTTTGCCTGGGCCAACCAGACTTTGGCTGTTTTCACGTTGTGGGCAATCACCGTTTATCTGGTACGTGAGAAGAAAGGGCATTATTTTTATGTCACCTATTTTCCCGCATTGTTCATGACGGCTGTATGTACTACTTATATTTGCATTGCTCCCGAAGGGCTCGGGCTTAAGCCGCAGTATGCGTTGCCGATAGCTCTCCTGGCTGCTGTATTGGCAGGCTGCTGGTTTGGCATCTGGTACTTCAAGACGACTAAAAAAATATGGTGATGAAGAAAATAAAGAAATCTACCGGGCTTACGTTGGCCCTGCTTATTTACGTTTCTGCTACTGCTGCTTATTTCCTTCCCCGCAATACGGAAATCAGCGATACGGAGAAGTATGTTACTGTAGCTGCTTCGTATCTCATTGTATTTGTGCTGTGGCTGGTGCTTCGCAAGAAAGAAGCGCTGCAGCGCAAGCGATTTGAAGAAGATAATAAACAACATTGATTATTCACTCAAAAAACAAAACAAGATGAAAAAACTGGCATTATTCGTTTGCTTGCTTGTTGTCACAGTGGCAGCTCAGGCGCAGTTTGAAAAAGGTAAATGGATTGTGAATCCGTCTGTCACCGGGTTGGAACTCTCTCATGATACGGGAACCGACAAGACAAGTTTTGGGCTTGAGGCCAAGGGAGGTGCTTTCTTGCTTGACAATGTGGCTTTGTTGGTGCACGCCGGAGCTTCTTGGAATACCGGCGGGTCTGATATCGACGTTTATACGTTGGGTGTAGGCGGGCGTTATTATTTTGACAAGGTTGGCGTATTTCTGGGCGCCGATGTCAATGTGGACCGTTGGGATTGGGGACACGATTTGGACGATACAAAGTTCTCTTTCGGTCTGGAAGCAGGTTATGCTTTCTTCCTGACGCGTACGGTAACCATCGAACCTGCTGCTTATTGGAACATTAACGACGACCGTTCTAAATTCGGTCTGAAGGTAGGTTTCGGATTCTATTTCTAATCTCTGCAAATACTTTATCGCATGATAGATGGGCGTGATAGATGAATGTAACCATTTTGTCTATCACGCCCATTCCGTTTTTGGCTCAATTGCATTGCATACTTTCTCTATTGCTGCTATTGTGTTGGTGCTCAGCTTTCTCTTGCTGCAAAGTCCTGCTGGCTTTTTGCTGTGCCACGGCAATGATGCAGGGCTTTAGACTTCCCCTTTAGGAGAACGAGGGGAGTAGCTTTTCCCTCAGAAACTGTCCCGTATAACTTGCCGCACACTGTGCCACCTCTTCCGGAGTGCCTGCGGCTACGATGTTTCCTCCTTTGTCTCCTCCTTCGGGACCGAGGTCTATTACATAGTCTGCACACTTCACCACATCCAGATTGTGCTCGATGATGACAATGCTGTGCCCGCGGCGTATCAGGGCGTCGAATGCTTCGAGCAGTTTCTTGATGTCGTGGAAATGTAGTCCGGTGGTCGGTTCGTCGAAAATGAACATGGTGGGATCCGCCTTTTCCTGGCTGAGGTAGAAGGCGAGCTTCACTCGCTGGTTCTCTCCACCGGAGAGGGTGGAGGAGGCTTGCCCCAGTTTGATGTATCCCAAACCTACATCCTGCAGGGGTTGCAGTTTCTTTACAATCTTCTTTTGCCCGTATTGTGTGAAGAACTCGATGGCTTGGTTTACGGTCATTTCCAGTACGTCATAGATGTTCATGTCGTGGAACTTCACTTCCAACGTATCGGCCTTGAAACGTTTGCCGTGGCAAGATTCGCATTCCAGTACAAGGTCTGCCATGAACTGCATCTCTACCGTGATGGTACCTTCGCCCTTGCATTCCTCACAACGGCCGCCTTCGCTGTTGAAGCTGAAGTATCCGGCACTGTATCCCATCTGCTTGGCAAGCGGCTGGTCGGCCCAGAGCTTGCGGATTTCATCGTAGGCCTTGATGTAGGTGACGGGGTTGCTTCTCGATGACTTTCCGATAGGATTCTGGTCTACAAACTCTACATTGCGCAGGTTTTGCAAATCTCCTCCGATGGAAGTGAACTCACCCGGGCGGTCACTGCATTCATCCAGTTCGCGCTTCAGGGCGCGGTAGAAGATGTCGCGCACCAGCGTACTCTTGCCCGAACCGCTGACACCGGTCACTACGGTCATTACATTCAGCGGGAAGCGCGCCTCTATACCTTTCAGGTTGTTTTCGCGGGCACCCTTTATCTCTATATAGTTGTTCCACGGACGGCGGTGTTCCGGCAGGGGAATTGTTTCCTCTCCCAGCAGATAACGCACGGTATAGCTGTCGCTGTCTTTCTGCAGGTCTTTCATGTCTCCTTGATAAACGACCTCCCCGCCCAGGCGCCCTGCTTTGGGACCGATATCAATGATATAGTCGGCAGCGCGGATAATCTCTTCGTCATGTTCCACGACCACTACCGTATTGCCCAACTGTTGCAGTTGGCGGAGTACGTGTATCAGCTTGTCCGTATCACGGCTGTGGAGGCCGATGCTCGGTTCGTCGAGGATATAGAGACTGCCCACCAGACTGCTTCCCAGTGAGGTGGCAAGGTTGATTCGCTGGCTTTCACCGCCGGAGAGCGAGTTGCTGAGGCGGTTCAAGGTGAGGTATCCCAGACCGACATCCAATAGAAACTGGATGCGGCTGTCGATTTCTGTCAGGATGCGGCGTGCTATGTCAGTGTCATGCGGGTTCAACTTCAGGTTGTCGAAGAAGAGCTTCAATTCAGTGATGGGCAAATCCACCAGTTCGGAGATGCTGCGCCCTCCCACACGTACGTAGTTTGCTTCGGGCTTCAGGCGGGTACCGTGGCATTTGGGGCAGAGTGTCTTTCCGCGGTAGCGTGCCAGCATTACGCGGTATTGTATCTTGTACTGGTTTTCCTGTACCATCTTGAAGAAGGCGTTGATGCCTTCAAAGTAGGGTGTCCCTTCCCACAGCATCCGGCGTTGCTCGTCGGTCAGCTCATAATAAGGGGTGAAGATGGGGAAACCGGCTTTCTCGGCCCCATGTATTACCATGTCACGCCATTCTCCCATTTTTTCTCCCCGCCAGCATACGACGGCTCCGTCATAGACGGACAAGGAACGGTCGGGTATCACGAGATGCTCGTCAATACCGATGACTTTCCCGAATCCCTCGCATACGGGACATGCACCGATGGGAGAGTTGAAGGAAAACATCTGGTCATTCGGCTCTTCGAAGGTAATGCCGTCCGCTTCGAACTTGGTGCTGAAACGATAGAGGCAGGTGCTTCCGTCAGGTTGGTAGAAACGTAGCAGGCAGGCGCCGTCTCCTTCATACATGGCTGTTTCGGCCGAGTCGGTCAGCCGGCTGACGGAGTCCTTTTCGGAAGAGGCCGTCATACGGTCAATCAGCAAGAAAACGGTGTCTCCGGCTTTCGGCTTGTATTCGTCGATGCGCATCATTTCACCGTTCACTTCCAGGCGGGTGAAACCCTGTTTCATGTCTATCTCCAGTTGTTGTTGCAACGTGCGGTCCTCGCGCAGCAGGATGGGGGCGAGCACGGTATAGCGAGTCCCTTCCGGATGCTCCAGCATACATTTCACGATGTCCTCTGCCGAGTGTTTCTTCACCTCTTGCCCGCTGACCGGGCTGAATGTCTTGCCGACACGCGCGTAGAGTAGCCGCAGGTATTCGTATATTTCGGTGGAGGTGCCAACGGTGGACCGTGGATTGCGGCTGTTTACTTTCTGCTCAATGGCAATGGCAGGCGGGATGCCTTTGATGAAATCGCATTCCGGTTTGCTCATGCGTCCCAGGAATTGACGGGCATAACTGCTCAGGCTCTCCACATAGCGGCGCTGCCCCTCGGCATAGAGTGTGTCGAAAGCAAGTGAGGATTTTCCGGACCCGGACAGTCCGGTGATGACTACGAGCTTGTTGCGGGGGATTTCTACGTCGATATTCTTGAGATTATTGACACGGGCTCCCTTTATGATAATTGATGTATTTTCTGCCATATAAAAGTCACTTATGTGATTTAGGATTTGCAAAGATAATGCAAACCGGGGTAGAATAAAACGAACCTATCGGAAAAATAGCGTCGAATAGGTAAGGTTAAGATTTGTTATACTTTAGAATGGATGCTAATTTACATTAAACAAAAGCATTAAATTCGCATCCAACTCCTTTTAATGTCCGAATATGGCAAAGCGTAATATAAGATGGCTTCTTGTTGTGCTTGCTTTATTGTAGAGTAGCCGATGAAGGACAACTTAATTATAAACTATTTTAAGTATTAAAAAGCTGTAATTAGAGAATGAGAGTAAAATCCCTTTTATGTGTATTCTTCCTGCTGCTGATGGCGGGGGGAGTGCTTGCGCAAGTGCAGACCGGGTCTGCATATCCTAAACGTGAATTTCGTGGTGCATGGATACAGGCGGTGAACGGACAATTCCGGGGTGTGCCGACAGAAAAGCTGAAACAGAACCTGATCGGGCAGTTGAATTCCTTGCAGAAAGCGGGAATCAATGCCATAATTTTCCAGGTGCGTCCCGAAGCGGATGCATTGTACGCCTCCAGGCTGGAACCGTGGAGCCGTTTTCTTACCGGAGTGCAGGGCAAAGCGCCCGAACCCTACTGGGACCCCATGCAGTTTATGATTGATGAATGCCATAAACGTGGTATGGAGTTTCATGCATGGATTAATCCGTATCGCACGAAAACGACCTTGAAGAGTGAGTTGGCCCCCAATCATGTATACAATATCCATCCGGAATGGTTCGTTACGTATGGCGACCAGTTGTATTTTGACCCGGCGTTGCCCGAGAGCCGCCGGCACATCTGCATGGTGGTGAGCGACATCGTTTCCCGCTATGATGTGGATGCCATTCATATGGACGATTACTTTTATCCTTATCCTGTTAAGGGAAAGGACTTCCCCGATGATGCCAGCTTTGCACGTTTTGGCGGTGGTTTCAGCAATAAGGCCGACTGGCGCCGCAGCAATGTGAATATACTGATTAAGAAACTGCATGAGACGATTCGTGAAATCAAGCCGTGGGTGAAGTTCGGAGTTTCCCCGTTTGGCATTTACCGGAACGAAAGCAGTGACCCGCTTGGCAGCAAGACCAAGGGCTTGCAAAATTATGATGACCTTTATGCGGATGTATTGCTGTGGGCGCGCGAAGGTTGGATTGACTATAATATTCCGCAGATTTATTGGCATATAGGACATCCGGTTGCCGATTATGAGACACTGGTGAAGTGGTGGGCCAAGAATACGGGAAACCGCCCCTTGTTTATCGGCCAATCCGTGATGAATACTGTGCAGAATGCCGACCCTAAGAATCCGTCGATAAATCAACTTCCCCGCAAAGTGGCTTTGCAGCGCGCTTATCAGACCATCGGTGGCAGTTGCCAGTGGCCTGCCAGTGCGGTTGTAGAGAATGCAGGCAAGTATCGCGATGCCCTGATTGCCGAATATCATAAGTATCCGGCG
>CAJJYX010000168.1 GCA_905197435.1 uncultured Bacteroides sp.
CGTATGCAAATTGTAGAAATTAGAACCGTTGCTAAATCATTACCTCCATTGAGGTGAAAAACTCATAAATCGCTCATTCTAAGCTATTCGGCAGATTTTAGCGTAATTTCCTATAAAAAAGAAAACAACACCATTATCCTTACTACTAAACTTAACTGACAATGACCGATTCTACTATCTGTTCACACCACCGCATCAGAATGCTATTTCTGGTGTGCGTGGTTCTCTTAAACGCTTCACTCCATGCACAGGCACAGAACAAGGAAACACGCATAAGCCTGAACATCCGCAACGCTACTTTGGAGAGTTTCGTGAAGCAACTGGAAAACGCAACCGGATTCTCCTTCATATATGGGGAGGAAGTAAAGCTCACACGACGCATCACGCTGGAAGTGAGACAGAAAACCATCGGCGAGGTATTGCAACGTGCCTTTGAAAACGAACCCATAACATTTGAAATATCCGGAAAGCATATTTTACTCCACAAGCGGCCCGTGCCGCAGAAACCCGTTAGCCGTAAGTTCACCATCAGCGGATACGTGACCGACGGAGCGTCTTCCGAGACGCTGATTGGTGCCAATATCCTTGAGAGTCGTCGTTCCACAGGTACTGCCACCAATCCTTTCGGTTTCTATACCCTTACCTTACCGGAGGGGGAAACGGAGCTGTTTTTTTCCTATCTGGGATACGAAAGCCAACAGAGCCGGTTTGAACTGACAAAAGACACCCTGCTCAACGTCAGGCTGAACAGCAACAACCAACTGGCAGAGGTAGTGGTGCTCTCGGACAAACGGGAAGCCGGCATAGAAAGTACTGCCATGGGGGCGCATGAGATACCGATGGCACAAATCAAGCACACCCCCTCGATATTGGGAGAAGCCGACCTGCTAAAGACCATCCAGTTGATGCCGGGGGTACAAGCCGGTATGGAAGGTTTTGCCGGCATGTATGTACGCGGGGGAGGACCCGACCAAAACCTGGTAATGCTGGACGGGATTCCCATCTATAATGCAGACCATCTGCTGGGAGTATTCTCCATCTTTACACCCGAAGCGGTAAAGAACGCGACACTCTTCAAAAGCTCTTTTCCCGCCCGCTACGGCGGGCGGCTTTCGTCTATAGTGGATGTACGGACCAATGACGGGGACATGCATAAGTACCACGGCGCAATCAGCATAGGCATGCTGACAGACAAGCTGCATATTGAAGGTCCTATCCGGAAGGAACGGACTTCTTTCAGCTTCAGCGCACGTGCCATCCCCACGGTACTTCTCAAAAATCTCATTGTGGACAAAGACGACTACTACGCCGATAAATACAACTACTACTTTTACGATGTCAATGCAAAGGTCAACCATAAGTTCAACGACCGGAGCCGCATCTTCTTCAGTTTCTACAAAGGAAAGGACCATTACCATTATGACAGCGGCTACAACAGTGAAAACTCTGACAGCCGCATTAAAAGTTACTCCAAGGACAACAGCCATCTGAATTGGGGAAACACCATCGCCTACGGGCGTTGGAACTATGTCTTCAACAGCAAGCTGTTTTGCAACACCACCGTCTCATTCAACAAATATGAAATGGGACTGGATGGGAATACGGAAGATGCCTATATCTTCAACAACAAGGTACAGGACAGATACCATTACTCGTCCAGGTTCAGCTCCGGCATCCGCGACTGGAGCGCACGTATGGACTTTGACTATACTCCCATGCCGCAGCACCACATCAAGTTCGGCGCAGAGTACATCCACCATATATTCCGTCCGGGAATAGCCACCTCGAAAATACAAGATATAGACGACGGCGCCCTCCAGGAAGACACGGTTTACAATACCAGCAGCAGCCACGCCATGCGCGGGCAGGAAATTTCCCTTTACGCCGAAGACAATTTCAACGTAAACAGCAGGCTCAGCCTGAATGCAGGGGTGCGCACGTCCCTGTTTCACACCCAAGGGAAAAGCTACTACTCGGTGCAGCCCCGCCTCTCCGCCCGCTATGACATCGGACAAGGATACTCTGCCAAGGCATCATATACATGCATGGCACAGTATGTGCACCTGCTGTCCTCTACCCCACTGTCCATGCCCACCGACCTTTGGGTACCCATTACCAAGGACATCAGCCCGATGTATGCCGACCAGTACTCCATAGGAGGCTATTACTCCGGGCTGCCGGGTTGGGAGTTCTCCGTCGAGGGGTATTATAAACAGATGAGGCACATTCTTGAATATCAGGACGGTGTATCTTTCTTCGGCACCTCTACCAACTGGGAAGAAAAAGTAGAAATGGGCGAAGGACGCTCCTTCGGTCTGGAACTGATGGCGCAGAAAACATTGGGCAAGACCACCGGCTGGCTGGCATACACCCTGTCCAAGACCGACCACCGCTTCAAGAACGGTACCATCAACCAAGGCCGATGGTTTCCTTACAAATATGACCGCCGCCACAGCCTCAGCCTCAATTTCAGCCATAAGTTCAGTGACCGCATTGATGTAGGAGCTTCCTGGATATTCAATACCGGGGGATGTATCACTATACCCGAGAAGGCGACAATTATCATCAGGCCCGATGGCTCTGTTGAGGAAACCGGCTACATCTCCCGACGCAACAATTATCGCCTGCCAGCCAGCCATCGTCTGAACCTTGGCGTCAACTTCAACAAGAAGACCAAGCATGGTATGCGTACCTGGAATATCAGTGTCTATAATGCATACAATGCCATGAATCCGAACATCGTTTACAGCAAATACGAAAATGGATACAACGCATACGATGATTACTATGACAGTATTTATCATGGAGGCACCGGCCAGACCGCCAACAAGAAGAAAGCCCGGACTGTCATCAAGAAAATAACAATACTGCCTTGTATTCCTTCCGTTACCTATACTTATAGATTTTAAAAACAAATCCGGCATATGAAAACAAGAATGAAATTACACCTTATTATATATATAGTTATCGCAGGCTTCCTGACAGCCTGTGAAAACGAGATACCTTACAACCCCGGACAACAAAATCCGCAAATCATCATGAACGCCTTGCTTGAAACCGGACAGGCTGAAAATTATGTCTATCTCCATTTAGGCGAAGGATATAGTATCGAGCATTTGAATGAAGCAACTCTTTCTCTCTATATCAATGACAAAATAGCAGAAACTCCGAAAGCGATTTCCCCGGAAGAAATCTACGGATATCTGGAAGAAGATTTTGACAAGGAGATTTATGAAGCATTATTGAGAAGTATACGTTTCAAGAAGTTTCGCCTTACCAGCGCACTGCATCCCGGCGACAACATACGCCTGGAAGCCACTGCCGAAAACGGGAAGTACCATGCCAGCGCCGAAGTCACCGTACCACAACCGATAGAGAGCCTGCACGTGGACACTTGCTTGGCCTACCTGCGCGAGTACAGCGGACAAACCCTCTACCGACAATATAAGATTACACTGCAAGACCGTCCCAACGAGAAGAACTACTACCGGCTGGACATTTGGAACGATCGTAGCTATTATTGTAAATGGCGGGAATATTTGGAAGACGAGAACGGGAACCTCATCAAAGTAGATGATGGAAACGGAAGTTGGGACTGGGCTTCCGTCACCAAAGACACCACCATCCTTGCTCCCCGGCAGAACGAAATCATCAACCGGGAAGATGTTATACTGACCGACGGCCACCCCGGCAGCTATGATGATGAAGAAAATGAATTGTTTCCCACCATCAACAACAAATACAATATCTTCAATGATAATACTTTCCGTGACACTTATGCCACATTGAAGGTATACACCCCCCTCTACCAGGAATATTATCAGTTAGACGGACACGGCTATAACTATATATCCTGTAAGCAAACCATCACCGTACGGCTGCTCAGCACCACTGAAGCCGAATATCGCTATCTGAAAGCCCTAAACTGCCTGGACGACGAAGATTACGACGATGCTTTAATGGAACCTATCAGCTTACCCTGCAACGTCACAGGCGGATTGGGCTTCGTCGGAGTTTGCTCGGAAAACAAAGTAATCATAGAATTGCCAGAAGCTGTTTGGCGTTAACATTTTGACTACAAAAATAGCCCTTCGCCTATCATAGCAAGCATCACTTCACCCGATACTTATTACATTTGCATTACAAAAATCCCCAAAACAAAGCATTTTAATATCACATAATTGATTTAAGTCAAGAAATCAAAGCATAAACCACACTTTTCCCCTTATTCCTTTTTGTGCTATAAAACATATCCCTACATTTGCATAGGTAAAAAGAAAAAGCTAAGCGCTTAGAGAGTTTTCAATAGGTATTAGATTTAGATTAGTTTTTAGGAATAACAATTAAAAAGTAGGTATTATGAAACGTTTAGGATTAACATTAGTGGCAGCAGTCTGTCTGACTGCTACAACATTTGCAGCAGGAAACCAACCTACAACTGCAAAATGGGAAGGTAACATCAACATAACAAAGTTGAGCAAGTATTTGAATCTGGATGCCAAACAGCATGAAGAAGTGGCAAACATCTGCGAATATTTTACAGAACAGATGGAACGTGCAACTAAATCAAAGAAAAATCAGGAGAAGTTACTCCATAATGCAGTTTATGGCAATCTGAAGCTGATGAAAAAGACTTTAAGTGAAAAGCAATATGCTGATTATGCCAAAGTCTTGAATGTCACGCTGCAGAACAAAGGAATCGAAGTGAAATAAGCTTCGCTTCCGATAAACACAGAGATAGTATTTGATTGATGAATAGTGCTATAAAGCACTTGTATAAAATGAAACAGAAAAAGCCGCAGTACCTATAAAAGGATACTGCGGCTTCTCTATTTTAAATTAAGCAATCAGGGGAAAGCCTTACATCATTCCGCCCATGCCTCCCATTCCGGGAGCGCCCATCGGCATTTCAGGCTTATCTTCTTTCTTCTCTACGATTACACATTCTGTAGTCAGGAACATACCGGCAATAGAAGCGGCATTTTCAAGAGCCACACGGGTAACCTTGGCAGGATCTACCACACCGGCAGCATGCAGGTTCTCATAAACATCGGTACGGGCATTGTAACCGAAGTCTGCCTTGCCTTCGCGTACTTTCTGTACAACAACAGCGCCTTCCTTGCCTGCATTGGCAACAATCTGACGCAACGGTTCTTCGATGGCACGCTTGATGATGTCAACACCGGTTGTTTCATCTACATTGTCACCCTTGAGACCTTCCAAAGCATCCAGTGCACGGATATAGGCAACACCACCACCGGGAACAATACCCTCTTCGATAGCGGCACGGGTTGCACGAAGTGCATCGTCTACACGGTCTTTCTTTTCCTTCATTTCAACTTCAGAAGCAGCACCTACGTAAAGAACAGCTACACCGCCAGACAACTTGGCCAGACGTTCCTGCAATTTCTCCTTGTCATAGTCAGACTTAGTAGATGCAATCTGAGCCTTGATTTGCTCGCAACGTTCCTTGATGTTCTCTTTGTCACCGGCACCGTTTACGATGGTTGTATTATCCTTGGAAACAGTTACCTTGTCGGCAGTACCCAACATTTCGATAGTAGCTTGTTCCAACTTCAAACCTTTTTCTTCGCTGATGACAACACCACCGGTCAACACTGCAATATCTTCCAGCATTTCCTTACGACGATCGCCGAAGCCCGGAGCCTTCACAGCACAGATCTTCAACTGAGAACGCAGACGGTTTACTACCAATGTAGTCAACGCTTCGCTATCTACATCTTCTGCAATTACCAACAGAGGACGACCAGTCTGTACAGCAGGTTCGAGGATAGGCAAGAAATCTTTCAGGTTAGAAATCTTCTTGTCATAGATCAGGATGTAAGGTTTCTCCATCTCACATTCCATCTTTTCCGTATTTGTCACGAAGTAAGCAGACAAATAACCACGGTCGAACTGCATACCTTCTACTACACCGATAGTAGTATCCGTACCCTTAGCCTCCTCGATAGTGATAACACCGTCTTTGGAAACTTTGCGCATAGCATCTGCAATCAGCTTACCGATAACCGGATCATTGTTGGCAGATACAGAAGCCACCTGCTCGATTTTATCGTAGTTGTCGCCAACCTTTTCAGACTGGCTCTTGATGGATTCCACCACTTTGGCAACAGCCTTGTCAATACCGCGCTTGATATCCATAGGACTTGCACCGGCAGTGACATTCTTCAAACCTTCGGCTACAATGGCCTGTGCCAATACGGTAGCAGTGGTTGTACCGTCACCTGCATCATCACCGGTTTTAGAGGCAACTTCCTTAACCAGTTGCGCACCTGTATTTTGGTAAGCATCGGCCAGTTCCACTTCTTTAGCCACCGTTACACCGTCTTTCGTGATGTGGGGAGCACCGAATTTCTTTTCGATGATTACGTTACGTCCCTTCGGGCCGAGAGTTACTTTTACTGCATTTGCCAGTGTATCGATACCTTTCTTCAATTGGTCGCGGGCATCGATATTGAATAATATTTCTTTTGCCATAATGTTTATCTAATTTAGAAATTACAAACTATAAATTACTAATTATCCCAAAACAGCGAGCACATCGCTCTGACGCATGATAAGGTATTTGGTTCCTTCAACTTCCAGTTCTGTTCCGGCATATTTGCCATACAACACTGTGTCACCAACCTTCAACACCATTTCTTCGTCTTTTGTTCCGTTGCCAACTGCTATAACTTCACCCTTTAAAGGTTTTTCTTTTGCCGTATCAGGAATA
>CAJJYX010000169.1 GCA_905197435.1 uncultured Bacteroides sp.
AATATGTCCCGATAGAGAATATCTACCTGCGTATGGCGTACCGTACCGTTTTGTTGCTGGTCTTTGTGGCCTATATCGTGAAGCGCGACTTGCCGTTGAGGCAGATTCCGTTCATTGGTAGGCTGGTGAAGTGAGGTTAGAGAGGTTAGATTTAAACATTGCGTATTTCGCAATGTTGTCAAGAAAAGCATTACTTTTGTGTTATTATTAAAAATGAAGTGACACAATGGACAGAAAAGTCAATCGTATAAAGATTGCTTTGAATCAGGGATTGTGCAGAAGAGCAAACAATAAATTCAGAATCAAGTATGATTAAATCAGAAGCAATTCAGAATCTCCTCGCAAGATTCGAATCCATTGCGTGTGAATATGAAGGCGTGGAATGCTGGAGTGCTCGCGAATTATATCCCATTCTGGGCTATGCTAAATGGCAAACGTTTGAGAATGTTTTAGGAAAAGCTAAGGAGGCTTGCCAAAACGCTGGTGTAGAGATCTCAGACCATTTTACCGGTGTCAGTAAAATGGTCGCAATAGGTAGTGGTTCCGAGCGTCCCGTTGAAGACTTTATGCTCACTCGCTATGCCTGTTACCTCGTGGCACAAAATGGTGACCCTCGTAAGTCGGAGATTGCTTTTGCCCAAAACTACTTTGCCGTACAAACACGTGTGGCAGAGGTAATAGAGCAACGGCTTCTTGACTACGACCGTGTCCAGGCTCGCCATAAGTTGGCAGAGACAGAGAAACGCCTCTCTGGTGTTCTTTACGAGCGTGGTGTGGATGACAAGGGGTTCGGAATCATACGTAGTAAGGGCGACCAAGCTCTTTTTCGCATGAACACTGCTATGCTTAAGCGTAAACTTGGAGCACCGGAGAAACGTGCTTTGGCAGATTTCTTGCCAACTCTTGGCATTAAGGCAAAGGACTTTGCTGCCGAGATGACCAGCGTTAATGTCCAGCAAAAAGACTTGCATGGAGTGGCAAGCATCGAACGCGAGCATGTGGACAACAATCTTGCCGTTCGCAAGATGCTCCTTGACCGCGGTATCGTACCGGAGAATATGCCGGCAGGAGAGGATATTAAAAAGGTGGAACGTCGTTTGGCATCAGAAGAAAAGAGGATGTTGCCGAAGAAGAAATAGTGTTTTGCGAGGTGTTTCATGATTGGAGAGAAATCGGAAGTAAGTTTGCAAGATTGTTTATTGAGGCAACTCCAAGATGCTGTTCATGCTTGTGAAGTTGAGAGATATAAGCTGCATAATTTGGGGATGGGAAAGTGGAAAATTGAAAACTGATAATTGATAATGGAAGAAAAGACGACCGACAACAGGAACACCTTCACCGTCAAGACCTTTCTGAAAGAGTATCTTGATTTGCGCAAAGACAAGGACAATGAGCTCGAAACTGTAGATTCCATCCGCAAAGGAGTAGAATTCAAGGGAGCCAACCTTTGGATTCTGATATTCGCCATATTTATGGCTTCGTTGGGGCTGAATGTGAACTCCACCGCTGTGATTATCGGTGCCATGCTCATCTCACCGTTGATGGGACCTATCATGGGAGTGGGGCTTTCCGTGGGATTGAATGACTTTGAACTGATGAAGCGTTCATTGAAGAGCTTCTTGATAACCACCTTGTTCAGTGTGACTACTGCTACCATATTTTTTCTGGTCAGTCCGGTTGCCGAAGGGCAGTCGGAGTTGCTGGCACGTACATCACCCACCATTTATGATGTATTCATCGCCCTGATGGGCGGCTTGGCAGGGGTGACGGCACTCTCCACGAAAGAAAAAGGAAATGTGATTCCCGGCGTTGCCATTGCCACGGCGTTGATGCCGCCTCTCTGTACGGCAGGTTACGGACTGGCAACGGGCAATCTGATTTACTTCCTCGGTGCATTCTACCTTTATTTTATCAATTCCGTGTTTATCAGTCTCGCCACTTTTGTGGGGGTGCGTGTGATGCATTTCCAGCGTAAGGAGTTTGTAGACAAGAATAGGGAGAAGAAAGTGCGCAAATACATTATCCTGATTGCGGTGCTGACCATGTGCCCTGCCGTATATCTGACGGTAGGTATCATTCAGGATACCTTTTATGAAGGTGCAGCCAACCGTTTTGTCAATGAACAGCTTTCTTTTGAGAATACGCAGGTATTGGACAAGAAGATTCAACGCGATGGCAAGGACCATGAAATACGTGTAGTGCTGATAGGGCAGGAGGTGCCCGAGGCCTCCATTGCCATTGCCCGCAGCAAGATGAAAGACTATAAGCTGGACAATACCAAGCTCACAGTACTTCAGGGCATGAATAATGAAGCGGTGGATATATCATCCATCCGTGCCATGGTGATGGAAGATTTCTACAAGAACAGCGAACAGCGCCTGGTGGAGCAAAAACAGCAGATTGCCTCTTTGGAGAAAAGTCTGGAGAGGTACAAATCATTCGATGAATTGGGCAAAACGATAGTTCCCGAACTGAAGGTACTTTATCCGTCGGTGAAAACCGTTTCAATATCCCATGCCATAGAATTGTCGGTGGATTCGGCACGGGTGGATACTGTAACCCTGGCAGTCCTGAAGTTCGGCAAACATCCGGCTGCCCATGAGAAAGAGAAGATTGCCGAATGGCTCAAGGCACGTACGGGTGCCAAGCAGCTGAGGCTGATTACTGAATAATACAAGGATTGACGAAATGAAGATAAGGTTTATACTGATAGCCGCCTGCTTCCTCCTCTCTCTGCCGGGGCAAGCGGATGAAGGGATGTGGATGCTGGGAAACCTGGACAAACAGACACGCCAGACAATGAAAGAGTTGGGATTGCAGATGTCTGCAAACAAGCTGTATAGCCCCAAGCATCCTTCTTTGAAAGATGCGGTGGTCAGCTTCGGAGGATTCTGCTCCGGAGTGGTGGTATCCGAAGACGGACTGGTGTTTACCAACCATCATTGCGGATTCAGTAGCATACAGCAGCATTCGTCTGTGGAGCACGACTATCTGAAGGATGGTTTTGTGGCACATAGCCTAAGTGAGGAATTGCCCAATCCGGAGCTTTATGTGCGCTTTCTCCTGCGCCAGGAAGACGTGACCCGCCGCGTGCTTGGCGCGGTAAAGCCGGATATGGATGAGGCCGGGCGTACAAGTGCGGTCGATTCGGTGATGCTGGTTATCGGTGAGGAGGTTTCCCGCAAGGACTCCACATTGATAGGCATTGTGGATGCTTACTATGGAGGCAATGAGTTCTGGCTCTCTGTTTATCGCGACTACAATGATGTACGTCTGGTGTTTGCACCGCCTTCCTCGGTAGGTAAGTTCGGCTGGGACACCGACAACTGGCAATGGCCGCGTCATACCGGCGATTTCTCCGTGTTCCGTATCTACGCCGATAAGCATAACCGTCCTGCCGATTATTCTCCCGACAATGTTCCCTATCATCCCGAATATGTAGCCCCGATTTCCCTTGACGGCTACCGCGAAGGTTCCTTCTGCATGACACTGGGTTATCCGGGAAGCACGGAACGCTATCTTTCTTCTTTCGGCATCGAAGAGATGATGAACACCGTCAACCAGGCGCAGATAGATGTCCGTGGCGTGAAGCAGGCCATCTGGAAGCGTGAAATGGATAGCCGCGACAGCATCCGCATCAAGTACGCTTCCAAATATGACGAAAGCTCCAATTACTGGAAGAACAGCATAGGGGTGAACCGCACCATCAAAAAGTTGCATGTACTGGACAAAAAGCGTGCCATGGAAGCCGAACTCCGTCGTTGGATACAGCAGACACCGAAAGAAAGGGAACATCTGCTGCACCTTTTCTCCAATTTGGAACTGAACTACAAGAGCCGTCGTGACGCTTATCGTGCCAGAGCTTACTTTGCCGAGTCTTTCCTGAACGGTCCGGAGCTGGTACAGCTTGCCTTGTCCATCCTTAACTTCGACTTTGAAGGCGAAGAGAAAGCGGTGGTTGCCAATCTGAAAGCCATCATTGAGAAATATGCCAATCTGGATTTGGACATTGACAAGGAAGTGTTTGCGGCATTGCTGAAAGAATATCGTTCGCAAGTGGATTCAACCTACCTGCCCGAACTCTACCGGACAATTGAGACCGAATACGGAGGTAACGAACGTACCTACGTAGACAGCCTTTATGCCCGCTCGGAACTGACCACCCCCCGTGGATTGAAACGTTTTCTGGAGCAGGATACCACCTATCAGATTTATAACGACCCTGCCATCAGCCTGGGTATCGACCTGATTACAAAACTGTTCGAGATGAATATGCAGGTCCAGCAAGCTTCCGGTGAAATCGAGCGAAATGAGCGCTCGTTCAATGCTGCCGTGCGGCGGATGTATGCATCCCGCAACTTCTATCCCGATGCCAACTCCACCATGCGCTTGAGTTTTGGCACTGTGTGCGGCTATACTCCGTCCGACGGAGTGGAATATGATTATTATACCACCACGAAAGGCATCCTGGAGAAAGTCCGAGCCCATGTGGGCGATGTGGATTTTGAGGTACAGCCCGAATTGGTGTCCCTTCTTTCTTCCGGTGACTTTGGCAGATATGCCGATGAAAAGGGCGAAATGAACGTCTGCTTCATTTCCAACAATGACATTACGGGAGGCAATTCCGGCAGTGCCATGTTCAATGCCGGAGGCGAACTTCTGGGACTTGCTTTCGATGGCAACTGGGAAGCCATGAGCAGCGACATCCTTTATGAGCCGAAGATGCAGCGCACCATCGGAGTGGATGTGCGCTACATGCTGTTCATGATTGAGAAGTATGGAAAGGCAGGGAATTTGATTCAAGAGCTGAAGCTTGGCAATTAGTCGATGCCTCCTGCTTGTACATTTCTCTGCGGATGGTCCTGAATAACCCCGCGGATGCGGTCATCGAATGCCGAAAGCGCCGCTTTGGCTCCCTCTCCCATAGCAATGACGATTTGTTTGTAGGGAACGTTCGATACATCTCCTGCGGCATAGACTCCCGGCAGTGCCGTACGGCAGAATGCATCAATCTTGATTTCACCTGTCGGAGTTGTCGCCAGACTGTCGCGGAATGGGGCGCTGTTGGCTGCCAGACCGATTTGTACGAAGATGCCATCCAGAGGATAGTCGCGTTCCTCGCCGGTGAGGCGGTCTTTGATGCGGACGGAAGTTACTTTTTCCCCGTTTCCATCGACTTTTGTGGTCTGTGAAGAGGTGAAGATTTCTACGTTCGGCAGGCTTCCGGCTTTCTTTTGCAGCACTTGGTCGGCTTTTAATGTGTCGGCAAACTCGAATACGGTCACCTTCTTGCAGATGCCTGCCAGGTCGATGGCTGCCTCGATACCCGAATTTCCGCCGCCGATGACGGCTACGTGCTTGCCTTGATAGAACGGCCCGTCACAATGCGGGCAGAAAGCGACGCCGCGTCCGATGTATTCCGCTTCGCCTTCCACGTTCAGTTTGCGCCAACTGGCACCTGTTGCAATGATTACTGCCGGTGCGGTGAACACTTCGCCACCTATAATGGAGACACTTTTCTTTCTGCCTTGTAACTCTGCCTTTTCTATTTTCCGTTCCTCGAAAATCTCTATCGGATAGTGCCCTATATGGGTACGGAGTGCATCGGCAAGCTCTGCTCCGGTAGTCTGTGGAACGGAAATCAGGTTCTCGATACCGACAGTCTCTTTCACTTGCCCGCCGATACGCTCGGCAACAATGGCCACTCGCAGCCCTTTGCGGGCAGAATAGATGGCGGCGGAAGCTCCGGCCGGTCCGCCTCCGAGCACCAGTACGTCGAATTCTCTCTCTGTGGGTGTCTCGTCTGTTTGTGGAATGCTGCCGAAGGTCTCTTCCAGCTTTTGCAGCAGTTCGCCGAGCGAGCCCCGGCCCACATGCAACAGCTTGCCGTTGGCGTAGACAGACGGTACGCCTTGTATTTTCAGTGCGTCCACTTCCTCCTGATAGAGGGCACCGTCTACCATCTCATGAGTGATTTGCGGATTCAGGAGTGCGATGATGTTCAGGGCTTGTACCACGTCCGGGCAGTTGGTGCAGGTCAGTGATACATAAGTCTGCAGGCGGACGGGACCTTGCAGGGCCTTGATGCGGCGGCTGATGGCTTCGTCCGGCAGATTTTTCCCCTTTCCATCGGCATTCAGCACGGCAAGCAGGAGAGAGGTGAATTCATGTCCGCCCGGTATGCCACGGAACTTGATACCGGTTTCCATGCCTTCTTTCAGCAATGCAAATTCCGGTCCGGGCTTGTCGGTCTCGGTCAGTTGGCAAGACAGCTTTTCGGAGCAACTTGCCACATCATTCAAGAATCTGATGAGCTCTTGAGCCTGCTCGTGCTTCGGGTTATAGGCGATATGAAAGATATAACGGGCTTCCAAATGCTGGAATACGCTCCGCACTTGGTCTAATATATTTGTTTCTAACATGGGGATAGGTCTTTGGGGATGATGGGGAAATATGTTGTATCTATTTAACTATAAGGGCGTTGGCGTTCCCTTCTATAGGGAACGCCCGTTTCCTCAAAGGGGAACTGCCGTTTCTGCAAGTGGAAACTCCCGTTTCCGCAAGTGGGAACTGTCGTTTCCTCAAGTGGGAACGCGCGTGTCCGCAGGTGGAAACGGGAGTTACTGTCTTTTCCTGATTTAGCTAGACGCTTTTTTGATTAATAAACTATATCCATAG
>CAJJYX010000170.1 GCA_905197435.1 uncultured Bacteroides sp.
AGCCTTTTCAAACGAGAGCCCAACGCAGTGGGTCTCGTTTGAGAGCTTGTCAAAATTACTTTTTTGACAAGCTCGCCCCCCGCTTTTCGGAACGATCCGAAGAGCGGGGGTATTTTTATAGCTCTATCAAGAGGAGAAACAGCGAAAGAAGCAGGCAGAACAGCGGAACGATCACCGTGTCAGCCGACCTGGTGGAGCATGCCGAAGAGCACGTTCCCCCGCCCCGGAAACCGGTCAAGGCTGATGTACATCGGCGTGCCCATGGGACTGCAGTTTTCCATTACTGCCATCGGCAGCATTATGCTGCAAAGTGCCAATAATGCTTTGGGTACAACCTGTGTAGCCGCATTCACGGCTGCCATGCGTATCAAGATGTTCTTCATGTGTCCTTTTGAAAGCTTGGGCATGGCAATGGCCACCTATAGCGGACAAAATTATGGTGCAGGCAAGCCTGAGCGTATATGGATGGGTGTCAAGGCAAGCGCCCTGA
This sequence comes from uncultured Bacteroides sp., assembly GCA_905197435.1. Lineage (GTDB taxonomy): Bacteria > Bacteroidota > Bacteroidia > Bacteroidales > Bacteroidaceae > Bacteroides. The sequence continues at coordinate 491 of CAJJYX010000170.1, forward strand.
TGATGATTATTTATTGGGCGTTCACCTTCTGCGTGCTGATGCTTGGTGCCAGGACTTTTGCCCTGCTCTTTGTGGATGCCGCCGAACTGGAAATTCTGAAGAATACGGAACTGTTCCTGCATATTTCCGTTTCTTTCTTCCCGGTTTTGGGATTGCTTTGCATTCTGCGCTACACCATCCAGGGTGTGGGATATACCAATCTTGCCATGCTTTCCGGTGTCTCGGAGATGATTGCCCGGATATTGGTCAGCTTGTTTGCTGTTCCGGCTTTCGGTTATCTGGCTGTTTGTTTCGGTGACCCTACAGCCTGGATTTTCGCGGATGCTTTCCTGATACCGGCTTTCTTCTATGTCTATCGGCGAATACTTCGGATGAAGAAAAATTAGTGTATCTTTGCACAAATATAAGCGAAGATAGGCTGCACTGGAAGTTGAAAGGAAAATGACCGGACGAAAGATTATACATATCGATATGGATGCCTTCTACGCCTCTGTAGAACAGCGTGATAACCCTGCCTTGCGGGGCAAACCCATTGCTGTGGGACATGCGGAAGAACGGGGCGTAGTGGCGGCGGCAAGTTACGAGGCACGTCGCTTCGGAGTACGTTCTGCCATGTCATCGCTGAAGGCCAAGCGGCTGTGTCCCCAACTTATCTTTACTCCGGGGCGGATGGAGGTCTATAAATCTGTTTCCCGCCAGATACACGAAATTTTCCATGAGTATACGGACGTCATCGAGCCAATCTCTCTTGACGAGGCTTTTCTGGATGTGACGGAAAATAAACCGGGGATTTTGTTGGCTGTGGACATTGCAAAGGAGATAAAGCGGAAGATACGGGATAGATTGAATCTGGTCGCTTCTGCCGGTGTATCCTATAATAAGTTTCTTGCCAAGATAGCCTCGGACTATCGTAAGCCGGACGGGCTTTGTACCATTCATCCGGCCCAGGCGTTGGACTTTGTTGCCCGGTTGCCCATTGAAAGCTTTTGGGGAGTGGGACCGGTAACGGCGAAGAAGATGCATGCTTTGGGGATTCACAACGGGGAGCAGCTGCGTATGCAATCTTTGGAGATGCTGACCCGTGAATTCGGCAAAGTGGGGGGCGTTTATTATGATTTTGCCCGTGGAGTCGATACACGCCCGGTAGAGGCTGTCCGCATCCGCAAGTCTGTGGGCTGTGAACATACTTTGGAGAAGGACATTAATAGGCGTTCATCTGTCATTATAGAGTTGTACCATGCGGCAGTGGAGCTGGTGGAGCGTCTGGAGCATACTAATTTCCGCGGGAATACACTGACGCTGAAAATCAAGTTCCATGATTTCAGCCAGATTACCCGTAGTATGACCCAAACAAAAGAGTTGGTTGCCCTTGATGTGATTCTGCCTTTGGCAAAGCAACTGCTGCAGGAGGTGGATTATGAACATCATCCTATCCGTTTGATTGGGCTTTCCGTTTCCAATCCTCGTGAGGAGGGTGAGGAGAAAGGAGTATGGGAACAGCTGAGTTTTGAATTTAGTGACTGGGAGACAGAGCATTCAAATAAATAATGCTATATTTGTGTTCTGTATCAAAAAAGGAAAGTTATGGGCTGTTTAATGAATATCTTGTGGTTGATTTTTGGAGGTGCCGTCATTGCTGTGGAGTATCTTGTTGTCAGTTTGTTGATGATGTTCACCATCATTGGCATCCCCTTCGGCATGCAGACCTTGAAAATGGCAAGCCTTGCCTTGTGGCCTTTCGGCAAAGAGGTTCGTAGCGGGGAACGTTCCGACGGTTGCCTTTATGTGCTGATGAATATTCTTTGGATATTCTTGGGCGGCATTTGGATTTGCCTTTCACACCTGGTATTCGGGCTATTGCTGTGCATCACCATTATAGGCATTCCTTTCGGTATTCAACATTTTAAACTGGCAGGGTTGGCATTGACTCCTTTCGGGAAGGATATTGTTGAGACTGAATGATTTCCTGTTTGCTCGGGGGATTACAAAGAAAAAGGGCAGGGAACTTTACAGCTCTCTACCCTTTACTCATTGTATTTAAAGGCGTTTTTTTACATGGTCACGAGGGGCTGCTTTGCAAGCAGCTTTTGTAGTTTACCGTTCAGTGTTTGACACATTGTTCCATTACCCATTGCTTGGTAGCGTTTGATTTGGTACTGTAACATAAAAATTTCATTTGCATTCTTTTTCATAATTCTCATCTTTTTGTGCTCTCCGCGTTTCGGAAAGCGGGTTTTTACATCTTTTCTTTTCTCTTATAACGCTGCAAAGATACAAAAAGTTTGCGTAAAATGTGTTTTATAACATAAAAATCTGCATTTCATCCTTCATTTTCTTTAGAAATGCAGTGCTTTTGTAATCTGTAGATGACAAATGTGCTACTTAAGTTTCGCAAACTCACCCTTGTTTTATACATTTGCAAAAAGGAATATTTTAGCATGGAGAATATTATCAGAAAGATAAGGTCATACTATCCGGTTTCAGATGAAGCATTGGCGACATTGATGCATGGTTTTGAAAAGCGGGTGTTTCCTGCCAAAACACTTATTATCCGTGCAGGGCAACTTGATAGGCAGGTCTATTTCATTGAGAAGGGAATGACGCGCTCATACATCTTGCATGATGGAAAAGAAATAACGACGTGGTTTTCCATGGAAGGTGATGTAACTTGCGGTTCGTTGGATTTATATAGGAATAAAGCAGGCTTTGAATACGTGGAAACGTTGGAGGAAACGCTGGTCTATTCCATTTCCGTCGAAACGCTTAACGAGCTGTATGGGACGAATATAGACATTGCAAATTGGATGAGAGTATTACAGCAGGAGAATTTTCTTCGCTTGCAAGACATTCATATATCTCGCTTGAACTTGTCTGCGCATGAGCGTTATGAAAAGTTGATGAGTGAGTTTCCGGTTCTTTTTCATAGGGCGGCCTTGGGGCATATTGCTTCTTTCCTCGGCATTACACAACAATCATTGAGCCGTATCAGGGCAAAAGGGCATTTTTTAACATAGGGTAAATTTCTATACATTAGAGTTTTGTATTTTTGCATCGAAACGCGAAGATAGTACAACAAAAAACTGAATGCGTATGAAGACAGAATATGAGAAGTGCATGGCCGGCGAGCCTTTTATAGGAAGCAAGGACCCGAAAATAGTGGAAATGATTTTGCGTACAAAACGCCTCTTGGCACAGTTCAATGCCACAGATTATGCCGATAATGAACGCAAGAGGGAGCTGTTGTGCGAGATGCTGGGGCATGTAGGCAAGAATGTGCATGTGGATATCGACTTTCATTGTGAATGTGGCAAGCATATTTTTATTGGTGACAAGGTGATTGTCAACATGAATTGTACTTTTGTGGATAACAACCGTATTGATATAGGCAGCAATGTCTTGATTGCTTCTAATGTACAGATATATACGGCAACTCATTCTACCAAAGTAGACGAACGTATGGTGCAGGACTGCCCGGACGGGCAAGAAATCTGCCGTACGTATGCCTTGCCTGTAAGAATAGAGGACGGGGCGTGGATTGGTGGAGGAACTGTCATTTTGCCTGGTGTCACCATCGGCAGGAACAGCGTTATCGGGGCGGGCAGTGTGGTTCCCCGTTCTATACCTGCGAATTGTGTGGCAGTAGGAAATCCTTGCCGCGTGATAAAGCAGATTGATAATATAGCATCTGTATGAGAATGTGTTGAATAAAAGTATTATCTTTGCATATATTGCAATTATGTAAACAAGAGAGATGATACTTATGGGCAAATTGGCAGAACTTTGGCGGAGTCCTTATCCTACGTTTTATCAGCGTTGGAAGGCGGTAGTGATACCTTCGGTCATTATATTTCTGATATTATATATACTTCAGCCCTTCGGCATTTCCCAGATAAAGAATGGTGTGTTTTGGGTGGTCGGCGGTTCTGCATTGATTGCGGCAGGTGCTTCGGGAGTCTTCACATACTTGCTTCCGGCACTATTTCCTACTTATTACAAGGAGCAGAACTGGACATTGGGTAAGTACGTATTGAACCTGCTGCTGATGTTGTTGCTGATTGCTGTGGGAGTTTGGGCCTATCAATCATGGTTGATGGGAATGTGGCTGGACAAGCAGTTGTTCTTTGTGGCTTTATTCTGGGTAATGGTACTGGCACCTTTCCCTACCGTATTTTTCCTGATGTGGAATCGCAATTTGCAACTGACCCGCAATTTGAAAGAAGCCACGGAGATGAATGCCCACCTTTCAAGGAGGGTATCCCCGGAAGCCGGGACGGCAGACTTGGAAGACAAGGAATCTTCCTCGGATGAAATGTTGGTGTTTTCCGGTGGTACCAAAGAAATGCTGGAAATAAAGGCCGGAGATTTCCTCTATGCGGAGGCAAAGGGGAATTACGTGAAAGTGGGTTACCGTTCGGATTCAGATAAAGAGAAGAAAGTTACTTGGAGATTGTTGCGTGCTACCATGAAGCAGGCAGAGGAAGCAGTCTCTGCTTGTCCTTTTATTATCCGTTGCCATAGGGCTTTTCTTGTAAATATCCGGATGGTGGTGAAAGTGGATGGAAACTCTCAGGGATATAAGCTGAATTTGGAACACTGCGAAGAGGAGATTCCTGTTTCACGCGCTTATGCAAAAGAGGTGAAAGCATTGATTGAAAACCTGATAAAGAGTTAGCCATTCGTCACAGAAATATGTCGTTCGTCACAAGGAGTTTGTAGGTTGTCACATATCCGGGCTGTCTGTCCCGGATATTTTTTTGTCTTGTACCCTTCCTTTATGTTTGCAGCGGGAAACAAAACAAATGTAAAGCAATGAAACAAAAATCAGTCTTTTGGGTATTGGGCATGCTACTTTCTATACAGCCTTCCGCAGCACAGAAATCAGTGGCCGATACGGTACGCCTGAATTTTAATATAGACAGTGTCGGTCTGGAAGAAGTAGTGGTAAAAGGAGCCAGGACTCCTGCCGCCAACAGCCGTTGGAGTGATATGCACCCGGTGGAATTGGTGACGGTAGGCGGTGCGAACGGTGATTTGTATAAGGCATTGCAAACTTTGCCGGGTACACAGGTGCAGGGTGAAACCGGCGAATTGCTGGTACGTGGTGGAGGCAGTTACGAGACACAGACTTTTATTGATGGAATGCATGTGCTGAATCCCTATACTTCAAACGGGATAAATACTCCTGCCCGCAGCCGTTACTCTACATTTATGTTCAGCGGGGTAAACCTTGCTTCGGGAGGCGCTTCACAAGAATATGGGGAAGCGCTTTCGGCAGTCTTGCCATTGGAAACAAAAGATTACAGCAAGGTCGACAAAGTAGGAGTGAATGCTTCCGTTGTCGGTGTTGGTGGAGGAGGTACAAAGACTTTAGACAGAGGTTCGCTGTCTGTCGACTTGAATTATCAGAACTTGGGTCTGTATGACAAGGTTTATTCAGGCAGGACGGATTTCGAGGAGCCCTACCGGATGTTTTCCGGAGCAGCCCAGTTCCGATATGCTCCTGATGAAAGGACGATATTGAAGGTTTACGCACAATATGACCGGACGGACTTCTCCACTTATGAAGGCGATGACCGCAGATTGTTCGGGCTGGGTGAAGACAATATTTATGTCAATGCCACTTTTCGCAAGCGTACTTCCGAGGAATGGAGTTGGTTTGCAGGAGCAGCCTATTCTTATTATAGCCGGAGAATCGGAGGCGCAGCCGTTCCGGGTGATAATTGGTTGGAACGTCAGCAAGAGGCACATCTGAAGGCCAAAGTTTCCAAACGGTTGTCATCGGTATTCCGCCTGGATATGGGGATAGAGAGTTATATCCGCAATTACAGGAATCATTATCTGTTGCCCGGGACGGATGACAGCAATCGCATGTCGCCTACCATCGGTGCAGGTTTCTTTTCGGCTGCTTATTATCCGATGGAACAGTTAAAGGCAGAACTTTCTTTCCGTACGGAATATACCTCCTTGAACCGGAAAGTGAATTTCTCTCCTCGTTTGGCATTGAACTATTACTGGGGAGATGTAGTGCTGTCTGCCACTGCGGGACGTTATACGCAGTTGCCGGAGAGCAACTGGCTGGCACGCCGGCATGAATTGCTCTCCGAGGTATGTGTGCAGTATAACTTAGGCGCCCAATATAGCAATGAAGGACGTCTCTACAAAGCCGAACTCTATTATAAGGATTA
>CAJJYX010000171.1 GCA_905197435.1 uncultured Bacteroides sp.
CCTGACGCTCTCTTACGGCCGGAATACTGAATAAGGCAAACCCTCCTTCATTAGGAACAACCATCAACGAATCTGAAAGAGGAATAATCGTCTCAAAACCGGGAACAAGTTCAATCAGCGATTGCCGGATGGGATTAATACTTGTATTAGCCCCCCGCTTATAGGTTTCTAAATTGGCTATGCAAATTTCGTGAGGACTCAAACTAATCAGTCTATCATGATATTCCAAAATACGCGAATATGCAGAAGCCCCGTTCAAAAGATTATTCATATCCGGACAAGGCTCCATGATATCTTTATGAGGATTATGTTTATAGACTCCACGAGGAGTAGCAAAATATACCCTGTCTTCTATCTTCACTATATACATGTCATGCCCTATCGGAAAACCATCCTTCGTGCCATATTCCCTCATACGGATAGCTTTTGTCAAACCATTGTCCAAATCCACACGGGTAACATGGTCTGTATTATACACCCAAATCACCTTATCACTTTCCTGCTCAAAAAGACGGCAAGAATCGTTCATGCCCTCAATCTTACAAACAACCTGCCACTCCCCATTCTTTTTCTCAACCAAATAAATGCCGTTATACACTCCGACATACATCAAATCTGTATGCCCTGCCACAAGTTGGCAACACCAGGCACCGGTAATGTCCGTCACACGTTTTACAGAATTTCCATTGATAAGAAAAACGCCACGGTCATGCAAGCAGAAGAGTTCGTCACCTATATGGCAAAGATTCCAGACTTGTCCGCTGGATTGGGGCATCGGACGAATGTCGGGCAAATCACCATTCATATTCACCGGATAAGGGGTGTAATACAACCCCCGATTGGTACCTAAATAAAGATATCCGCCTTCTACCGCCGCTGTATATCCCGTGCCGTAAGAATAAGGATAAGTATAGAGGTTGGTAAAAGGGGAATTCAAATAGACATAATCAATGCCGCTATCCAAACCGGCCCAAAGATTTCCGGTACTATCGAAGGAGACTGAAAGTACCGTATTGTTTCGCAATCCATTGTTTTCATTAAAATATTTCAGTTGCATGGTGTTACAATCTATCAGCACCAATCCCTTGTGAATGGTTCCCAAAACAATCTTATCACCCTTTTCAGCCACACAAAAAACTTCATTCTCACGCATAAACTCTTCGGCACCGGTGATAAACGGCTCCATCGTACGCCCATCACAATAGTACAAGCCACTATATGCAGTCACAACCAAAACACCCTTTTTATAAGGTATAATACCACGAATACGTTTGGATGCCAATGCATCCGCACCTTGAAGAGGGAAAAAGGTGTTTCCCACCAAAAGCCATACACCCCTGTCCGTGCCGATATAAAGAATGCCATTGACCATATTGGAACAGTCTATCTTAGCATTCATCTCAATGGCGGTATATTTTCCATCCAGGTATTTAACCACACGTTCATCTCCTTGGAAATATAAAATATTGTCTGTCTCGTGAATTCCCCACACATTCCCAAGAAAACGAACGGCACTCTCCAAAGTATCAGACATGCAATGATAACCTAAAGAGCCATCCGCATCCGGTTCATAATACCCAAACTCATTGATACCTCCCACAAAAATACGCTTTTGGGTAGCAGAAGCCAGAACGGAACGTACATCCGAAGCATTGTTCAACGGGAACACGTTCCAGACATTACCATCAAACTGCACCATACCATTCTTATTGGCAAAATATACCCACTTGTCATCATAAGGAGCTATCTGCCATGTCTGGGCTCCCTTACCATAAACACTTTTATCAAAATTGATAATAAAACTATTCCAGCCGGCAATTGCTTCGACAAAAGGGGCAAGAAGGAAAAGGCACAGAAAGAGGTAAAATGATAATATGTGTTTGTTCATGCGTATAATGACTATATAGTTAGATGCACAAAAATAGTGTTTATTTTCAAGGCATCGCATAATAGCATATCTGTTTTTCCTCCCTCAATTATTATTTTCTGCTCAAAGAATAATCTTTGCATCACTATATCTTAGATCCCGGTACACTAAAAAGTATTCGTCACAGTAAAGCAAGAAAGAAAAAGAATTCATACCCCCATTCAAAACTATTTATATAAAGAAGCCATAGAAGGAGATAGAATGAACTTTCAAAAAAATAAATGCACAAAATCGCCACAACCTATTGCAGATTTCAAAATAATATCTACCTTTGCAACCGCAAAACGAAAACGGGTAAGTCCTATACGGCCAGCTCCCTTCGAATCCTCCAGGGCTTGATCGCAGCAAAGGTAGTTGGTTGTAGCGGCGCGATATAGTAAGCTTACCCACCCGCCTCTTTAGCTCAGTTGGCCAGAGCACGTGATTTGTAATCTCGGGGTCGTTGGTTCGAATCCGACAAGAGGCTCAAAAGAAAAGCAGATGATACGAAAGTGTCACCTGCTTTTTTCTTTTGAGATCGCAAAGAAATCCTCTAATTTATTTAAAATCTACACACCTACTTGCCCTTGAATCCAACTATATTTGTACCTTTGCACATTATTTTTAAAGAAGATGGCAGAAAATAGAGGTTACATGCAACGATACGCAATGCTGTTCGGTACCTATATGGGAGGTTTCTGGATATTGAAGTTCATTCTTTTTCCGGTAGGCTTATCAGTTCCTTTTTTACTTTTATTATTCATGGGGCTTACGTTATGCGTACCCTTTATGGGATATTATTATGCACGGATGTATCGTAATCAAGTATGCGGAGGAAGCATCAGCTTTCTGCATGCATGGATATTTACTGTTTTCATGTACATGTTTGCCGCATTGCTTGCCGCCGTGGCACACTACATCTACTTTCGGTTCATAGACCACGGGTATATACTCGGTACCTGCGAAACCATGATAGATACACTTGCCCAAAGTAACATTCCGGGAATGGATTCATACATCGATACATACCAGGAAGCTTTGGAGACGGCCCGATCGCTCAATCCTATTGACATCACTCTACAGATGATATCGTCCAATGTGTTTTGGGGCTCGATACTGGCTTTTCCCACCGCCTTGTTCGTGATGAGACGCAAGAAAGCAGATACTCCGGCAGAGTGACGGAACAGTAAAAAGAAACGTTATTTCAATCGTAAAACAGAAAAATCATACATAAATGGATATTTCAGTTGTCGTACCATTATATAATGAAGAAGAGTCACTTCCCGAATTGTTCGCATGGATTGAACGGGTGATGAATGCCAACGGCTTTTCATACGAAGTGATTTTCGTCAACGACGGAAGTACCGACCGTTCCTGGCAGGTAATCGAACAGTTGCAAGCACAAGCTCCGGACAAGGTACGGGGCATCAAGTTCCGCCGTAACTACGGAAAGTCACCGGCATTGTTCTGTGGTTTCGAGCAGGCACAGGGCGACGTCGTGATAACCATGGACGCTGACCTTCAGGACAGCCCCGACGAAATACCCGAACTCTATCGCATGATTACCCAAGAGGGATACGACCTTGTATCGGGCTGGAAGCAAAAACGCTACGACCCGTTGTCAAAGACCCTGCCTACCAAATTGTTCAATGCCACCGCCCGCAAAGTATCGGGCATCAAAAACCTGCACGACTTCAATTGCGGACTGAAGGCATACCGCAAGGAGGTGGTCAAAAACATAGAAGTATACGGTGAAATGCACCGCTACATCCCCTACCTGGCCAAGAATGCCGGCTTCAAGAAAATCGGCGAAAAGGTGGTGCACCACCAGGCACGCAAATACGGAAAGACCAAGTTCGGGCTGAACCGTTTTGTTAACGGGTATCTGGATCTGATTTCCCTCTGGTTCCTTTCGCGATTCGGTATCAAACCCATGCACTTTTTCGGGTTGCTGGGTTCATTGATGTTCATCTTCGGTTTTATTGCAGTGGTTATAGTGGGCATCAATAAGTTGTATTATATACATCATGGCATGCCCTACCGCCTTGTGACGGACTCTCCCTACTTTTACTTGTCGTTGACCTCCATGATTATCGGTACGCAACTATTCGTGGCAGGCTTCCTTGGAGAGTTGGTTTCACGCAATGCCCCGGAACGAAACAAATATCAAATAGAGAAAACCATTTAACGATGAAAAAATTAGTCAGACTTGTCATACTCGGAGCAGTTCTTTACCCGATAATAAGCATAGCTATCTCCTGCTCGGAGGAGGCGGATTGCTCCATGACGGCACGCCCCATGGTGAACTGCATTCTTTATAAAGTGGACCCCGAAACCCAATATGTGAAGAACGACACACTCGACTCGCTCACCGTGACGGCATACGGCACCGACTCCATCATCATCAACAACCAAAAGAAAGTACATGACATCTCCCTGCCACTACGTTACACAGAGGACTCCACCAAGCTGATATTCAAATATAGCCGGACCAAGAGCGACACGATGGTGATACACCACACCAATACCCCCTATTTCTTGTCAATGGATTGCGGCTATCAGATGAAACAGGCTATCACAAGCATAACTTGCACCCGCATTTCTCTGGACTCGATTTACATCAAAGACAATGAAGCAGGTATCTATGGAAAGGAAAATCTTAAATTATTCTATTAGTCTGGCGCTCTGCCTGCTGATGTTCCTCCCCCTACAGGCGCAGAACGGGAATCCGACTGTACCTCCCCAAGGAACACCTCCCAAGAAGGAGAAAAAGAGCTCGAAAGAGGAGGTGCACTATCCGCTATACAACGGTATGTCTGTCGGTGTGGACTTGTGGGGAATTGGAAGTTCCGTATTTGGAGGAGATTTCCTTAGCTCTGAAGTGGCTATAGACGTAAACCTCAAGAACCGCTTCTTCCCCATTGCCGAACTGGGATATGGGTCGACGGACACATGGAGTGACAAAGGCATACACTATAAAAGCAACGCCCCCTACTTCCGCATCGGAGTAGACTACAATACATTATATAAGAAGCAACATGGAAACATGCTACTCGTAGGTTTGCGCTACGGCGCCAGCAGCTTCAAGTACGATATAGATGCATTGGGACTGGACGACCCGATATACGGCGGCATCATTGGCAATCCTAATCTGGACGACGGGATATGGGGTGGCAGCCTGCCCTATAACCATAAAGGCATGAAAGGCTCCATGCAATGGGCGGAATTTTGTGTCGGCATCCGGGCGCACGTCTGGAAAGCGTTGTACATGGGATGGTCGCTACGCTTCAAGTTCAAATTGTCTGCCTCTGCCGACAAATACGGTGACCCATGGTATGTACCCGGTTTTGGAAAATACGGCTCCAATACGATGGGAATAACTTATACGATAACTTATAAACTACCTCTTTAAGACTTATGACAGGGTTAGAGATTTGGCTACTGGCTATAGGACTTGCGATGGATTGTTTCGCCGTTTCTATAGCCAGTGGAATTATATTGAAGCGCACCCGGTTGCGCCCCATGCTGGTGATGGCCGTCAGTTTCGGCTTCTTTCAGGCTTTGATGCCCCTGTTGGGATGGATAGGTGCAAGTTTCTTCAGCCATCTGATAGAAAGTATCGACCACTGGATAGCATTCAGTATTCTTGCATTCCTGGGCGGACGCATGATAATGGAGTCCTTCAAGGACGAAGATTGTAAGCACGAGTATGACCCCACCAGCCTGAAAGTGGTGCTTGCTCTGGCCGTGGCGACCAGTATCGACGCATTAGCGGTAGGTGTTTCATTTGCATTTCTCGGCATCAAGCAATTCCCGGCTATTCTTCCTCCCATAGGGATTATAGGTTTTGTGTCATTTGCCTTGTCGATGATCGGACTTATGTTCGGCATTCGTTTCGGATGTGGCATAGCCCGCAAATTGCGCGCCGAACTTTGGGGAGGGGTCATCCTTGTCATCATCGGCATCAAGATATTGATAGAGCATCTTTTTTTTAATTGAGAAAACAATAGGATATGGAGAAGAAAGTCCAACGGAATTTTTTATGGATTGCCCTGCTGGTATTGGGCACCATCTGGATACTCGCCCGCCACAACCAGGTTGCCCCTTACCAAACGGACAACGGGTTGATATTCGGCACGGTATATAGAGTTACTTATCAATATGACAAGAGCCTGAAGGAAGAGATAGAGGCGGAACTCAAACGTTTCGACGGTTCCTTATCCCCATTCAATGACACGTCGGCCATTACGCGCATCAACCGTAACGAGGATATTGTGCCCGACACCTTCTTTACCAACGTATTCTGCCGAAGCATGGAAATCTCCAAAGAAACCGACGGCGCCTTCGACATCACCGTTGCCCCGCTTGCCAACGCTTGGGGGTTTGGGTTCAAGAAAGGTGCTTTCCCCGACTCTGCCATGATAGACAGCCTGCTGGAGATTACGGGATATGAAAAAGTAAAGTTGTCTGATGAGGGGAAGGTAGTGAAAGCAGACCCGCGTATCATGCTCTCGTGCAGCGCTGTGGCAAAGGGATATGCGGTGGACATCGTAGCCCAACTCCTGGAGAAGAAGGGCATCCGCAACTTCATGGTCGATATAGGCGGAGAAGTGGTTGTTCACGGCCAAAACCCGCAGAATGGGCTTTGGCGTATTGGCCTGAACAAGC
>CAJJYX010000172.1 GCA_905197435.1 uncultured Bacteroides sp.
TCTGCCCACGCTGTGTATGATAAGCCAGTCATTGTCCAACGTCAGGTAGCAGAAGCGTGTCATCAGCATACTGATGAAGAAAAGACTTAAAGCAAACGAAATAGCCGCCGGGATGAATCTCCACCATACGTTGCCACTGACGGAATGATATCCCAATATCAGGAACATCAGGAATAGGACGAAGAACCAGAACATATAGAGTGACGGACGCCGATAGGTTCCCGCAGGAATCTCTGCAGTTGTCCGTTCCCGCGGTTCATAGTTGTCGAAGGGAATCTTTTGGGAAACCAGATAGCGGATGACCGAGGAGGGGTGACGGAAAGGAGGCAGATATATTGCTTTTTCATTCCCTTCCTTTAGATGTAAAGTCAGTATGCCCGGGCCATACTTGTCTTTCGGTGCCGGTCCGTTCTTGCGGGGAGCCTGGCGATGGCGCTTCATGAAACTGAAGCTCTTGATTTGATGCAGTCCGATATGCAGGCTTTGCAGCAGTTGTTCGGCTCTTTTCTGTTCTTTGCAGGTCACTTCCATGATTCTTATTTTTTAAGTTCGGGATAACTGATACGGGTATGGTATATAGTCTTTAGCTTCTCCTTGAATACGGATTTCACCGTGGCTATATCCTTGAAGGTGATAGGGCACTCCTTGAAATAGCCTTCTGCCACTTGTGAATCGATAATCTTGTCTACCAGGTTGCTGATAGTTTCTTCCGTATATTCGGGCAGACTGCGTGAGGCAGCTTCAACCGAGTCAGCCATCATCAAGATAGCCTGTTCTTTGGTAAACGGGTTCGGACCGGGATAGGTGAACGCCTCTTCGTTGGGCTCTTCACCGGGATGCTCGTTTTTCCAGGAGATATAGAAATACTTCGTTTTCCCACGGCCGTGGTGGGTCGTGATGAAATCCTTGATTACTTTGGGCAGGTTGTTCTTCTCGGCCAATTTCAGTCCGTCCGTCACATGGCTGATGACGACTTGGGCACTTTGCTCATAGCCCAGATTCTTGTGCGGGTTGACTCCTCCCGACTGGTTCTCGGTGAAGAACACCGGATTCTCCATCTTGCCGATGTCATGATACAATGCTCCGGTACGTACCAGCTGGCTTTTGGCTCCGATACGGTTGGCAGCCTCCGCCGCAAGGTTGGCAACTTGCATGGAATGTTGGAAGGTGCCGGGCACTGTCTCGGACATGCGGCGCAGCAGGCTGTTGTTGATGTTGGACAATTCAACCAAAGTAACATTGGATGTGAAGCCGAATGTTTTTTCCACCAGGAAGAGCAGGGGATAAGTGAACAGCAGCAATATTCCGTTGATGATGAAATAAGTGTACATGCTTCCATTGATTTTCGTCAGGTCGTTTTCTGTAATCAGCTCGAAAGCAAAGTAGACAGCGGCATAGGCCAATATGACAAGGAAGGCTGTCCGGAACAGTTGTGAGCGTTGGGACAGTTCCCTCAGACTGAAAATGGCCACCAGCCCTGCCGCAAGTTGCAGAAGAATGAACTCATGCGGATAGCGCAGGCAGATGGAGCATATCAGTATGGTGGTGACTTGCGCGATGAAGGCTGTGCGTGAGTCGAGGAATACCCGGATGATGACCGGTAGCATGGCATACGGAATGATATAGACATTGAATATATAGTTGGTAACCATAATGGCCGTCACTACGCAATAGAACATGATAAGGGCAAAGAGTAGGGAAAGGCTTCCTTTGCGCTTGTAGTAATCCTTGCGGAACAAATCGAGGTAAAGCATGAAGCACAGCATGAAAATGCTGACAAACAGTACTTGCCCTGCCAGCATCAATCGCTTTTGCCCGATAGACTCACTGCGTTTGATGGACTCTTTCCGGAGACTTTCAAGGATACTGTATGTCTCTTGGCTGACAATCTCGCCGCGGTCGATGATTTTCTGCCCGCTCAGCACGATGCCGTTGGCCCATGAATAGTTGTCGAGCATCTCTTTTTTGGCGGTTTCAGTCCGTTGCTCGTCATAAGTCAGGTTGGGGAACAGATATTCGTTCAGCGAGCATTGCCGCAAAATGTCCGGACGGTAGTGCACGGTGTCGGCCGTGAGTATGTAGTTATAGGCATCCTTCACCGAATATACTTTGTCGATGCCCTGCTGGTTGGCCAGTTTGTCGTTGATGACCATGATGGCGGCGGTACTGTCCTTGTGCAGTTGGTTCAGCTCTTCGGTGGAAACAATGCCGGCGCGATATACTTCGGAGAGCTTTCTTTCCAGAAAGCGGACGTAGTCGGTGGAAGGGAGCAGGCCGCGCAGATGGGTCTGGTAATCTGTCTTCAACTTGGTGAGTACACTTTTCTCAATGCTTTTGTCCAGTTGGAAATACGGTTGGAAGGCGGCAAGGATGCTGTCCTGCTCGCGCTTCACCACCTCATCGGCCTTGTAGATGGGGAAGTCGAAGGTAGCCATGAGCTGCCCGTACTTCCAAGGCTTGTCGATGTCGAACTGGTAATTGAATTTACCGTCACGTGGCAGGAAATAGACAATAATCCCCACAGTACCGATAAATATCAGTGCTCTGTATAACAAATCTCTAAGTGAGAACTCTTTTTGGGTATTGAAATAACTCATATCGGCTGAAATTTTTGCGAAAAGTACAAAAAAAAACATTAGTGTGGAAAAAAAGGTTTAATTTTGCCGTCTAAAATATTCATAAGTAAGGTAGATTATGACAGAAAGAAAGGTCAGAGTCCGTTTTGCCCCGAGTCCTACGGGAGCGTTGCACATTGGTGGTGTGCGTACAGCATTATACAATTATCTCTTTGCGCGCCAGCATGGAGGAGATTTGATATTTCGTATTGAAGATACAGATTCCAACCGGTTTGTGCCGGGTGCGGAAGAATATATCCTGGAGTCTTTCAAGTGGTTGGGCATTCCGTTTGACGAGGGTGTGAGTTTCGGTGGAGACCATGGCCCGTACCGTCAGTCGGAACGTCGTGAAATATACAAGAAGTATGTTCGGATTCTGCTGGAAGCCGGAAAAGCTTACATCGCTTTCGATACCCCCGAAGAGCTGGAAGCAAAGCGTGCGGAGATTGCGAACTTCCAGTACGATGCTTCTACCCGCATGCAGATGCGCAATTCGCTGACCCTTCCCAAGGAAGAGGTGGATGCGCTGATTGCTGCCGGCAAGCAGTACGTGGTGCGTTTCAAGATAGAGCCGAACGAAGATGTGCATGTGAACGACCTGATTCGTGGGGAAGTGGTGATAAACTCCTCCATTCTTGATGACAAGGTACTTTATAAGTCGGCGGATGAACTTCCTACTTATCATCTGGCCAACATCGTGGACGACCACCTTATGGAGGTGTCCCATGTGATACGCGGTGAGGAATGGCTGCCCTCCGCACCGTTGCATGTATTGCTCTACCGCGCTTTCGGCTGGGAAGACACTATGCCTGCCTTCGCCCATCTGCCCCTGTTGCTGAAGCCCGAGGGCAACGGCAAATTGAGCAAGCGTGACGGCGACCGTCTGGGTTTCCCGGTCTTCCCGTTGGAGTGGCATGACCCCAAGTCGGGAGATGTCTCCTCAGGTTACCGCGAATCAGGCTATCTGCCCGAAGCGGTCATTAACTTCCTGGCTCTGTTGGGTTGGAATCCGGGTAACGACCAGGAACTGATGTCTATGGACGAGCTGGTGAAATTGTTCGATTTGAGCCATTGCAGTAAGTCGGGCGCCAAGTTCGACTATAAGAAAGGTATCTGGTTCAACCATGAGTACATCATGATGAAGCCGGACGCAGAGATAGCCGGCCTTTTCAAGCCGGTGCTGGAATCCAACGGCATAAACCCCTCCGACTACAGTGATGAGTTCCTTACGAAAGTGGTTTCACTGGTGAAGGGACGTGTCAATTTCGTAAAGGAGCTGTGGGACCAGGCCCGCTTCTTCTTTGTGGCTCCTACGGAATATGCGGCAAAGGATGTGAAGAAACGTTGGTCGGAAGATACTCCCCGTATCATGGGCGAGTTGATGGACGTGCTGCGTGGCATCGAAGATTTCTCCTCCAAGCCTTCCGAAGATATTGTGATTGGCTGGATTACCGAGCGTGGCTATCACATGGGAAATGTGATGAATGCTTTCCGTCTGTCAGTGGTGGGTGAGTGCAAAGGCCCGCACATGTTCGACATTACCGAGCTGATTGGTAAGGAAGAAACATTGGCCCGCATACAGCGCGCTGTCGATGTTCTAAAGTGAATATAAAGAATGTCCGTTCTTCATTCTTAATTTCTATAGTATGCTATATGACTTGGCAATAGCCATCTACGATATTCTGGTGCATTTGGCCGCTCCATTTAGCCGTAAACCCCGGAAGATGATGAAGGGGCACTGGGTGGTCTATGAACTTCTCCGGCAGCAGTTGGAGAAGAACGTGCGCTATATATGGTTCCATGCCGCTTCTTTAGGGGAGTTCGAGCAAGGACGGCCGCTGATGGAGGAAATCCGCGCCAAATATCCGGATTACGGTATCCTGCTGACTTTCTTCTCGCCGTCGGGCTATGAGGTCCGTAAGAATTATAGAGGAGCCGACGTTGTCTGTTACCTGCCTTTTGACAAGCCCCGCAATGTGAAGAAGTTCCTGGACCTGGTGAACCCTTGCATGGCATTCTTCATCAAGTATGAGTTTTGGAAGAACTATCTGGACGAACTGCACAAGCGGCGCATTCCGGTGTATAGCATCTCCTCCATTTTCCGTCGCGGGCAGATATTCTTCAAGTGGTATGGCGGTGCGTATAGAAATGTGTTGCGCGACTTCGACCACTTGTTCGTGCAGAATGAACGTTCCAAACGCTATCTGGCGAAGATAGGCATCAGCCGTGCCACGGTGGTGGGTGATACCCGTTTTGACCGTGTGCTTCAGATTCGCGAAGAGGCCAAGCATCTGCCGTTGGTAGAGCTTTTCAAGGACAATACGATGACTTTTGTGGCAGGAAGCTCCTGGCAACCGGATGAGGATTTGTTTATCGAATACTTCAACCGGCATCCGGAAGTGAAGCTGATTATTGCTCCGCACGTCATCGACGAGAACCATCTGGTGGAGATTATCCGTAAGTTGAAGCGCCCATACGTCCGTTATACCCGTGCCGACGAGAAGAATGTCCGTAAGGCCGACTGCCTGATTATCGACTGCTTCGGGCTGCTTTCCTCCATCTACCGCTATGGTGAGATAGCCTATATCGGAGGAGGTTTCGGAGTGGGCATACACAATACCCTCGAGGCCGCGGTCTATGGCATCCCGGTGATTTTCGGTCCGAAGTATCAGAAGTTCCAGGAGGCCATCCAGTTGCTGGAGGCAAAAGGCGCGTTCTCGGTGAAGGATTATGAGGAACTGAAAACTTTGCTCGACCGCATGCTGGCGGATGACGTCTTCCTGCGCGAGTCGGGAATGAATGCGGGCAATTATGTGACGAGCAATGCCGGCGCCACGGATAAGATAATGAGCATGATAAACTTTTAGGAAACGTAAAGAGCTATAAAAGCGATAGGGCGGTAAAGGTGATGGAATGGCATCCCTTTATCGCCCTGCCTTTTTGGGGGGCGCCTCGCCTCCCTTTATTTATACCAGTCTGAATACATCAGGTAGTTATGTGCAATCTTCTGGTTCAGTTCCTTGGCCTGTTCCGGGTCCACATTCTTGATGAACCTGGCAGGTACTCCTCCCCAGATGCTGCCCGGCTCGATGACGGTATTGCTCAATACCAGGGAGCCTGCGGCAACGATGGCCCCTTCGCCCACTATCGCATGGTCAAGGATGGTGGAGCCCATGCCCACCAAGGCATAGTCTTTGATGGTGGCCCCGTGAATGGTCACGTTGTGCCCCACCGATACATGGTCTCCTATCTCTATGGTCGATTTCTCGTATAAGGTGTGGAGCACGCTTCCATCCTGAATGTTTACTCCGTTCCCTATGCGGATGGAATTCACGTCACCCCGCAGCACGGTGCTGAACCAGATGCTGCAATC
Organism: uncultured Bacteroides sp.; assembly: GCA_905197435.1. Taxonomy (GTDB): domain Bacteria; phylum Bacteroidota; class Bacteroidia; order Bacteroidales; family Bacteroidaceae; genus Bacteroides. The sequence goes on from CAJJYX010000172.1 coordinate 5,989, forward strand.
CCGTCCCATCTTGACATCGCCAATGATAACTGCATTGTCTGCCAAAAAGCAATTCTCCCCGATTTCGGGAGTGAATCCTCTTACTGATTTTATTAATGCCATCTTTTTTAGTGATTAGTGTCCAGTTTGCTGCATGCTTCCTTCAGCCATTCTCGTTCTTCCTCATCCAGGCTTGGCGAAAGCTTCTCGTACACATGCCGGTGATAGTTGTCCAGCCATTCCGTTTCCTCTGCCGTCAGCATTTCTTTGATGATGCCTTTCTTGCAGATGGGGCAGAGGGTGATGGTCTCGAACTTCAGGTAATTCCCGAACATGCCTTCGCCGTCCTTCACGGTCAGCACCAGGTTTTCCGTGCGTACTCCGTGGCTTCCGGCTTTATAGACGCCCGGCTCGTTGGACGTCACCATTCCCGGCCGGAGGGTTACCGGATTCTCGTTCATGCGGATGCTTTGCGGACCTTCGTGCACGTTGAGGAAATGGCCGACGCCGTGTCCGGTGCCGTGGTTGAAATCCATTCCGTTCTCCCAGAGCGGCA
>CAJJYX010000173.1 GCA_905197435.1 uncultured Bacteroides sp.
TCTTGACTTTATTTTTCCGTGGTTTTGTCCCGTTTTTGTCCCTCGCTGATTTTGTGTCACGAGACAAAAATTTATAAATGACTGATTTACAGTGATTAAAGTCTTGTTTTGGAGAATTGGTAACGGCAACCACCAGTAACCACCAAAGACAACCTTGTAAATCCACCCTACAACCCGTTCATTTTTGTCAACAACAGGAGCCGGGAAGTGCACTTAGTGAATTATCCGCCTACCGACAAAGCTGATATGGAACTCTTCAATACCCAGGATGATGTATCGAACACCTTGGCAGGAATCTATTACATTGCACATTGTAAGGAAGAGGTACAGTGGATGCCATTCGGAATCAATCTCCCCAACATCATAGATTTCAATATACCGGCAGAGGGTGTAAAGATATACGACACATATCCCGGCTTCATCGAATGGGTCAAATCGGGCGGAAACACCCACAAAGACTGGTATAAGAAATGAAGCTGAAATCCACTGTCATTTTGCTCGGTCATTAGCCCCGCGCAAAACCTCATCTGACTTTTTCATTACAGTATAGTCAGAACGAAGCGAAGCATCCATTCTCCTATTTACAAAGAGAATAGATGCTTCGTTCTGCATGACAGCATGAGATGTCAACCAAGAGTCTTGATACCTCCCGTTTAATAACGGAATTCCGTAAATTACATCCTGTCAGGCACCTCAATTCCCAGCAATCCCATACCCAAGCGTACCACTTTGGCGACATTCTCGGACAATGCAAGGCGGAATACCTTCACCGCTTCGTTCTCCTCGTGCAGGATGCTGAAGTCATGGTAGAACTGGTTGTATTCCTTCACAAGGTCATACGTATAGTTTGCAATAATTGACGGGCTGTAATCCTCGCCTGCCTGCTTCACGATAGCGGCAAAGTCAGCAACCATCTGTATCAGCCCCTCTTCCTTCTCGCTCAGTTCGATACCGGCAGGCAATTGGGCAGGGATTTCGATACCGGCCTCTTTTGCCTTGCGGAGAACGGACTGGATACGTGCATATGTATACTGGATAAACGGTCCTGTATTGCCATTGAAGTCGATAGACTCTTTGGGATTGAATGTCATGTTCTTGCGGGCATCCACCTTCAAGATGAAGTACTTCAAGGCACCCAGACCTACGATACGGGCAATGTTGTCTGCCTCTTCTTTTGTCAGGCCATCCAGTTTGCCCAGTTCATTGCTGGTCTCCTTGGCAGTATCAATCATCTCTGCCATCAGGTCGTCGGCATCAACCACGGTACCTTCGCGGCTCTTCATCTTGCCTTCGGGAAGTTCCACCATGCCATACGAGAAATGTACCAGCCCTTTGCCCCATTCAAAGCCCAGTTTGTCGAGCAGGATAGAAAGCACCTGGAAGTGGTAGTTCTGTTCGTTACCTACCACATAAATCATCTTGTCGATGGGATAATCGGCAAAGCGGAGTTTGGCGGTACCGATGTCCTGCGTCATGTAGACGGAAGTACCATCCGCACGCAACAACAGTTTGTGGTCCAAGCCCTCGCCCGTAAGGTCCGCCCATACGGAACCATCTTCTTTCCGGTAGAAAAGCCCTTTCTCCAAGCCCTCCATTACTTTCTCCTTACCTTCAAGGTAAGTGTTCGACTCGTAATATATCTTATCGAAAGTTACGCCCATCATACGGTAAGTCTCGTCGAAGCCGGCATACACCCAGTCGTTCATCATTTTCCAGAGTGCACGAACTTCAGGGTCGCCTGCCTCCCACTTCACCAGCATCTCACGGGCCTCCTTCATCAAAGGAGATTCGGCTTCCGCCTTTGCCTTGGCTTCTTCCTCACTCATGCCCTCACTTTGGAACTTGGCCATCAGTTCCTTCACTTCTGCTTTATAATGCTTGTCGAAGGAAACATAATAATCGCCAATCAAGTGGTCTCCCTTCTTGCCGGATGATTCGGGAGTCTCGCCATTCCCGTATTTCTGCCATGCCAGCATGGACTTGCAGATATGAATGCCACGGTCATTGACAATATTTGTCTTTACCACCTTGTTGCCATTGGCTGCCATGATATTGGCCAATGCGTTTCCTAAGAGATTGTTGCGCACATGTCCCAAATGAAGCGGCTTGTTGGTGTTGGGAGAAGAATACTCAATCATCACCAATGGAGAGTTATCAGTAGCAGCTATGATGCCGTACTGCTTGTCCGCATGAATGCCATTCAGCAATTCTATCCATGCTGAAGAGGCAATAGTCAGGTTCAGGAAGCCCTTGATGACGTTGAATGCTGCAACCGAAGGCTCGTTTGCCTGCAGATACTCTCCGATTTCCCGTGCCGTCTGTTCCGGCCCCTTCTTGGAGATGCGGAGGAAAGGGAATACCACCAACGTGAGGTGTCCCTCAAATTCTTTCTTGGTTTTCTGCAACTGCACTTGTGCAGCAGGAACATCTTGTCCGTAAAGCGCTTTCAGCCCGCCGATGACGGACGTTACCAGTTTTTGTTCTATATTCATGATTCAAATGTATTTTCCTGTGTGCAAAGATAGCGTAAACCGAAATCAGTACAAAACAAGCAGGCTTGTTTTTATTGATTCACAAGATATTCAATATACAAAGAGGGGACGCTCTTTTCAAAACGTCCCCTCTTTGTATGTTAAAGTACCCTGTTCTTATTCAGCTGTCAATTCCGTACCAGGTTTGAATTTAACAACCTTCTTTGCAGCAATTTCGATAGGCTTCTTTGTAGAGGGATTAATACCCATACGCGCTCCTCTTTCCACCACACAGAAAGTTCCAAAACCAACCAATGACACCTTATCACCGGCTTTCATTGTCTTAGCGACTGATGCAACAAATGCATCCAATGCTTTCTTTGAATCAGCCTTTGACAGACCAGACTCTGCTGCCATGGCGCTAATAAGTTCCGCCTTATTCATAATACTTAAAGTTAATTAATATGTTACACAAAAGATATTTCTGCTTTTCATCACAAACCTCTACAAAAATAGAGCAATATTTCTGAATATCAAATAAAAACATTAAAAATATATTGGAAAACAGAGAAAAAGAAGGAATAGAATCTGCTTTTTCTGTTATAGAACAGAATTTATTCGTATTTTTGCCGGAGAAAGCAAAAACAGCCAACTGTTTTTGAACTATAAAATGAATTGAAACAACAGATTATGAATACTATACCTACTGTAACCAAAAACCTTTTAATCATAAATGTGCTGATGTTTTTGGGTACTATTGTCGCCCAAAGCTACGGCATAGATCTCGCCCAATATCTGGGACTGCATTTTTTCCTTGCAAAGGACTTCAATGCAGCACAATTGGTAACATACATGTTCATGCACGCCGGGTTCAGTCATATTTTTTTCAATATGTTTGCCGTATGGATGTTCGGGCGTATTCTGGAACAGGTATGGGGGCCGAAGCGGTTTCTATTCTACTATCTGGTGTGTGGCATAGGAGCCGGAGTTATCCAAGAGCTGGTACAGTACATTCATTATGAGACAGTACTTTCTGCCTACGATAGCGTAAATACCGGGATGTCCATCATCCCGATGGAAGAGTATCTCAACATGATGACTACCGTAGGGGCTTCGGGCGCGGTATACGCCATTCTGCTGGCATTCGGCATGTTGTTCCCCAACCAGCAGATGTTCATCTTCCCGCTGCCGGTCCCCATCAAGGCCAAATATTTCGTTATCGGATATGCCTTGATTGAGCTATATGCCGGATTTGCAAATAGCGCGGGAGACAATGTGGCCCACTTTGCACATCTGGGCGGCATGGTATTCGGTTTTATCCTGATTATGTATTGGAAAAAAAAGAACAGAGGAAATGGCTACTATTATGACTGATTTGAAAGAAACCTTCCGCAGGGGGAATATTTATATCCAGTTGATTTACATCAATGTAGCGGTATTCATATTCACCACCCTGACAGGAGTCATGCTTCAGTTATTCAACCGGAGCATGATGGGGGTATTCGAATGGCTGGAATTACCGGCATCAGTTTCATGCTTCATCCTGCAACCGTGGTCACTGCTGACGTATATGTTCATGCATGCGGGGGTCATGCACATTCTCTTCAATATGTTGTGGCTTTATTGGTTTGGAGCGTTGTTCCTGAACTTCTTCTCGGCAAAGCATCTGCGTGGTGTGTACCTTTTGGGAGGAATCTGCGGCGGCCTGCTCTACATCGCCGCCTATAATGTTTTCCCGTATTTCCACCCCATGATAAACGGCTCCTTCATGTTTGGCGCCTCTGCTTCCGTGCTTGCCATCGTAGCTGCCACCGCCTATCGTGAGCCAAACTATCCGATACGCCTGTTCCTTTTCGGAACCATCCGGCTGAAGTATCTGGCACTTATCGTCATAGGTACCGACTTGTTGTTCATTACCTCCAGCAATGCCGGCGGCCACATCGCACACTTAGGAGGTGCATTGGCCGGGTTATGGTTTGCCGCCAGCCTCAACAAAGGAAGGGATTTGACTTTATGGATAAACAAATGCCTGGATGCCTTGACCTTCAACGCCAAACCCCGGAAGCCGAAAATGAAAGTACACTACGGCACCGGAAAACAAAAAGACTATGATTACAACGCACGGAAAAAAGCCCAGTCCGACGAGATAGACCGTATTCTCGACAAATTGAAAAAATCGGGATATGAAAGCCTTACCACAGAGGAAAAGAAAAGCTTGTTCGATGCGAGTAAACGTTAAACTGAAGAAGTGAAGCATTTAGGTAATTTTGTCGCCCTCCTGATTTTGGCGGTCAATGCCTTGTTTACGGGCTTGCTACTGTTTACCGCCTATAGTCCGCACATCCAGCCGGTCACACATCCGGTGCAATCGTGCCTGGGATTGGCATTTCCCGTTTTTCTGGTAGCAAATGCAGGCTTCCTCATCTTCTGGCTGGTCATCCAGCGCTACAAATCGGCATTGCTGCCCTTGATAGGATTGCTGCTTTGCTATTCGCAGATACGCACTTATCTGCCCATCAACTTCCATACAAACCGGTTGCCTGAAACAAGTTTCAAACTACTTTCTTACAACATCATGGGGTTTGACGGTGCCACCAAGCAAGACGGCAAGAATCCCATACTGACTTACTTGAAAGAAAGCAATGCCGATATCCTTTGCCTCCAAGAATACTCCACGGCAGAATCCTCCCGGCACCTTTCGCAAAAAGACGTGGAACGGGAGCTCAAGGCATATCCATATCACCGCATCAACACGGTGGGCAAGGAAAAGGGACATACCAATAAGATAGCATGTTACTCCAAATATCCGATTCTCTCGGCACGCGTATTGGATTATTCCAGCGGGTACAACGGTTCGGTACTGTATGAAGTAAAAATAGGAGAGGACACAATCACCCTCATCAACAATCATTTAGAGTCCAACAAGCTGACCAAAGCCGATAAAGTTGTGTACGAAAACATGTTGAAATCCCCTGAAAAGGAAAAGGTAAAAAGCGGTATGCGCCTGCTCATACGCAAATTGGCAGAAGCATCGGCCATCCGTGCTCCGCAAGCCGACACGATTGCACACGAAATAACGGCTTCACCACATCCCGATATCATTGTGTGCGGTGATTTCAACGATACCCCTATCTCCTATACCCACCGCACCATCGCCCAGGATTTGGACGATGCATTCATCGAATCCGGGCGGGGATTAGGAGTTTCCTACAATCAGAACAGATTCTATTTCCGGATAGACAACATACTGACCAGCAAGAACCTGAGAGCCTATAATTGTACGGTAGACCGTTCCATCAAGGACTCAGACCACTATCCGATATGGTGTTATATCGCTAAGAAAGAGTAGAAGAAATTTTACGTCAATAATTAATACTTAACATTTAATACTTAAAAAACAATGTTCAAAAAATGTATCCTGATTTTAGCAGCAAGTTGTATGATGTATTCCTGCGCCACACAGACGGAGAGCAATCCGTTCCTCAATGAGTTTCAAACACCCAATGGTGTACCTCCATTCGATAAAATCAAGTTGGAGCACTATGAGCCCGCATTCCAGAAGGGTATCGAAGAGCAGAACGCCAATATCCAGGCTATCATTGACAATGCGGAAGCTCCCACTTTCGAGAATGTCATTGTAGCCCTCGACAAAAGTTCGCCTATCCTGGACCGTGTAAGCGGTGTATTCTTCAACCTGACGGAAGCCGAAACTACCGATGAGCTGACAGCCCTTTCCATGAAACTGGCTCCTACATTGGCCGAACACGAAGACAATATCTCGCTCAACCAGGAGCTTTTCAAGAAGATAGATGCAGTCTACAATCAAAAAGATACTGCCCAGTTCCAGCAGTCGACGATGTACTCCGGGATTATTCCGCTGACCTCGC
>CAJJYX010000174.1 GCA_905197435.1 uncultured Bacteroides sp.
ACCTATTTTGAAAACTTCAAAATCCAATCTTTTACCTTTACACAATTTACCTATTTTTTCTCAAAACATTTAGCCTATGAAAAAAACTATTTGCAATCCTTTTACCTAACAACTAATATCCTTTATCAAAAACTATTGTATAATTTATCAAATCCAAATGCAGTTTCCCAACTGCACTGCAAAGGTAAATGCTTTTTTCTTCGCGCGCAAGAAGCTGATATAATTTCGCATGTTTTATAACATTGTTTTAAACTTCAATTGTGTAATTTACACTTATAAACACTTGTTGTTCAGCAAAAGTCTGTTTTCCCTTAAAAAACAAGCCACCGAAGTGCCGAAACACTTCGATGGCTGTCCCCTTTAAACACCTTTAAACAAAATGAGTTTCATTTTTATTTTCTTGCTTCGGCAATATATCCTAAAGCTTCTTTACATTTTTCAGTAACGTAAGTCCAGTCTTCAGCAGCGACCTTGTCTTTCGGGAAGAGTTTGGAACCCATACCCACACAGAACACACCAGCCTTAATCCAAGAGGTAAGGTTTTCCTGAGTCGGTTCCACTCCGCCGGTCACCATCAGTTTGGACCAGGGCATCGGAGCCAGCAGGCCTTTCACAAGTTTGGTGCCAAGCACGTCACCCGGGAAAATCTTGCAAAGGTCGCAACCGGTTTCCTGTGCGAAGCCCACTTCTGAAACGCTTCCGCATCCCGGAGTATAGGCAACCAGACGACGGTTACAAATCTTGGCTATTTCCGGATTGAACAACGGGCCTACAACAAAGCATGCGCCCAACTGCAGATACAGCGCCGCAGTGGCAGGATCAACGATAGAGCCTACACCCATAGCCATTTCCGGGCACTCCTTTGCTGCAAACTTCACCACTTCTGCAAATACTTCGTGAGCAAAGTCGCCACGATTTGTAAACTCGAATGCACGGACACCTCCATCATAGCAAGCCTTTACAACTTTCTTTGCCACTTCTGCATCCTTGTGATAAAAGACGGGCACCATTCCGGTAGAGCCAATCTTATTCAATACTGCTATCTTATCAAATTTTGCCATCTTTCTTAATTGATACCCCTATCCCCTGCAGGAGAAAGAGGGTAGTTCTTTAAATTATTGGTTTTATTTTATTATCCGAAAGTATAAGGGGAATGTCGAAGCCTGAATCCACTATCATTCAGCCCTGTCATTACCCTTGTTAACGCTGTACGCGTCCGCTTGCATCCCCTCCTGCCAACGCTTCCACTTCTTCGGCAGAAACAAGGTTGAAGTCACCGTTGATAGTGTGCTTCAATGCAGAAGCAGCCACAGCAAACTCAAGTGCGGCGCCCTGGTCGGCTTTTGTCAGCAGACCGTGTATGATACCGCCTGAGAAGGAATCGCCACCACCCACGCGGTCAACGATAGGATTGATGTCATAACGTTTGGACTCATAGAATTCCTCGCCGTTGTAAATCATTGCTTTCCAGCCGTTGTGGGAAGCAGAGAAAGACTCGCGCAACGTAGAGATTACGTATTTGAAGCCGAACTCTTCGGCCATCGCCTTGAAGATTCCCTTGTAACCTTCAGCATCTGTCTTGCCGCCTTCCACATCTGCATCGGGCTTGAAACCGAGGCAGAGTTCAGCATCTTCTTCGTTGCCGATGCAAACATCGACATACTGCATCAAAGGCTTCATGACGGACTGGGCTTTTTCCTTGGTCCAAAGTTTCTTGCGGAAGTTGAGGTCTACCGACACCGTAACGCCATGACGCTTGGCGGCCTCGCATGCCAAGCGGGTCAGTTCGGCAGCCTTGTCGGAGATGGCGGGAGTAATACCGGACCAATGGAACCAATCGGCACCTTCCATAATAGCATCGAAATCAAAATCTGCCGCATCGGCTTCGGCTATGGCAGAGTGTGCACGGTCATAGATTACCTTACTGGGACGCATGGATGCACCGCTCTCAAGATAGTAGATACCTACACGGTCACCACCACGTGCAATGAAATCTGTCTTTACGCCATACTTGCGCAGTGCATTGACAGCCGACTGGCCAATTTCATGTTTCGGCAATTTGGTTACAAAATAAGCATCATGTCCGTAGTTGGCACAGCTGACAGCCACATTGGCCTCGCCACCACCATATACTACATCAAAAGAGTCGGACTGCACAAAACGGGTGTTTCCCGGAGTAGACAGCCTCAGCATGATTTCACCTAATGTAACGACTTTCTTTCCCATAATCTTATTTATTTTTTAATATGTGATTAATTTAGAACTTTCAATTTGTCATTTTAGGGCCAAAAATAGCCTTAATCACCTGATACCATGGAGAGTAAACTAAAATACGGTTCGTTCTTCATAGCCTTCGTGTGCGGGCACAAAGATACAATAATTTTTGAAATACAAAAAATTATCATATATTTGTCCGGCAAATATTAAGATTATTATTGTGTACGAGCACAAGAAACAAAAAAGAACCCATGCCAGAAAGAATCAGAATAAAAGATATCGCCAAGATGGCAGATGTTTCGGTGGGAACCGTCGACCGTGTGATTCACGGACGCAGCGGCGTTTCCGAATCCAGTAGGAAGCGGGTGGAAGAAATCCTGAAGCAACTGGATTATCAGCCCAACATGTATGCCAGCGCACTGGCTTCTAACAAGAAGTATGCATTTGCCTGCCTATTGCCGCAGCACGAGAAAGGAGAATACTGGACAGACGTGGAAACAGGCATACACAATGCCGTGGAGACTTACTCTGATTTCAACGTCGCCGTACACCTCTCTTATTATGACCCCTACGATTACCATTCATTCGTGGAAGCCTCCGGACAGATTCTGACACTCGAGCCGGACGGAGTAATGCTTGCCCCTACCGTTCCGCAATATACCAAGCCTTTCACTGATGAATTGACGTTGCATCATATACCTTATATATATATAGATTCCAATATAAAGGAAGAACCTGCCCTCTCCTTCTACGGACAAAACTCTCACCAAAGCGGATATTTTGCCGCCCGCATATTGATGTTGCTTGCCGGAGAAGACGCGCAGGAAATAGTCATCTTCCGCAAGATAAATGAAGGAATTGTAGGTTCAAACCAGCAGGAACGCCGCGAAATAGGTTTTCGCGAATACATGCAGGAGCATCATCCCACCTGCCACATCTGGGAACTGGACCTGCACGCCAAGCGCGACAGCGAGGATACACAGATGCTGGACGAGTTTTTTCTGCAACATCCGACCGTGAAGAACGGTATCACTTTCAATTCCAAAGCATACATCATCGGGGAATACTTGCTGAAGAAACAGAAAAAGGATTTCAACTTGATGGGCTATGACTTGCTGCAACGCAACGTAGACTGCCTGAAGCAGGGAAGCATCTTTTTTCTCATAGCACAGCAACCTACCCTGCAAGGATTCGACGGCATCAAGTCACTGTGCGAATACTTGATTCTGAAGAAGGAAATCACAAGGGAGAACTTCATGCCGATTGACCTGCTGACGAAAGAGAATATCGAGTTCTATTACAATAAATAAAAATACCCCACCCCTCGCTCCTCCCGAAGGGAAAGGTAAAACAGTTCTGCAAGCAAAATCCTCCCATGCAAGGAGTAAATGGAATATTCTCCTCCCTCTTTAGCAGGGGACGGAGGACTAACAACCAGCATCAATGAAAACAAAGTACCTGAAAATCAACCCGGCCGACAATGTCGCAGTGGCCATTGTAGCGCTGTCTGCAGGTGAAAAAATCACGGTAGACGGGAAAGAAATCACATTGAACGAGGATATTCCAGCCGGACACAAATTTGCACTGAAAGATTTTGCTGAGGGCGAAGACGTCATTAAATACGGATACCCCATCGGCCATGCCAGAAAGGCGCAAAAGCAGGGAGATTGGATGAATGAAAACAACATCAAGACCAACTTGTCGGGGTTACTGGAGTACACATACAACCCTGTCGATGCCGATCTCAGCTCTACGGTCCAAAACCTCAACTTTAGCAAGTCGAACCTGACCTTTAAAGGATACAAACGTAAGAACGGAGATGTAGGCGTACGCAATGAAATATGGATTATTCCGACAGTGGGCTGTGTCAACGGAATCATCAACCGGCTTGCCGAAGGCTTGCGCCGCGAGACGGGTGGAAAAGGTGTGGATGCAATCATGGCCTATCCGCACAACTACGGTTGTTCCCAGCTGGGTGACGACCATGAGAATACAAAGAGAATCCTTCGTGACATGGTGTTGCATCCCAATGCAGGAGCTGTGCTTGTGGTAGGCCTGGGGTGTGAAAACAACCAACCGGACGCATTCCGCGAGTTCCTGGGAGATTATGACCAAGACCGTGTGAAATTTATGGTTGCCCAAAAAGTGGGCGATGAATATGAAGAAGGCATGAAGCTGCTACGCGGACTTTATGCCAAAGCCTGTCAGGACCGGCGTGAGGATATTCCTCTAAGCGAACTGCGCGTAGGCTTGAAGTGCGGTGGGTCAGACGGTTTCTCCGGCATCACCGCCAATCCTCTATTGGGCATGTTCTCCGACTTCCTTGTGGCACAAGGCGGTACCAGCGTACTGACGGAAGTCCCGGAAATGTTTGGTGCAGAAACCATTCTGATGAATCGCTGCCGCACCAAGGAATTGTTCGAGGCTACCGTGAAGCTGATCAATGACTTCAAGGAATACTTCCTCTCACACGGCGAGCCGGTGGGCGAAAATCCATCTCCGGGCAATAAGGCGGGTGGCATCTCGACACTGGAAGACAAGGCGCTGGGATGCACGCAAAAGTGCGGCAAGAGCTATGTGGAAGGAGTTCTTCCGTATGGCGAGCGTCTGAAAGCAAAAGGACTGAACCTGTTGTCCGCTCCGGGAAACGACCTTGTTGCAACCACTGCCCTCGCCTCTTGCGGATGCCACATGGTGCTGTTCACCACAGGACGCGGAACACCGTTTGGAACCTATGTGCCGACCCTGAAGATTTCCACCAACTCCACACTGGCAAAGAACAAACCGGGCTGGATTGACTTCAACGCCGGGGTAATCATCGAGAACGAGCCGATGGAGAAAACCTGCGGGCGCTTCATCGAATATATCATCCAAGTAGCAAGCGGCGAACTCGTGAACAATGAAAAGAAAGGCTACAAGGAAATAGCCATCTTCAAGACCGGAGTAACTTTGTGAATCGAGAATTAAAAATTAAAGACGGATATATATATGAAGGGCGGACAAAACCATTTTGTACCGCTCTTTGTTTTTGTTACCTTTGCGGCGAAATTGATTTCACCCATTAATCTCGACCAAAACAGTACAACTATGTCAACAACAATCGATACAACCCCTAAACAGAAAAGTGGCTGGTGGGCACTTAGTCCGTTGGCGGTGTTCCTTTGCCTCTATCTGGTGACTTCACTCTTCGTAAACGATTTCTACAAAGTTCCCATCACGGTAGCCTTCCTCGCCTCGTCCTGCTATGCCATCGCCATCACACGCGGGCTGAATCTGGAGCAGCGCATCCATCAATTCTCCATAGGTGCCAGCAACAAGAACATCATGCTGATGGTATGGATATTCGTCCTTGCAGGAGCATTCGCCCAAAGCGCCAAGCAGATGGGAGCCATCGATGCAACGGTGAATCTGACTCTGCACATATTGCCGGACAACCTGCTGCTGGCAGGCATTTTCATTGCCGCCTGTTTCATCTCCCTCTCAGTAGGGACAAGCGTAGGAACCATCGTAGCACTGACCCCCGTAGCCGTAGGACTGGCAGAAAAAACAGGCATCGACCTGCCCTATATGGTTGCCATTGTGGTGGGAGGTTCGTTTTTCGGAGATAACCTGTCCTTCATATCCGATACTACCATTGCATCGACCAAGACACAGGACTGTGTGATGAAGGACAAGTTCCGCGTAAACTTTATGATTGTGGTACCGGCAGCCCTCATCGTGCTGGGCATCTATATCTTCCAAGGATTGTCCGTCTCTGCCTCACCGCAAGTACAGGCCATCGAATGGATAAAGGTAATCCCCTACCTCATCGTACTGGGCACAGCCATAGCCGGCGTCAACGTCATGCTGGTACTGCTACTGGGCATCATCTCGACAGGACTCATCGGCATCTGCACGGCAACAGGCTTCTTCGGCATCATCCCCGCTTCTGCCGAAAGCACGAGTGCAGGAACCGCTTTCTTCGACTGGTTCGGAGCCATGGGAACAGGCATCACCGGTATGGGCGAACTCATCATTATCACCCTGCTGGCCGGAGGCATGCTCGAAATCATCCGCTACAACGGCGGCATCGACTTCATCAT
>CAJJYX010000175.1 GCA_905197435.1 uncultured Bacteroides sp.
TGGGGCCGATGATGGCGTTGGACCCGGTGGAACTGGAGGCTCTTGCCGCCAAAAGCAATTATCCGGAGTATGGCATCAGCGGACGCTGCAACTATGTAAAGGAGAAAGGCGTGTTGGGCATCGGTGTTTCGGGCAACAAGGCACAGCATCAGGACCTGACTGTGGAACTGGGATTTTCCAGCGACATGGGTATGACCAACAGCCGCTATCCGGAGGAAATATGCGAGGGACAAGCACAGGTGAACCAAGGCAGCATGATGGGGCTGATGTATGACAAACTGGATATTTCGGCCGAGGACATGGAGGATGTCGATTTGTATATGCAGTCGTTGGGAGTGCCTGCCCGCCGGGATGTGAACGACCCGGAAGTGATAAAAGGCGAGCAGAACTTCTATAAAGCCAAGTGCCATCTTTGCCATGTCACTACCCTGCATACCAGAAAGCGCGGCACAACCTTGTTGATGGGCACTCACTTGCCTTGGCTGGGCGGACTGACCATTCATCCCTATTCTGATTTCCTGCTTCACGATATGGGCTCGGAAATCATGGGAGTTGGCTTGAACGACAATTATGTCAGTGGTTTGGCACGTGGCAACGAGTGGCGTACAACTCCTTTGTGGGGGATTGGTTTGCAGAGAAAGGTGAATGGCCACACTTATTTCCTGCACGACGGACGTGCGCGCAATTATGTAGAAGCCATAATGTGGCATGGCGGTGAAGGCGAGGCCTCTAAGAACCTGTTCAAGAACATGAGCAAAGAAGACCGCGACGCACTGGTTCGTTTCTTGGAATCACTTTAAGAATAAAGATATACGAAAATAAAGAAGATATACTGATTATGAAGAAAATAATTATGTTGGCTGCGCTGTTTGCACTGCCGTTGGGAGTGATGGCACAGCATGAAGAAGATACAGAAAATGGAGTCGTTTCATTGGCAGGCCGCGAAGGCTTCACCATTGCCAGTAAAAAGGGTGACTTTGTCTTTAAGCCTTACCTGTTGGTACAGACCAGTGCAAATCTGAACTGGTATGATGACGAAGGATTGGACAAGGCATATAACCAGGACAATTTTGCCAACTCCGGGTTTGCTGTACCTTATGCCGTGTTGGGCTTTACCGGCAAGGCTTTCGGCAAGGTGTCATTCAATCTTTCACTGAATGCTGCTGCCAGCGGCGGTGCATTATTGCAGCAGGCATGGTTTGACGTGCAGTTCAAGAAGCAGCTTTCGTTGCGTGTAGGTAAGTTTAAGACACCTTTCTCTCATGCCTACCTCACTACATTGGGCGAAACGTTGATGCCACAGCTCCCCATTTCCCTGACCTCTCCCGTCATCATGCCTTATTCGCTGAATGCGGTTACTCCGAACATCGGCACCGGTTTTGACTTGGGTGTGGAACTTCACGGATTGGTGCAGGACAAGCTGGGCTATGAAGTGGGCTTGTTTAATGGTACCGGAATCTCTGTCAACAGCGCTTCCAAGACCATAAGCGACGACTGGCACATTCCTTCCTTGCTTTATGCAGGTCGTCTGACTTATATGCCTAAAGGCGTGATGCCCTCCACGCAGGGTAACCCCAATCGTCTGCATGAAGACAAGTTGCTGTTTGGTGTATCAGGGTCAATTAATGTAGAGAGTGAGAATGAAAGCACGAACGACACGCGCGTAGGGTTGGAGTTCGCCATGCTGAAGAATAAGCTCTACTTGGCGGCAGAGGCTTATTACATGAATGTGGGCTTCACTAAGCGCCAGAAGATAAACGAGACTTATAATTATTTGGGCGGCTACATACAAGGAGGTTATTTTGTGGCTCCCCGTGTGCAGATGGCGGCTCGCTATGATATGTTCAACCGTAATGGCATGGGCGACGACGGCTTTTTGAACATGCCTTCCGTAGGTGTCAACTATTTCTTCAAGGGATGCAACCTGAAGTTGCAGGCCATGTATCAATATGTGGCACGTTGGGGACACGATACGCAGCTCGACCGTGACAATGACAACTTAGGTTTGGCTACGCATTCGGCTACCGTATTGTTGCAATATTCATTCTAACCAATGGAAGAAAGGATTTTCTGATGAAATGGAACTATTTTTTTTATGCAGTTTTTCTTGCTGTTTTCTTTTCTTCGTGTGATGAAGGGCGGATACCCGAGAAGGAGATTACAGTGACGGAAGAGGGGCGTGTAGTGAAACTGACTGCTGATTTGGTAGGCTTGGACAACTGGCATTCCGACTACAATGTGGTGCTGGCTGGTTTTGCCGAGAACTCTTCCTATTCTGCCATAGCCAAAGATTTATCCGTTTCCATTGCAGACAACGGGCATGTGGAAGTGGTGATGAGCGGTATAGGCGATGAGGTCAGGACATTGGAAGTATGTGTGTCCAATTCCATCAGGGAGCGCATTGCCACTTTCTACTCTATGGAAGCGCCGGCAACGGCGGATACCATCCGGATGGATGTGGGAACTTTGGACATCAGCATGTATGGTACCATACAGAAGACGGTTTTCACTGATAAGTGCATACAGTGTCATGGAGCCGGTTCCGGAGAGCCGGCGGCAGGGCTGCACCTGACGGAAGGACGGAGCTATGCCGACCTGTACGGAGCTGCTTCCACCATGGTTCCCGGGCAGCAACGTGTCGACCCGGGCAAGTCGGGTGAGAGCATTTTATATAACATTCTTACAACAGATATGAGTGCGGAATGGGCTATCGACCATTCCCGGCTTATGTCAGAGGAAGAGAATCTGCTTACTTTAATCAGGAAGTGGATTGATAATGGAGCCAAGGAAAGATGATGAATTGAACATTCATATTTTCTTATTAAACAACAACCGATAAACAGTATTGTTATGAACAACAACGTTAAACAACAAAAACAAACAGAACAGACCTTGACCGAAATCTTTAAATATGAAACAGAAACAGGTGTTTCGGAATATCACGTAATGATTCATGCCACCACGCCGGAAGCAACTTATGCCGAACAGCTGAATGCGGTGATTGAAACCTACTATAAACTGCGTGAGGATGAACTGCAAGGTGCTGTCGCCATATTTAAGCGCTACTTTCTGAGTGATGCTGCCAACCAGGCTGATATGCTGCTGGCACTCTCGGCGGAGAGTTCGGATTGTGCTCTCTCTGTTGTAGAGCAACCGCCATTGAACGGTACCAAGATTGCACTGTGGGCCTATCTGCAAAAGGGTGTGGACACGCAAGTGCTTCATAACGGCTTGTTCGAGGTGAAGCACGGCGCTTACCGTCATCTTTGGGGAGGCGGGGCTTTCAACCGTGCCGCCAATTCGGAGTACCAGACCCGCCTGCTGCTGAATGACTATGTGATGCAGCTTATGGAACAAGGCTGCAAGTTGGCTGATAACTGCATACGCACTTGGTTTTTTGTGCAGAATGTAGATGTGAATTATGCCGGCGTAGTGAAGGCGCGCAATGAGGTGTTTGTCACCCAGAACCTGACGGAGAAGACCCACTACATTTCCAGTACCGGCATCGGAGGCCGCCATGCCGACCCTAAGGTGACGGTCCAGATGGACACTTATGCCGTAGACGGCTTGAAGCCGGAACAGATTCACTACCTCTATGCGCCGACCCATCTGAATCCTACTTATGAATATGGCGTCAGCTTCGAACGGGGCACGTATGTGGATTATGGCGACCGCCGGCAAGTGTTCATTTCGGGCACTGCGAGCATCAACAATAAAGGTGAGGTGGTGTATCCCGGAGATATTCGCAAACAGACGGAACGCATGTGGGAAAATGTAGGGGCGCTGTTGAAAGAAGCCGGCTGCACGTTCGACGATTTGGGACAGATGATTGTATATTTGCGTGATGCTGCTGACTATACGGTTGTCAAGCAGATGTACGACAAACGCTTCCCGGATACTCCGAAAGTCTTTGTACATGCTCCGGTTTGCCGGCCGGGCTGGTTGATAGAGATGGAGTGCATGGGTGTGAAATCTTTGGAGAACAAGGAGTTTTCCCCGTATTGATGTTTAATTTAATCAATGGCTTTTAATTGAAAAAGTATCTTATTGCTGTCTATGTCTGCCTGGTGGCTCTGCTTGCTGCAACTACATTTGCCGAGCAGATACGCGGGACCGATTTTGTAGAAAAGCATATTTATCATACAATTTGGTTTTGTTGTTTGTGGGGAGTCCTTGCTGCGATGACGGTTGTTGTGCTTGTCAGGCAACGGTTGTGGCGGCGTCTCCCGACGTTGTTGTTGCATGGCTCCTTCCTCGTGATTTTGGCGGGAGCCATGATTACGTTTCTCGGCAGCCGGAAGGGTTACGTGCATCTTACCGTCGGCAACGAGACAAACAGCTATGTGGAGCAAGGCAGCCGGCAGGTTCGCGAACTCCCGTTTACCTTACGCCTGGACAGCTTCCGGATTGACTATTATCCGGGCACGGATGCTCCGGCCGATTACATCAGCTATATCCACGGTGAACAGCCGGTCTCCATGAACCGCATCCTGTCGCGTGAGGGGTTCCGTTTTTATCAGTCTTCATTCGATGAGGATATGAAGGGAAGCTGGCTGACTGTGAACTACGACCCGTGGGGAATTGGGCTTACCTATGCCGGATACATATTGCTGGGCATCTCTATGCTCTGGATGCTCGTCAGCCGTGGCGGAGAGTTCCGCAGGTTGCTGAGGCATCCCTTGCTGAAGAAAGGCGGCATGTTTGTGCTGCTGTTGCTATGCACGGGAAGCGCGGTGCATGCGGAAAGAAGAAGCCTTCCGGCACTGGCGCGCAAGCAGGCGGACAGCCTTGCGTGCAAGCAGGTGATATACAATGACCGCGTAGTCCCTTTCAATACCCTTGCACGGGATTTTGTGCTGAAGCTTACGGGGAAACCGGCTTATGGCGGCATGACGCCCGAGCAAGTGATTAGCGGATGGCTTCTGCGCCCGGAGGTTTGGCAGCATGAGCCAATGATTTATATCAAAAGTGCGGAGCTCCGCCGCCTGCTTCATCTGGACACATCCTACGCTCGCCTGACCGATTTGTTTGACGGAGAGAACTACCGTCTGCAAAAGTACTGGAAGGGAGGGCAGGACCGGTCCGGAAAGATGTCTTCCTTGGAGAAAGCCGTTGCCGAGGCCGACGAGAAGGTGGGGCTTATTCTGATGTTGCGGAATGGTACGCTGATTCGTCCCTTGCCGGCAGACGGGAGTGTGAAGCCCGTTTCCGATACGAGGATATATGCAGAGTTGCTGTACAACCGCATCCCTTTCAGCAAATGGCTGTTCATGTTCAACCTTACGGTAGGGCTGCTGGCGTTCTTCCATTTGCTATACCGTGGCCTGCACCGTCCGGCGGCACCGGATTCTTCCGGCCGGGTCGGCATGTTCCCTTCACGCTTGGCAGATACCTTTTTCCGGGTTTCTCTTTATGCAGCGTTTCTCTTCCAGCTTTTCGGATATGCCCTGAGGTGGTATATCGGTGGGCGCATACCGTTGAGCAACGGGTACGAAACGATGCAGTTCATGGCATTGTGTGCGCTGTTTCTGGCGTGTTTGTGCCGGAGGCGTTTCCCGTTTACGGTGCCTTTCGGCTTTCTGCTGTCCGGTTTTGCTTTGCTGGTTTCCTATTTGGGACAGATGAATCCCCAAATCACTCCCCTGATGCCCGTACTCGTCTCCCCGTGGCTCAGTACGCACGTATCATTGATAATGATGTCCTACGCTTTGTTCGCCTTTATGATGCTGAACGGCATATTGGCATTGTGCCTCCGCCGTTCTGCCAGGATGCTGATGCTGCTCAGCCGGTTGCTGCTTTATCCCGCCACATTCTTCTTGGGAGCCGGCATTTTTCTGGGTGCGGTCTGGGCCAACGTTTCATGGGGGCGCTATTGGGCTTGGGACCCGAAGGAGGTATGGGCACTGATTACATTTATGGTCTATGGCGTGGCGTTCCATGCGCGCAGCCTGCGCATTTTCAGAAAGCCCCTGTTCTTCCATATCTATATGATTGCTGCTTTCCTGACGGTCCTGATGACTTATTTCGGAGTGAATTATATCCTTGGGGGCATGCACAGTTATGCCAATTCCTGACTTTCTATGGTGGTGCTACCTATTTATGATGACCGCTTTCTTCCATTATACCTAATTTGTGCGATTGCACGGTTAACGCTGATGCCGTATCTTTGCAACATCAGATTTGAATGAATTAGTTAGTCATAATTACGT
>CAJJYX010000176.1 GCA_905197435.1 uncultured Bacteroides sp.
AGGTATAAATTTTATTTGTTTGTTAATGTGTCTACCTATTTCAGCATAAGACAATCTGACGTCCACGAACGACTATACAAAAGAAAAGCTGCAAAAGACCGGTTTCAGTCCTTTGCAGCTCCCTTATTTCTTTATACTAACGAAACGGGGCCTATTATGCCTTCACTCCATTGTATTCGTCAGAAACAGTCAGTTTCTTTCTGCCTTTAGCACGACGTGCTGCCAATACTCTGCGGCCGTTTGCTGTAGCCATTCTCTCACGGAAACCGTGTTTGTTCTTTCTCTTTCTGTTAGAGGGTTGAAATGTTCTTTTCATTACTGTATCTTGTTTTTATGTTATTATTCTCACGAATTCGGGCTGCAAAAATAGGTACTTTTTTCAAATAAACCAAGAGATAACTCATTTTCTCTCAAAAGTTTTTGTGTTTTTTACCGATTTCCATTACTTTTGCACCCGCAAACCAGCACTAACGAAGTAAATACCAATATAATAATATAAAGACTATAAGTATGATTAATGCTCAAGACATTAAAATCGGAACTTGCATCCGTATGGACGGCAAGCTGTATTTCTGTATCGACTTCCTGCACGTAAAGCCGGGAAAAGGTAATACTTTCATGCGTACCAAACTGAAAGACGTGGTTAACGGCTACGTTTTGGAACGTCGTTTCAACATCGGTGAGAAACTGGAAGATGTACGCGTGGAACGTCGTCCCCACCAATACCTTTATCATGACGGTGACAACTACCAATTCATGAATCAGGAGACTTTCGACCAAATTCCTATCGCGCACGACCTCATCAACGGTGTTGACTTCCTGCTCGAAGGAATGATAGTAGACGTGGTATCGGACGCTTCCACGGAAACCGTCCTCTATGCCGATGTGCCCATCAAGGTTCAGCAGAAGATTACTTACACAGAACCGGGACTGAAAGGCGATACAGCAACCAACACGCTGAAGCCTGCCACCGTGGAATCCGGCGCAACAGTACGCGTTCCTTTGTTCATCAATGAAGGTGAGACAATCGAAATCGACACACGCGACGGTTCTTACGTAAGCCGCGTAAAAGCATAAGTATTTTTGAAGTCAGGCTAATGCCCCTTTCATAGCATCCCCGGTGCCGCTCGGCATCCGGGGATTTTTCTTTTCATTTATTCATCTACAAAGTTTAAATAATATATATCTTTGCGGAGGTAATCAAAATATGGAACCATACAAATGAGATACTCCGTCATCATCCCCGTATACAACCGTCCCGACGAGGTGGACGAACTGCTGCAAAGCCTGACGCAACAAAGTTTCAAGGACTTTGAAGTGATTGTGGTAGAAGACGGGTCCTCCGTCCCCTGCAAGTCTGTCACAGAGAAGTACCGGAAACTATTAGACGTGCACTACTACAACAAGCCCAACTCCGGCCCCGGACAAACCCGCAACTACGGGGCGGAACGAAGCAAGGGCGACTACCTGATAATACTGGATTCGGACTGCATCCTGCCCGAAGGCTATTTTGCCGCAGTGGAAAAAGAACTGCAGCATGAAGCTGCCGATGCCTTCGGAGGCCCAGACCGCGCGCACGAGTCGTTCACGGACATACAGAAAGCCATCAACTACTCCATGACCTCTTTCTTCACCACCGGCGGCATCCGCGGGGGAAAGAAGAAGATGGACAAGTTCTACCCACGGAGCTTCAACATGGGCGTGCGGCGGGAGGTGTACCAAGCCTTGGGCGGATTCTCACGGATGCGCTTCGGGGAGGACATAGACTTCAGCATCCGAATCTTCAAGGGAGGATATACCTGCCGGCTGTTCCCCGGCGCCTGGGTGTACCACAAACGCCGGACAGACTTCAGGAAGTTCTTCAAGCAGGTACACAATTCCGGAATTGCCCGTATCAACCTGTACAAGAAATATCCGGAATCACTGAAACTTGTCCATCTGCTGCCGGCCGCATTCACCCTTGGAGTAGCCATATTCCTGCTTGGAACGCCCTTCTGTTCATACAGCCTGCTGCCAATCGTTCTTTATGCGCTTCTGGTATGCGCAGATTCCACCGTTCGGAATCGCAGCCTCAGCATCGGATGCTACTCCGTTGCCGCCTCCTTTATACAGCTCATCGGATACGGAACGGGATTCCTGCGAGCCTGGTGGGGCCGTTGCATACTCGGCAAAGATGAATTCGAGGCTTTCAGAAAAAACTTTTATAAGTGATGAGTGACCGGCAGGGGCAGACAGACTTGACAAATCGGGAAAAGGAAGATTAGGAATGGAGAAACTGAATATCAACCAGTGGGCGGAAGAGGATCGCCCGCGGGAAAAGATGATGCAGAAAGGGACGGAAGCCTTGAGCGATGCCGAGCTGCTCGCCATTCTCATCGGCTCCGGCAATACGGAAGAAACAGCCGTGACACTGATGCAACGTGTACTCGCCACCTGTGGCAACGACCTCAACCGGCTGGCCAAATGGGAAGTACGGGACTTCTCCCGGTTCAAAGGTTTCGGTCCCGCCAAAAGTATTACCGTCATGGCAGCTCTGGAGCTCGGCAAGCGCCGCAAGTTGCAAGAACACCCCGAACGTACCGCCATCCGCTCCTCCACCGACATCTACGAGCTGTTTCACCCCCTGCTTTGCGACCTTGCCACAGAGGAATTCTGGGTGCTGCTCATGAACCAAGCCACCAAAGTGATAGGCAAAATACGCATCAGCCGTGGTGGCATCGACCAGACCACGGCCGACGTGCGCAGCATCTTGCGCGAAGCCCTGCTGCAACGCGCCACGCAAATAGCCCTTGTCCACAACCATCCCTCCGGCAGCCCACGCCCCAGCAACGAAGACCGGCATCTGACGGAACTGGTCAGAAAAGCCGCCCGGACAATGAACATACACCTGACCGACCACGTTATCGTCACGGACGGGAAGTATTACAGTTTCAACGACGAAGGGTTGCTATGAATAATCCCAAAAGGGAGTTTACACCAGAGCCAACGGAAGTTTCCCCAAAAAGGTGAAGCATGTGCCCCACCGTCAAACCCTCCCCCGAAGTAATGAAAAGAAGGGCGTTCCTTTGCATTTTCAATTAAATTCCATAGCTTTGCTCTTTGAAAACCTACATAATAACCCTACGAATATGACCAAATTTGAAATAGAAGAGAAAATTGTCTCCATGCTCAAAACCGTATTCGACCCGGAAATACCGGTCAATGTATACGACTTGGGACTGATTTACAAAATAGACGTCTCCGACCAGGGAGAAACCACCATCGATATGACGCTGACCGCCCCCAACTGCCCGGCAGCCGACTTTATCATGGAAGACGTGCGCCAAAAGGTGGAATCCATCGACGGCGTGACCTCCGCCACCGTCAATCTCGTCTTCGAGCCCGAATGGGACAAGGACATGATGAGCGAAGAAGCAAAACTGGAATTGGGATTCCTTTAGGTCAATTTTCCATTACCAATTATCCATCAAAGAAATGAAGAATGTATATTTCCTCTCGGATGCTCACCTGGGCTCACGAGCCATCGAACACGGACGAACCCAAGAACGTAGGCTGGTCAACTTTTTGGACAGCATCAAGCACAAGGCATCCGCCGTATATCTGCTGGGAGACATGTTTGACTTCTGGTACGAATTCCGTACCGTCGTGCCCAAAGGCTATACGCGCTTCCTGGGCAAGTTGTCCGAACTGACCGACCTGAGAGTGGAAGTCCACTTCTTCACGGGAAACCACGACCTTTGGTGCGGTGACTATCTGACCAAGGAATGCGGCGTCATCATACACCGCGAGCCACTGACTACCGAAATCTTCGGAAAAGAGTTCTACCTTGCCCACGGTGACGGACTGGGCGACCCGGACAAGAAATTCAAGATGTTGCGCGCCATGTTCCCCAGCCACACCCTCCAAAAGATGTTCT
Organism: uncultured Bacteroides sp.; assembly: GCA_905197435.1. GTDB lineage: Bacteria > Bacteroidota > Bacteroidia > Bacteroidales > Bacteroidaceae > Bacteroides. The sequence goes on from CAJJYX010000176.1 coordinate 3,917, forward strand.
CGGCCCTGCATCCCCGGTGGAGCATGGAGTTGGGACTGAACTGGGCCAAACACAGCCGTCTGAAACGCATAGACGGGAAAGAACCCGAATACATGGGAGAAAACAACGAATATCTGGTACTCTACACCAAAGAATACCTGAAAAGCCATCCCAACATCAACTACTTTATCTACGGCCACCGCCACATCGAACTGGACCTGATGCTGAGCAGCACCGCCCGCATACTGATCCTCGGTGATTGGATAAACTACTTCTCATATGCTGTCTTCGACGGCGAGAACCTATTCCTCGAAAATTATGTAGAGGGAGAGACTAAGTTGTAATCAGCCGCCCCTTCCTCTGTATTCTCATTCCACTATATCATTACCATACATGAAACCTTTAAGACTGAAAAACATGATTGCCGGAGGCCTGCTCGCAGTAGGGGCATTGCCGGTATGGGGACAGTCTAACGCCCCGACACTTGTCATCCGCATCGACGACCTCGGTGCCCTGCATTCCGTCAACGAAGCTTGTATCGAAACCTATCGCTCGGGAATTGCCCGCAGCGTGGAAGTCATGCCCGTAGCAGCATGGTATCCGGAAGCCGTCAAGATGCTGAAGGAGAATCCGGGACTGGATGTCGGCTTGCACCTCGTCATCACCAGTGAGTGGGAGAACGTGAAATGGCGCCCACTGACCCATTGCCCCAGCCTGACGGATGAAAACGGATATTTCTATCCCATGATGTCTCCCAACCCGGCCTATCCGGGACAAGCCGTTATGGAGCAGAAATGGGACATCAAAGAGATAGAACAAGAATTCCGTGCACAGATAGAAACAACGCTGAAAAGCATTCCGCAGCTCAGCCATCTGTCCGGACACATGCTCTCCACCGGATTCAGCAAAGAGGTGAACGAGTTGGTGCAACGGCTTGCCAAAGAATATAACCTGCCGTCCATTGACCGCATGGACTCCTCCAAGGACTACCGGTTCACCTACATCGGGTACGACGGTCCAAAAAGGACCGCCGAAGAAAAAGAAAACAGTTTCATCAAGGCATTGGACAAGCTGGAGCCGAACAAACGCTATCTATTCCTCGACCATCCGGCACTGGACAACGATGAAATGAAAACCGTCTTCCATATCGGATATGAAGACGTGGCTCTGGACCGCCAAGGAGTGACCGACCTGCTGACAAGCTCCCGCATCAAGAAAGCCATTGAAGACAAGGGCATAAAACTGGTGTCCATCAACCAGCTGACCAAGGGACTGCCCCGTGCCACCGCTTCCCCGAAGCTGGACAAAGCCATGAACAAATATCTGAACGCTGTAAAGGAAGCCGGTCAAGACCTGCACAGCATCATGATTGTGCAGCATGGCAATGTCATTGCCGAAGAATGGATGGGCGAGAGAAAAGAGGATGAACCGCACATCCTGAATTCCGTCAGCAAAACATTCACCGCCACCGCCGTGGGGCTTGCCATCTCTGAAGGCAAACTGAAACTGACGGACAAGGTTATCTCTTTCTTTCCAGACAAACTTCCGGCAACCGTCAGTGAAAATCTGGCAGCCATGACCATACGCGACCTGCTGACCATGAACTGCGGACACGACACCGACCCAACCGGAACGATACGTAAAAAGACAGGAGCCGATTGGGTACAGGAATTCCTTGCCTTTCCCGTGGAACATGCACCCGGCACCTTCTACACTTACAACAGCCTGGGAACCTACATGCTTTCAGCCATCGTGCAGAAAGTGACAGGTGAGAAAGTGGTGGATTATCTCTACCCCCGCCTGTTCCGGCCGCTCGGCATTGTAAACATCCAATGGCAGGAAAGCCCGCAAGGCATCAACACCGGAGGCTGGGGATTGTACCTCAAAACAGAAGACCTCGCCAAGATGGGGCAACTGTTCCTGCAAAAAGGGAAATGGAACGGACAGCAGGTTATACCTGAATGCTATGATTCCTTTGTGATTCCGCTACCAAAGTGGCTGCTTGGGCTTTGGCCCGCGCAATGATGTCCGGAAGTCGATCCTTGGGGATGACCATGATCCTGCCGTTGGAGTCGTAGCGGGGATATTGGCCATTAAAATAGACAACGCCGGTTTCTGCATCCACAAAAAGAACGTCTGGAAGTGGGTGGTACGGACTAACATATGTAGTGTCGGTGAAAACTTTCTTTACAGAATCAATTTGAATCAGTTCCATATTCGCCCTCCTTAAAGATGCTTCAGACTGTCCTCACGGCGCT
>CAJJYX010000177.1 GCA_905197435.1 uncultured Bacteroides sp.
GCCACCTCTCCAAAATATGTTTTCAAGGATGCTTTCCTCTTAAAGCGGTGCAAAGGTACGAATCATTTTTAATTCTGCAAACTTCCTTTCTCTTTTTTCATGAATTAATAGTACTTTTGCACCATGATATATCCACAGAACTTTGAACAGAAAATAGGTTTCGACCAAATACGCCAATTGCTGAAAGAAAAATGTCTCAGTACGCTTGGTGAAGAACGGGTGACGGATATGGCATTCTCCGACCGCTTTGGAGAGGTGGAAGAACGTCTGAACCAAGTCACTGAATTTGTGCGCATACTCCAAGAAGAAGATAATTTTCCGGCACAATATTTCTTCGATGTACGCACGTCATTGAAACGCATACGCGTGGAAGGCATGTATCTGGACGAGCAAGAACTTTTCGACCTGCGCCGTTCGCTGGAGACCATACGCGATATTGTACGCTTCCTGCAGAAAAGTGACGATGACGAAGAAGAAGGTACTTCACCCTACCCTTGCCTGAAGAGACTGGCAGGAGACATTACCGTTTTCCCGCAGCTTATAGCGAAAATAAACGGCATCCTCTCTCCTTACGGGAAAATCAAAGACAATGCCTCCACAGAACTGGCACGCATCCGCCGGGAACTGGCAAGTACCATGGGAAGCATCTCCCGCTCGTTGAACAGCATTCTACGGAGTGCCCAGTCCGAGGGTGTCGTAGACAAAGATGTGACCCCCACTATGCGCGACGGCCGTCTGGTTATTCCCGTTGCACCGGCACTAAAACGGAAAATACGCGGTATTGTACACGACGAATCAGCCAGTGGCAAAACCGTATTCATCGAACCGGCCGAAGTCGTGGAAGCCAACAATCGCATACGGGAACTGGAAGGCGATGAACGCAGAGAAATCATCCGCATCCTGACGGATTTCTCCAACCAGTTGCGCCCCTCTATCCCCGATGTACTGCTGTCATACGAGTTCCTCGCCGAAATAGACTTCATACGTGCCAAAGCTCTGTTTGCCGAGCAAATCTCCGGTCTGAAACCGGCTCTCGAAAACAAACAACTGCTGGATTGGACAATGGCTGTACACCCGCTCCTGCAACTTTCTCTCGCCAAACATGGCAAAAAGGTAATACCTCTTGACATTGAACTGAATGAAAAGCAACGTATCCTCATTATCTCCGGCCCGAATGCAGGTGGTAAATCCGTCTGTCTGAAGACAGTGGGGTTATTGCAATACATGCTACAATCCGGACTGCTCATCCCGATGCACGAACGCAGTCATGCCGGAATATTCAACAGCATATTCATTGATATTGGTGACGAACAGTCCATAGAAGATGATTTGAGTACCTACTCTTCTCATCTTACGAACATGAAAATCATGATGAAAAACTGCAACGAACGGAGCCTCATCCTGATTGATGAATTCGGTGGCGGAACAGAGCCTCAGATAGGAGGTGCTATTGCCGAAGCCGTATTGAAACGTTTCAACCAAAAACAAACGTTCGGTGTCATCACCACACACTACCAGAACCTGAAGCATTTTGCCGAGGACCATGAAGGTGTGGTAAATGGTGCCATGCTCTACGACCGCCATCTGATGCAAGCACTGTTCCAGTTGCAGATAGGCAATCCGGGCAGCTCGTTTGCTGTGGAGATTGCCCGCAAAATAGGACTACCGGAAGATGTCATTACCGATGCCTCGGAAATTGTGGGTAGCGAATACATCAACGCCGATAAGTACCTGCAAGATATTGTGCGCGACAAGCGCTATTGGGAAGGCAAACGCCAAACGATACGCCAGCGTGAAAAGCACATGGAAGAGACTATCGAGCGTTATCAAACCGAAATCGAAGATTTACAAAAATCCCGGAAGGAGATTCTGCGCAAAGCGAAGGAAGAGGTTGAGCTACTGATGCAGGAAGCCAATGCACGTATTGAAAACACCATACGCTCCATCAAAGAAGCCCAGGCGGAAAAAGAAAAGACACGCCAGGCCCGCCAGGAATTAAAGGACTTCCGCGAATCAATGGAGGCACTTGCCAACAAGGAAGTGGAAGAAAAGATTGCCCGCAAAATGGAAAAGCTGAAAGAAAGGCAGAACCGGAAAAAGGAAAAGAAAGCGGGCAAAGGAAAAGAGAACGGGCTATCCGCCCAAGCTTTGGCAGAACAACAGGCACGAAAAGAAGTAGAACGTCTCGCAGCCATCGTCCCCGGCTGCAATGTCAGAATAAAAGGACAGACCTCTGTAGGTGAAGTAATGGAAGTGAACGGCAAAAACGCAGTCATCGCTTTCGGCAGTATCAAAACTACCGTCAAGCTGGATAGGCTGGAACGGACCAACACACAGCCCAAACAAGCTGACGTGTCCACCAAAAGTACTTTCATCAGTGCCCAGACCCAAGACAGCATGTACGAGAAAAAGCTGCATTTCAAGCAAGACATAGATGTCCGCGGCATGCGTGGTGACGAAGCCCTGCAAGCCGTTACCTATTTCATTGATGATGCCATCCTCGTCGGCATGTCGCGTGTGCGTATCCTTCATGGAACGGGAACGGGTATCCTGCGCACGCTTATCCGACAATATCTGGAAACCGTTCCCGGGGTGCGCCACTTTGCCGATGAGCATATACAATTTGGTGGGGCAGGCATTACCGTTGTGGACTTGAGCTAATGGATAATTGACAATTAAATCTAAAATATATATGAAATCAATCAAAGAACTTTACCGTATCGGCACCGGTCCGTCCAGCAGCCACACAATGGGCCCGCGCAAGGCAGCTCAAATATTCCTGGAAAGACATCCTGAAGCCGCCGCCTTCCAAGTAACCCTATACGGTAGTCTTGCTGCTACCGGCAAGGGGCACATGACCAATGTTGCCATCACCGAGACACTGCAGCCTGCAGCACCGGTAGAAATAATCTGGAAGCCCAAAATATTCCTGCCTTTCCATCCCAACGGCATGACATTCGTTTCTTTGGACAGCGAAGGCAAGGAGACAGACCAATGGACAGTATTCAGTGTAGGCGGTGGCGCCTTGGCAGAAGAGAATGACGGAGCATCATCCGTAAATACTCCGGATGTATATGAAATGAACTACATGACTGAAATACTGCAATGGTGTGAACGGACAGGAAAAAGTTACTGGGAATACGTCAAGGAATGTGAGGAAAGTGACATATGGGATTACCTGCAGGAAGTATGGAAAACCATGCAGGAGGCCGTGAAACGGGGATTGGACAGTGAAGGAGTATTGCCCGGTCCTCTAAATTTACGTCGGAAAGCATCAACCTATTATATACGTGCCAGCGGCTACAAGGCTTCCCTTCAATCACGCGGACTGGTATTCGCCTATGCTTTGGCTGTGAGTGAAGAAAATGCGTCAGGTGGAGTCATCGTCACCGCGCCCACGTGTGGTTCATGCGGTGTAGTTCCGGCAGTGCTTTATCATCTTCAGAAAAGCCGGGACTTCAGTGACATACGTATTCTCCGTGCCCTTGCCACAGCCGGACTGGTAGGAAACATAGTGAAGACCAATGCTTCCATTTCGGGAGCGGAAGCCGGATGCCAGGCAGAAGTAGGTGTGGCATGCTCCATGGCATCAGCCGCAGCCAACCAACTGTTCGGAGGCAGTCCGGCACAAATAGAATATGCCGCTGAAATGGGATTGGAACATCATTTGGGAATGACCTGCGACCCGGTGTGTGGTCTGGTGCAAATTCCCTGCATCGAACGTAATGCCTATGCCGCCGCACGTGCCCTGGATGCCAACCTCTACTCTTCTTTCACCGATGGTATACACCGCGTATCGTTCGACAAGGTGGTGGAGGTTATGAAAGAGACCGGAAACGACCTGCCTTCTCTGTACAAGGAAACCAGCGAAGGAGGATTGGCAAAGGACTATAAGCCGATGTGATGAGGAAAATCCAAGCGACTCAACCCACCAACGAATATAGACAACAAACATCGAGCAAGAATTGAATGCAATTTTGCTCGATGTTTTTGACAGGTAGCAATAACCATTCAGACTTATCTTTTCCCCCAATAGCAAAATCCGTAATTTGGGTAAACCAATCAGTAATTCATCTAACCCGGAACCGGATATAACCGTGTACCTTTGCCATCGGAACATAAATCAAGAAGCAAATCAATTGAACTGAAAAGCTATATGAAGAAGGAAGTGATGATTCTGACCGGTGCAGGTCAGATAGGTATGGCAATCGCCCGTCGCATAGGATATGGGATGAAAATCATTCTTGGTGACAAAAGCCTGAAGAATGCCGAGGCTATTGCCGAGACAATGGACAAGGCCGGGTTTGACACTGCGGCCGTGGAGATGAACCTCGCGTCGCGTGAGTCTATCCTCAGTTTGATTTCCGAGGCGCAGAAACATGGTGAAATTGCCATGCTGATCAATGCGGCAGGAGTATCACCCAGCCAGGCATCTATTGAAACAATCCTAAAAGTGGACCTTTATGGCACGGCTGTCCTGCTCGAAGAAGTCGGTAAAGTAATTAAGAATGGCGGTACCGGGGTGACTATTTCCAGCCAGTCGGGACACCGGATGCCGGCTCTCTCTCCCGAAGTGGATGAACTGCTCGCTACGACACCCACCGAACAGCTCCTCGCGCTCGATGTACTTCAACCTGCTAACATCCGCGACACGCTTCACGCCTACCAGATGGCCAAACGCTGTAATGTGAAACGTGTAATGGCAGAAGCTGTGAAATGGGGAGAGCGTGGAGCACGCATCAACTCTATTTCGCCGGGTATTATTGCCACCCCACTGGCATTGGACGAATTCAACGGACCGCGTGGTGATTTCTACAAGAATATGTTTGCCAAGTGTCCCGCAGGCAGACCCGGAACCGCAGATGAAGTGGCTAATGTGGCTGAACTGCTGATGCGTCCACAGGGTGCTTTCATCACCGGTGCGGACTTCCTGATTGACGGCGGTGCAACCGCATCTTATTTCTATGGACCTCTGAAACCGGAAAGCAAATAAAACAAGGTACAATTTGGATTCGCTATACGCTTAAAAAAACAAGTCAAAATGAGAAAAGTAATAAACATGATTGTCCTGTTGCTTGTATCTTTGCTACCAATGGTATCATTTGCTCAGGGCACTTCAAAAACAGGAAAGAAGATGAAAACAGATAAGAAAGTATTAGTCGTATTTTTCTCCCATACAGGTGAAAACTATGCGGTAGGAAATATCGAAAAGGGGAATACGCATATCGTGGCCGAAATGATTGCCGACAAGACCGGCGGCACACTGTTTGAGATTGTACCGGAAAAGGAATATCCGAAGACATACAAAGGGTGTGTGGATATAGCCAAAGAGGAAAAAGAATCCGGTGCACGCCCGGCAATTAAGGGTGATGTGCCAGTTGAGAGTTATGATGTGATTTTCATCGGTTATCCCAACTGGTGGGGCGATATGCCGATGCCGGTTTATACGTTCCTCGAAAAACACAATTGGAGCGGTAAGACGATTATCCCTTTCTGTACACATGAGGGTAGCGGATTGTCGGGAACTGAAAAGCACATTGCCATGACTTGTAAGGGGGCAACTGTAGGAAAAGGGCTTGCTCTGCGTGGTGCGACAGCACAAAATAAGCGTGAACAGGCGAAAGCAACTGTAAATACATGGCTTGACAAACAGGATTTCTAACCGACGAAGTCGTATAAAGTCGAATATAATTACCGCACTGGCTATTGCAGCCTTAAATATAAATCCTTACAATAGTTAATAACGTGATCCTTCAAGTTGTCCGGCAAGCTACAGGTTGTCGGACACTTGTGTCCAATCTGACAGGCACTGGAGTCTGTCGCGACAAACACTTGAGTCTGAGAAGTTGAACACAAGTGCCTGACAGCATGGCCAAAGGCAATGGAACCGCCATCATCTCATCCGCCATAGAAATAGAAAAAAACTCCTGCAACCACGAAGATTGCAGGAGTTTATCTATATAAAGTAACTTAAATTACTTGTTCAAAGCAGTAGCTACGTCAACAGCACAAGCCACAGTACAACCTACCATCGGGTTGTTGCCGATACCCAGGAATCCCATCATTTCCACGTGAGCGGGAACTGATGAAGAACCGGCGAACTGAGCGTCTGAGTGCATACGGCCCAT
>CAJJYX010000178.1 GCA_905197435.1 uncultured Bacteroides sp.
TAGCGTGTTGCAACTTAAATGCGATGATGAACGTCTGATGAAATCACCCTACGCGCTCAACGAGATAGCCGTACTGAAGCGGGACAGCTCGTCCATGATCAGCATCCACGCAGCCATCAACGGTGCGCCGTTAACCACTTATCAGGCTGACGGGCTGGTAGTTGCCACGCCCACCGGCTCCACGGCCTATTCCCTCAGTGTGGGCGGTCCCGTGATCGTACCCCATAGCAAGACCATCGCCATCACCCCCGTAGCCCCGCACAGCCTCAACGTCCGCCCCATTGTCATTTGCGACGATTGGGAAATCACGCTTGATGTGGAAAGCCGCAGCCATAACTTCCTGGTTGCCATCGACGGCCGCAGCGAGTCCTGCAAAGAAACCACCCGGTTGCATATCTCACGCGCCGACTACAGCATAAAGGTAGTCAAACGGTTCAGCCATATCTTCTTTGATACCCTTCGCAACAAACTGATGTGGGGGGCGGACATCAGATAAGCTTATATCACTTAGAGCCTGTTTCCACTTGCAGTTACCGCTGTTACTACTAAAAAGAACCGTAGTTCCTGTTATAGATTTGCCCTCACTCACCATTCAAGCACCTAAATACAAAGGAGTTATCAGGACGAGTGAGGGCAATATCAAGAAATTTATTTTATCCTGCCATCTATTTCTTCTGCGGCAGCCCTTTCAATAAATGCTCCACAGCCGCTTTCAACTGTGCATCTTCTCCCTTCAGAACTGCTTCCGGCTCATTATAGACCAGAATATCGGGCTGCAATGTATGGTTCTCCAGATAGTTGCCCTGCATATCCATGCAACCTACCTGCGGAATGCCGAATACAATGCTTGGGTCAATCTGGGTTTCCCACCAGACAGCGGTCATGGTTCCTGCCACGGGAGTACCTACCAGCTTACCGATTCCCAATGTCTTATATACGAAAGGAGTGCCGTGGGCATTACTGTAGTTGTCCTCGCAAACCAGCATGCACGAAGGTTTCAACCATTTATTGAAGGGGTCGCTACCTATATACTGGCCACGTGGAACAAAGCGTTCATACTCTTTTCCACTAAGCAACGTCACCACATCGTCGTGCAACCAGCCGCCTCCATTATGGCGGGTATCCACAATGACAGCCTCTTTCTTACGATTGCCATCGCTCAGCAAGTCGGAATACATTTTGCGGAAGCTCTGGCTGTCCATGCCCTTGATATGGATATAGGCAATGCGTCCGCCGGAATATTCATCCACCTTCTTGCGGCAGTTCTCCACCCAACGCTTATACAGCAGCTCGTTCTGTGCGCCGTATGATATGGGCTTCAACGTTTCTTCAAACCTCTTTCCGGTAGCCGGGTCATAGACCGAAAGAATCACTTTGCGGCCTGCCTTGCCCTCGAGCAATGGGAAATAATCGGCACCCGCCTTAATGGCAACGCCATCCACTTTCTCGATGATACAGCCCGGCTTGACATCCGTCTTTTTCTTCGTTAACGGGCTTTGGGCTATAATCTCTTTAATCTTCAGCCCGTCACCTGCATAAGTCTCATCATAGAACACACCCAAAGCAGCCGTAGGAAGTGCAGCACCCGAAGCGTAATAACGAGCTCCCGTATGCGAACCGTTCAGCTCACCCAGCATTTCACTCAGCATTTCCGTGAAATCGTAGTTGTTGTTGATGTAGGGCAAGAAACGCTTGTACGTTTCCTTGTATCCGGTCCAGTCTGTTCCCTGCAAGTCTGCCACATAGAATTTATCATCCACCTGCTGCCAGATGTGGTCGAAGATATATTCACGCTCACCGTAAGGGCGGTAATCGAAGAAAGCCTCAAATTCAATCGGAGTAATCTTGCTGCCTTCAATCTCTATCTTCTTCATCCCATCGCGGGCACAAAGGAAAATATTCTTCCCCTCCTTGTCGGGCTGCAAAGCGCCTGCGCCCACTTTCTTCAGAAGGACTTTTGTAGCATTCTCTTTCAGGTCGTGTTCCCAAAGGTCATATCCATCTTCAAAGACAGACAGATAGTAGAGTTTATCCCCTTTTGCAGAAAGCATGGCATCTGCCATGTGTGACGAATTGACGGTCAGTCGCACAATACGGTCAAAGCGGTTGGCAAGGTCGAACTTCAGCGGTTCTACCTTTTTCTCCTTATCCTTTCCGGCATCTTCTTTCGCCTTCTTGGCATCCTTTTCGCCTTTCTTCCCAGCTTTTTCCTTCTCCGCTTTCTCCTTCTCTGCTTTCTCGGCCTTTTCCGCTTCCTCGAGCAAGGCGGTTTCCTCCTTGTTCATCAAGAAACGGTCGTATGCTTCGGCGTCAAAGAACATGATATAAGCATCGTCTTCGGCTTCCCAGCTGCCGTGGCTGCGATAGCCTGCGCGGTCACTGCTCCAAATCATGGCTTTTCCGCCCAATACCCATTTGGCATTGCCGTCGCTGTATCCGCTTTCGGTCAGGTTCACCATTTCACCCTTGCCGTCGGCATTCAGCAGCACCACATCCTTGTTGTTCCACCCGCCTACACCGATATAGTCCGAAAGAATCCATTTGCTGTCCGGACTCCACTGGAACCACTGGTCACCGTCCGAATAAGAGTATTGGTACTTTCCGTCCATAACGGTACGCACAGCCTTTGTCTTCAGGTTGATGACACGGATAGCGCTGCGATTCTCAAGGAAAGCGATTTCTTTGCCGTCGGGACTGTATTGAGGTTGGAAAGAAGCGACATCCGAGTTGGTCAGGCGTTCTTCCTTCAGTTCTGTGGCATAGGCAAACTGTTTCTCATCCTTGCGCACAATCGAAGAAATGTAAAGTTGCCAAAGTCCGCCACGCTCGGAAGCATAAACCAGCGACCGCCCGTCCGGTGCGAAATCCACGCCACGCTCTTGGCAAGGGGTGTTGGTAATCTGCCTCGTGGTCTTGTACTCTACGGAAGTGACGTAGACATCGCCACGCAAGATGAAAGCCACCTCCTTGCCATCCGGAGATACAGCCATCTCCGTGGCACCGTTGCTCTTAAGCTGGCGGATAAGGTCTTTGTCATTTCTATCGGACACGACACTGATATTCACCTTCTGCGGTTCCCCGCCGGGAAGCAGGGTATAGATTTCGCCATTGAATCCGTAGCACAGTCTGCCGTCTGCAGCTATGCTGAGAAAGCGTACCGGATTCTTGGTATAATGTGTCAGCTGCACTGCCTTTGCATCATCGGGAGTGCGCCGGTAGATATTGAAAGAACCGTTTTCCTCACTCAGGTAATAGAATGCTTTTCCATCAGGAGCCCACACCGGTTCGCGGTCTTCCCCTCCGAAGGTAGTCAGTTGGCGGTACTTCGGTTCTTTTCCCGGAGTATACATCCAGATGTCACGCGCAATGGGCGACACGTGGTGCTTACGCCAATAGTCCTCGTAACCTTTTTTATCTTGATACAGCATGGCTCCCTCCTTATTGATGGAAATACATTCCATGGGCATGGATGAAACCATTGTCGGGCGTCCTCCTTCCACAGAGACCTGGTAGACCTGGTTGAACTGCCCGTTAGAAGGGAAAACAACAGCCTCGGCAGAAGGCATTATGCCGGCAGAGAACAAGACATGTCCGGCATCCACGAAAGCCAGTGGAGTTTCATTTCCCGAATGGGTGGTCAAGCGTCGCGGCTCGCCTCCTTCCTTAGACACGATGTAGACATCCATACTCCCCATACGGTCTGAAGCAAAAGCTATCCGTTTACTGTCCGGACTCCACACAGGAGCTGTGTCATGGGCAGGATTGGTAGTGACCTGCATAGCACGTCCGCCGCCTACCGGTACTGTATAAATGTCTCCTTTATAGGAAAAGGCAATCGTCGTCCCATCAGGAGAGATAGCGCAATGGCGCATCCAGAGCGGAGCCTCCTGTGCATAAATAAAACCTGCCAGACAAGCGGCAGCAATACTCAATAGTAGTTTTTTCATAATGGTTCTTGTTTGAAGAATAAAAAAAACCTCACGACTTTTTAAGTTACCCTCGATTAGAGAGCGCCTACTTCCTTCAAGGCAGCGTTTGTCTTGTGAACGGCGGCAGCGCTGGCGGCAAATTTGGCTTTTTCGTCAGCAGTCAGCTCCAGTTCCACAATCTTCTCGATACCGTTCTTGCCAAGGATTACGGGAACACCGATACAGATATCTGATTCACCGTATTCTCCTTCCAGATATACTGAACAAGGAATCATCTTCTTTTGGTTGTGGATGATAGACTCAACCACGTATGCGCCTGCAGCACCCGGAGCATACCAAGCAGAAGTACCCAGCAACTTGGTCAGCGTAGCACCGCCTACCATAGTGGAAGCTACCACTTCGTTCAGTTTCTCCTCGCTCAGCAGCGTGCTTACCGGCTGTCCTTTGTAAGTAGCCAGACGAGCCAGCGGAATCATGGTAGTATCACCATGACCACCGATAACGATGCCCTCTACTTCATTGGCATTGCAGCCCAAAGCCTGAGACAGGAAATATTTGAAACGGGAGCTGTCCAAAGCACCACCCATACCGATGATACGGTTCTTCGGCAAGCCCAGAGACTTCAATGACAGATAAGTCATGGTATCCATCGGGTTGGAGATAACAACGAGGATAGCATTCGGAGAATATTTCAGGATGTTCTGTGCAACCGACTTAACGATACCTGCATTTACACCGATCAATTCTTCACGAGTCATGCCCGGCTTACGGGGAATACCGGAAGTAATCACTACAACATCGGAGTTGGCAGTCTTCTCATAATCGTTGGTACAACCTACAACAGTGGTGTCGAAGCCCAACAGTTGAGCAGTCTGCATCATATCCATTGCCTTACCCTCTGAAACGCCTTCTTTCACGTCCAGCATTACCACTTCGTCAGCCACCTCATTAAAGGCCAACACATTAGCGCATGTAGCACCTACGTTACCTGCACCTACTACGGTTACTTTTGACATAATTCTAAAGTTTTTTATTATAAGTATTCTTTAAAAGATGGTACAAAAGTACAACGACATTCGCTATTAAGGAAATATTTCCGTAATAATTTTAGTTAAAAGCGAGGGGTGTTGAATTCTAACCCCTTCTATATATGTAGCCTCTTAAACACCGGCAACAGCCAGCGGCGCAGAAAGCGGAGCCTATACCACCATTCCGCCTTCTTCAGCCAGCGTGCATCACGGCAATCCTGCACGGTTCCGTCCGGGCGGTAAATGGTCTGCAGCAGGCCGATGATGTCTTCCCGCTTCACACGCTCGATACGCACTATATTCCCGTCGCCCAGCATCAGGCATTCATCGCCTTCACAGCCTATGTAGCGGTGAATCATATACTGCCCCTCCCATTGATAAAAAGGGCAGCACCACTCCGGCAGTTCCCCTTCGGGAGGACAAGGCACCACCTCCACCAAATCGACTCCGCCTTTGATGAAAGGATACATGCTCTGCCCGCCGATCAGAAGTTTCACGGCATGTCCCTGCCTCAAAGCCTCTGCCGCTTCGCCAAGAAAGCTGTTGGAAACCGTCAGTTTCTTCATACGCCGAATATCGTTTTGCAAGACAGGCGGGCTGCATCGGCATCGGGCAGGCAATCCAAGTGATAGACCGGCACATTCGAGAGCAGGCAGCCCAGCACGCTGCTGATGTGGTCATACAGCCCGTCGTCGTAGGCAAAACAGGGAGGGCACGAAGGATGGAGCGAGCTATATCCCTGAACCACATTCAATTTCTTTATTTCATTATAAGGAGCCTGCGACAGACGCACGCATGCTGCCAACGGATAACTTTCTTTCTTATAGCAAGGTGTCTTTCCACTCCACGGGCTGCCATACACCCAAGGCTTCCCGTCCACAATGCGCAGGATGGGACTATCATCGTTCAGCAGCACGGCGCCCTCTATATTCTCACGCCACAAACGGGTGTGCGTGCTCTTTCCGGTTCCGCTTTCTCCCAAGAAGAACACGGCTTTGCCTCGATACTGAATGGTACTGGTATGGATGGCA
>CAJJYX010000179.1 GCA_905197435.1 uncultured Bacteroides sp.
TCTGATGCCACGTGATATGCTTGGTGATGCCGCAACGCTTGGCGACGGCACGGATTCCGGCAAGGCACGTGTTGTAGTGGGGAACAGGGAAAATCCTGCCGTTTTCGCACAGCCCGCGGTATTTGTCGATGATTTGTTTCGCAATGTCAAGCAGGCGGATGTTAGACACCACGCCCGTCTTCTGGCGGTTGATGTTTATCCACTCGTGTTCATCGAAGTAGGTGCGGATGTTCTCTTCCGTCAAATTGCGCATATCGGCGAATGACAAGCCCGTGAAGGCGCAGAACAGGTAGAGGTCGCGGTATAGTTCCTGTTTGGCGTTCTTCAGTTTACCTTCCATCAGCAGGCGGATTTCGTCTTTGGTCAGGAAACTGCGTGTCGTTTCCTCCTTCTTGATTTCATACTCCCTGAACGGGTCGCGTGTGAGCCATTCGTTGTTGATGGCGATAAACACCATCGTCCGAAGTGGGCATACATACAGCCACACGGTATTGGTGCAGCAGTGTTTGTCCGTGCGCAGAAACATCTCGAAGTCGGAAATGAAAGCGGGGGTAAGCTCTTTCAACGCGATGTCCTTCACGTGGTAACGGATGTTGAGAAACTCTTGCAGGTGCTTGTAAACGGTCTTGTACTTCAAGAGTGTGCCTTTGGCTTTCATGCCTGCTTCCACCTGCTTGGCATAGTCCTCGTTGTGTTGCTGGAACACCTGCATCAGCGTGTGATAGCGGTGTTCCAGTCCGAGAAAGGCGTTCTTCACCTTCTCTGCCGTGACGAAATTGTCACGCTCCATGATTTCCTGATAGTGCTTGTTGATGCGCACCCGCATCTTGTCAAGCATGCGGTTCGTTTCGAGTGCCGCCGTGCTTCTGCCCGTGACACGTCCCCCTTTGGTGTCCCACAACTTGGGATCGATGGTCAGTTTGCAACTGAATTGCGTCTGGCTGCCGTCCACCGTGATGCGTCCCATGACGGGAACCGTCCCGTCTTTTTTCACTACCTGACGTTTGAGGTAGTAGATAACTGAAAATGTACTCTTCATCGTCCTAAATATTTTTTTGTTCAAAATTAATTGGTGAAGAGTCTTTTGTCGATACGCAAAACGGGGAGGAACAACGCAATCTTCGTCAAAGGCAAATTATTTTTGCTTGAAACGTTGGTAACTTGCTATGAAATAGTTACTTTTGTATTCTGAAAGCTATCGGATGTCCCGCTTTTAGCACGGTTACGAATAGGTAACGTAACAAAGTCTGAACTTGACTAAGGCATGACTTTCACAGCCTTTAAACTTAGCGGAACTATTTCTTGAAACACCTATCTATCAATAACTTTACCTTGCCTTTCCATATTTCACTTTTTATTCCTAACTTTGCCCCACAATACTTTAAAATGCTATTTTATGAGAAGAAACCTTTTTCATTGCTCCAACAGTCAACAAGGGGCAACAGATAAAGTGACTCTTTTGTTCGGAATCACCCTGTTCTTCAAATTCCTGCTATTCGATTTCATCTGGAGCATACCAACCACGTTCGCTTCATTCTCTACCATCGAATTCTATGCGACCAAGATAATAGCCACTCTTATTCTTCTCGCTCCCTACAAGTTCTTCCGACTTTGGAAAACAGAGATAGTCATCATGCTTTTACTGGATATATTATTGATTGTCAATCTGATGTATTTCCGTACCTACTACACTGCCATACCGCTCAACAGTTATGGCCTTTCAGGCAATCTTGCCGACTTCACCGGAAGTGTTTACGACTCTTTCCGCTGGTACGACATTTTCTTCCCCCTATCCACCATTGCCAGTATCCCCCTTTACCGGCATTACAAAAGAAACACCACCGGAAGAACATCATACAAGTATTATGGAGCGACCTTGGGAGCCGGCATCCTGCTGTTTGCCATCATCACCCTGACAAAAGGCGGATTTAAGGAAGCATACAACACCGTCCGCCAAAAAGCCTATCTGTGTGCAAGCACCACTTCCATGTATACCGTTTTCGGAAATTTGTGTTATGACCTGATTGACCAAAAGCAGGAGCCTACCCCGCAAATACAGCACGAGATAAAGGACTGGTTGAGCCAGAAGCCTGAACATCGCCCTCTGGCCGGATCTATCGGAGTCCGTAACAACTGCATCGTCATCTTAGCAGAATCTCTGGAAAGCTGGGTATTGGAAAGGGAAGTGGAAGGACAAGAGATCACCCCATATCTTAACAAACTGCTGCAAGACTCCACCACCTTATACGCCCCCCATGTGCTGACCCAAGTGAAAGGAGGGCGGTCCATTGATGCGCAACTGCTGCTTTGTGCCGGCATGCTGCCCATCAACAGCGGTACATACAGCAGCCAATACCCCGACCATACCTACAGGACCTTACAAAAGGCCATGCATCAAAAGAAGAATTCACGCAACTATCTGCTGACCATCGACAAAGTGTCTACCTGGAACCAAGGTGTCATAGCCTATAGCTTCGGAACCGACACCATCATAGCCTATCACGATTTTGAACTGACAGAAGCTTTCGGCACGCACAAACGCACCGGAGACGGTTCTTTCCTGGCACAATGCCGCCAGAAGATAGAAAACGAAGAAATCTGGAAGAAAGGAGAGAATGTCTATATGCAACTGGTAACCTACTCCGGCCATTCCCCCTTCAAACTGCCCGAAGAATTGAAAGAGGTTCATTTCTCCCCGTCCATTCCACAAAAGATGAATGACTACATGACCACCGCACGCTACACGGACAAAGCAATAGGCAAATTCGTCGAGTACCTGAAAGCGCTTCCCCAGTACAACGAAACCCTTATCGTCATCACCGGTGACCATGAAGGGCTGACAACTTACCGTGAAGAATTGTGCAATGCACCCGGTGGCAGGGGCGTCGTATCCGACAAGACATTCACCCCGTTCATCATTGTAAACTCCCCGGTAGGCATGCGCTATGACAAAGTGATGGGACAAATCGACATGTACCCCACCTTGCTGAACCTGCTCCAACTGGATGATTACTGCTGGAGCGGATTAGGTCAAAGCATCCTCGACCCGCGCAAGAAAGGATTTGCCGTCAGCCCCAAAATGGAAGTGGAAGGAGAAGATGCCACACCGGAAGAAATCTCCTTTGCCCAAAAAGCGTATGACATTTCCGACCTGATGATACGTTTTGATTATCTCCGTTCTGCAAATACAAGCTGCACTTCAGCAAATTACAAATAAATTTGCATCTGCTTTCGGTTTGCACTATCTTTGCCCCATTCAAAAGAAGTAAAAATGTAAATAAGAACAATGAAGGTACATATTCATCCGCACTATGCCGCCTACGAGAGTTATATCCGAGCCATCCCATCGGAAGAATATGAACGGGAAGAGGTTTATTGTAACCGAAGGAATACGGTCGAAAGAGTGCGGTTCGGAGACAAGGACTTCGTAATCAAGAAATACAAAAGGCCCGCCCTCATAAACTGCCTCATTTACACTTGGTTCCGTAAAAGCAAGGCCCGCCGTGCCTTTGAATATGCAGAGCTTTTCCTGCAACGGGGGATAGAAACCGCACCTCCGGTGGCTTATATAGAAATCAAGAAAAACGGTTTCTTCCACACCGGATATTTTATCTCGGAACACCTCCCTTACCCGCTTGTGACGGATATGTTCGGCACAGAAATGGAGGAAGAAGAAAAAGAACGGCTAAGGCATGACCTTGTAGACTTTACCCTCCGATTACACCTGAACAAGGTCCTGCCTTTGGACTATAACCCCAAGAATATATTCTATCGAAAGATAAACGGCAAGTATCATTTTGCCTTGATCGACATCAACCGCCTGAAGCTTGGCAAGGTGCCCGGCATCAGGATGTCCATGAATGCATTCAGCCAACTGGGCATTCCTGCCGGTGACTTCATGAAAATAATACCTCTATATGCCGAGCAAAGGGGCTTCGATATTGAAGAATGTATTTTCTTCACCCTCTTCAGCAGATTGAAATGGAGAAAGCAAAGACAATTTAAAAATTTCATCAAAAGCAAGCTTCATTTCTGAAATGTCGTATCTTTGTACCAACGAGATTAATAAACTATGCAAGATTATATCACCCAGTCCATCAAAGAAAGTATCAGGCTCAAAGAAGATGTCCTGAACAACCGGCAAATGCTTGCCGACATTGAAACTGTCGGTAATCTGATAGTACAAGCGCTTAGGCAAGGACACAAAGTCTTGCTTTGCGGTAACGGTGGCAGCGCGGCCGATGCCCAGCATATCGCCGCTGAACTTGTGGGACGCTTCGTGACCGAACGGGAAGGCTTGCCCGCCATTGCCATGACGACCGACACTTCTATCCTGACTGCAGTCAGCAATGATTATGGCTTCGAACATGTTTTCGAACGGCAGACGGCGGCATTGGGAACGAAAGGTGATATTCTGATAGGCCTTTCTACCAGTGGAAACTCCCCCAATGTAGAATATGCTTTACAGAAAGCACGGTCCATGGGAATCATTACCGTAGGGCTTCTGGGAAGGGACGGAGGAAAATGCAAGGAACTTTGCAATTACCCGTTGATTATACATCATGCCGAATCTGCAAGAATTCAAGAAGTGCACATTACCATCGGGCATATCTTGTGCGGCATCGTCGACAATAAACTGTTTTCCCATGAATAAAGCGGTTTTCCTTGATCGGGACGGTACTATCAATGTCGACTTCGGCTACGTATACAAGGCGCAAGACCTTGAATTGCTGCCCGGTGCAGCCGAAGCGCTCCGTATTTTCCAGGAACTGGGCTACCTGTTGATTGTCATAACAAACCAGTCGGGCATAGGACGCGGCTACTTCACACTGGAGGATGCCGAACTGTTCAACCGCACATTGGCCCAAGAACTGGAGAAGCATGGAGTGATACTGAAAGATTTCTATACCTGCCCTCACGCTCCGGAGGAACATTGCGAATGCCGCAAGCCCTCTCCTTTCATGGTGATGGAGGCAATGAAGAAATACGACATCGACCCATCCCAATCCTATATGTTCGGAGACAAGAGGTCGGATACGGAATGCGGTGAGAGAAGCGGCATCAAGTCTTTTCGGGTCACAGAGGAACACCCGCTTATATACTGGGCCAACCAATTAAAAAACAACCTATTATGAATGCAGAATTAAACAGTATAAAGGGAAAGAAAGTACTCGTTATCGGAGACGTCATGCTGGACACTTACCACATAGGAGATGTAAAAAGGATTTCTCCCGAAGCTCCCGTGCCCGTTGTCCGTGTCACCCGCACCTACAATGTACTGGGAGGAGCAGCCAATGTGGCAAGGAACCTGTTGGGACTGGGTTGTTCACCGTATGTCGTCAGCCTGCTTGGCAACGACCACAATGGAAAAATAATGCAGGAGATGTTTACCGATTTGGGCATCAGGAATGAGCTGTTCCATACGGAACATCCCACCATCACCAAAACCCGCGTAATAGGCAACAGCCAGCAAGTGGTACGGTTGGACTTTGAGACAGAAAACGAATGCCTGAATGAAGAGATTGAGCAACAACTGCTGGATGCCGTGAAACGCGCGCTCCCCGAAGTGGACATCGTCGTTATTTCCGATTACGGCAAGGGAGTATGCAATGATGCAGTCTGCCAGCAAGTCATATCCGCCACTGCCGGACAGGGGAAAAAGGTAATCATAGACCCCAAGGGGACAAACTGGGAGAAATACCGCTCCGCCACCATCATCACTCCCAACCTGAAAGAACTTTCAGCTGTTGCAGGAGCGGACGTGAGAAATGAGGACAAAGAAATCCATAGTGCGGCAGACCGGATACTGAAAAAGTATAACCTCACCTCCCTATTGGTGACACGCTCTGAAAAAGGAATGTCATACATAGCTCCGAACGCCTCGCAAGACATTCCTACCGAAGCAAGGGAAGTGTATGATGTCTCAGGAGCAGGCGATACAGTAGTAGCTACTCTGGCTGCTGCACTGGCGG
>CAJJYX010000180.1 GCA_905197435.1 uncultured Bacteroides sp.
CCGAGTCTCCCTCGGTGATGAAGATGCAGGATTCGGCTTCCTGGTCCTTGCCTTTTCCGTCGCTCAGGTGGTAGCGGCAGTCGCGCAGCTTGCGGTTGTGCAGGTTGGCTTTCTTGGCGCGTTCGCGTGCCAGTTTGGTGACGCCGGCAATGGCTTTGCGCTCTTTCTCGGAGTCTTGTATCTTTTGCAGCATCACTTCGGCCACAAGCGGGTTCTTGTGGAGGTAGTTGTCCACTTCCGTCTTGATGAAGTCGCCTACGTATTTGTTTACCGTGGGGCCGGCAGGTTTGCCTTCTTGCGGTATGGCGGGCCACATGTTGTTGCTTCCCAGCTTCGTTTTGGTCTGGCTTTCGAACATGGGTTCTTCCACGTCAATGGCGATGGCGGCTACCAGTCCGTTGCGGATGTCGGCATATTCCTGGTTCTTGTTGAAGAACTCCTTGATGGTACGGGCAATGTGCTCTTTCAAGGCTGTCTGGTGTGTGCCGCCTTGGGTGGTGTGCTGTCCGTTGACAAAGGAGTAGTACTCCTCACCGTATTGGTTGGTGTGTGTGAAGGCTATTTCGATGTCCTCTCCTTTCAGGTGGATGATGTCGTAGAGGCCTTCGCTGGTCATGTTGTCTTTCAGCAGGTCCTCCAGCCCGTGGCGGGAAACGATGCGCTGGCCGTTGTAAATGAAGGTAAGCCCTGTATTCAGGTAGGTGTAGTTGCGCAGCAGTGTCTCCACAAACTGGTTCTGGAAGGAGTAGTTCAGAAAGAGGGTGGCGTCCGGCTCGAAGAAGATATAGGTTCCGCTTTCTTCCGTCGAATCTTCGGTCATGTCACTCAACAGCGTTCCTTTCTCAAAGACGGCGGTACGTACCTTGCCGTCGCGGTAGCTGCGTACTTCGAAACGGCTGCTCAGTGCATTGACCGCCTTGATACCCACGCCGTTCAGTCCGACGCTTTTCTTGAAAGCCTTGCTGTCGTATTTTCCTCCGGTGTTCAGTTTGCTGACCGCCTCTATCAGTTTGCCTTGCGGAATGCCTCGTCCGTAGTCACGCACACTGACGCGCAGGCTGTCTTCTATCGTTACTTCTATACGCTTGCCGGCACCCATCTTGAATTCGTCGATGCTGTTGTCCATTACTTCTTTCAGCAACACATAGATACCGTCGTCGCTTTGAGAGCCGTCGCCCAGTCGGCCGATGTACATACCCGAACGGACACGGATGTGCTCCATGTCATCCAGGTGGCGGATATTGTCGTCGGTATATTCCACGCTGGAAGCGGGGGTCTCTGTAATATTGTTGTCTGCCTCTTCCTGTGGCAGAGTCATATTGTTGTTATCTTCCATTTAGTTTGTTGTTAAATGCCTATCTATAGGTGCTTTGCGCAAAAGTAACTATAAAATCGGAGGTTCGCAAAAAACAAGGAAGTTTTTCGGTTTTCATTGCATTTCCTTCACAAAGCATCTTCTCCGTTTGTGCTGCTCCGTCTTGAAGTATTCCCATTGGGCCTGTACTTTGCCGTTCAGTTCCAGTTCCGGGTTGCTTTCGGCATACTCGAAACCAAGTTTTTGGTAGACGGGGATGAGGTCGGAGAATAACAGTGCGTTGACGCCCTTATTCTGGTATTCCGGTTTCACGGCAACCAGCAGCAAGTCGAGCATTTTCGGGTATTTCTTTAGGAAGATGGTCTTGGCCAGATGATACCAACCCATGGGAAGCAGGCGTCCGTGGGCTTTCTGCAAGGCCTCGGCGAGAGACGGCATGGAGATGCCTACGGCAAGCAGCCGGTCGTCGGCATCGGTAATCAGGGTCACCATGCGCAGGTCGAGGATGGGCAGGTACATCTTGACGTATTGGTTTATCTGGCGCTGCGAAAGGGAGGAATAGCCGTAGAGCGGTTTGTAGGCTTCGTTCATCAGTTCGAAGATGGCTTGTCCATAGTCGCGGGCAATCTTCTTGGCTGATGTATATTTCTTTATCTTGAGGTTATACTTGCGCTGGATGAGGTCAGAGATGCGTTTGTGCTTGTCAGGTATGGCATCCGGAATGTAGATTTTGTACTCCACCCAATCGGCATCCTTCTCGAAGCCCATGCGTTCCATGTGCTGCGGATAGTAGGGATAGTTGTAGATGGTGGCCATGGTGCTGAGCTGGTCGAACCCTTCGATCAGCATGCCCTCGGCGTCGAAGTCGGTGAACCCCAGCGGGCCTTGGATATGCGTCATTCCCCGCTCTTTTCCCCATTCTTCTACGGCTTTTATCAAGGCATCGGAGACTTCCGCATCGTCGATGAAGTCTATCCAGCCGAAGCGGACTTCCTTCTTGCCCCAGGTTTGGTTTGCCTTGTGGTTGATGATGGCAGCTACACGTCCTACGATTTTACCTTCCCGATATGCCAGGAAGTAGTCGGCTTCACAGAATTCGAATGCGGCGTTCTTCTTCTTGTTGAAAGTGTTGAGCATGTCATCGAAAAGGTCGGGGACGGAATAAGGGTTGTTTTTGTATAGCAGGTAGTTGAAACGGATAAAGCGTTCCAGCTCCCGTCTTGTGGTTACTTTCTTGATTGTAATTGCCATAATTGTTCAATATTGAGGTCACAAAGGTAATGCAAACTGAGTGCAGTACAAAATAAGCTTGCTTATTTTTTATGCCGGGGTGCAGCTTGCCTTACTTAAAGAGACGTGATAATCTTTAAAATGCCGTGTAGGGTGTCTGTAAATTTACTGTCAGAGATTATATATCAGTACGGCTGTATAGGCAACATAACAAAGAATCAGAATGCTTCCCTCGATTCGGGTAATGGTGCGTTTCCCAAAGAACATGCCGAATAACCAGAGCAGGATGCTGGAGCCGAACAGTACCCATAGGTCGAAATTGGTGATGCCCGTCAGGCGTAGCGGAGTGATGGAAGCCGAACAGCCCAGCACGAAGAATATATTGAAGAGATTGCTTCCGATGACGTTGCCGATGGCTATTTCGGGGTTTTTCTTCAAGGCGGCCACGACAGAGGTGGCGAGCTCGGGCAGTGAAGTGCCTCCCGCTACGAGTGTAAGGCCGATGATGGACTCGCTGACTCCCAAATCACGGGCTATGCCGCCGGCACCGTCTACAAAGAAATTGCCTCCGATGATGAGCCCCGCCAGCCCGCCAAGGATATACAGGACAGACTTCCACATTGGCAGCAGCCTGATTTCATCCTCTTCTTGCGGAGCTTCCTTTTCACCCTCTTTTATATTCCCGTCTCTTTTGGCGATGGCAAAGGTGTAGCTCAGGAAGATGGCAAAAAAGCATAGCAGCAACAGTCCGTCGGTGATACTGAGCATATTCTCCCCGCTACCGTCCAAAAAGACATCGTTGGCGCAAATCAGCAGGGCGAAGGACGAAAGGATGCAAAGGGGGATTTCGCGCTTCAGCGTATTGCGGGTGATGGCTATCGGGGCAAAAAGGGCCGTACAGCCCACAATCACCAAGGTATTGAATGTGTTGCTTCCCACCACATTGCCGATGGCTATGTCGGCACTGCCTTTCAGGGCGGAGGATATGCTGACGGTAAGCTCCGGCGCAGAGGTGCCGAAGGCGACAATGGTAAGTCCGATGACGATGGAGGGTATACGGAAACGCTTGGCAACAGAGGCGGCGCCGTCTGTCAGGCCGTTGGCACCCAGCAGGATGAGGAGCAACCCTCCGACAAGAAATAATATATCCATAAGTACGTCTGTTTTTGGGGTACAAAGATAGTGCAAACCGGATGCAGAACTTCCATGCTTGCATGAAAAAGTTATGTTGACGGCAGTGAGACGACAAGCCCAAGGATGACGGGCGGGATAAAGGGAAGTCCTGATTTCCCTTTATCGTGCAAGTACTATCTCAGAATAGGGGAAGCCGGAATTGAGGAATTCCCATTTCTCTGTTGCCGGGTCATAGGCTTCAATTATGTTGCCGTTCCGGCTGCCTTCAAACAGTACATAAAGCTTTTGGGTTCCATGCTCTGTGGAGAAAGTTGTTACAGAACGTGCCGGGTTGGGGAAAGTGGTGAAAGGCTCTTCCATTTCTTCTGTGCTGACTTTCCAAAGGCATAGCTCCGTGTCGCCTCCATTGGCGGAGGAGATGACGTATCCGCCTGCTTTGATATAATAGGCCGCCTCTGTGTTTGGTGCACGGAAGATTATCTGGAAGGGGATGAGGGCATCCGTCCTTATGGGAGCATATAGGCGCATGTAGGGCTGTCCGTTGTTGGTATATATCACTGCCGGGGAGAAAGTCCCGTCACCATTGTCGGCAGAGAGGAGGATACATGATTCATTGCCTTGTACTCCGGGATAGCGTCCCAATGCTTCGGGATTCAGTCCTTCGGGCAGCTCGATGAGAGGTGGATTTACCTGGGAGTTTCTGGTATACGATGAGGTAATGTCATAAATTGTCAGGTGCTTCTCGTCGGCCAGCCCGATTGCCATTATCCTGTTTTCGTAGGTCTCGCAAAGAGTTATGAAATGATTTCTCATGCCTTTCCAGTAGTGCATGGACAAATCGAAGCAGTTGGTGGCATATAGCCCGTCTTGTTCCAGTACTCCGTAGAGGCAATTGCTTCCCGGATTATTGACGGCAAGGGAAAACTCCTGCCCTTCCGGCAGCCGTACTACGGGGGTTACGCTTGTATTGGAGGCATCGAGGCTCACGTGTTCGATGCCGAAGGGATATACTGCGTTGGAACGCGAGTTGGTGATACCGTAGAGTTGCGGTTCCTGAGGAGATTGCCCGTCGGAAACGGAAATCTTGCCGAGAAGTTGGAGCTGGCCCATACGTGTCAGGAATATTTCCACCCGTGAGGCAGGCCAGTGACCGGGGGCGAGGAAAGTGATACTGTTGGCTGTCTGCTCTGTGGTGACGGCGTGTATGTAGCGTGAGTACCCTTCGGGGAAGAGAGGGTTGTCGGCTATCGGCCAGTAGATGTCCAGTATAATTTGGTCACCGCTTTGAAATCCATCGGCTTTGACTGTCACAGCATCGCCCGGGTCGAAGGTCTTGTCGGCATCGGATATGGTGATATTGGTCACAAAAGCGGGTTGTTTCTCTTTGTCATCGTCACTGCAAGCGGCAAGTAGCAGGCTGAGTAACAGTAGGAAGTGTATTCCCCTCATAATGTTTGTATATTGGTGCATACAAATATAGGGCTTTTTTCTTGTATTCCTACGGACGGGCTTTGTTTTTTTGCCGTATGTGATGGAAAACGTAGAGTCAAAGCTCAGGCAGGCACACCATTCTGTCGTGCAGAATGGTGTGAAGTATCTTTCTTTTCTTCTACAGATGTGTCTGCTCATGTATTACTTTATTTGTCGGGCTGGCGATACTTTGGACTATTTGCTGCGCGTCACCGTGTGCAGCACATTCCCTTTCTTGTCAATCATGCGCAGTTCCAGTGTCTTTTTGCCGGCCGATACAATGGAGAAACCCGGTTCGGGGCTGCAGAATACGGTTCCTTCGATGGGTTTCACCTTGCGGGCGCGTGACCCGGAGGAATTGGTGATATAGTCGATGTCGCTGCCTGCCACGCGTATATGCTGGAAGTTATGGATATGCCCGCAGATGTACATATCCACCTTGTGCTTACGCAGGATGGGGTCGAGACGGGTCTGCATATCCGTGCGTTCGCTCTCGTCCTTCGTGGTTTCGGCATAGATGGGGTGGTGTCCGGCAACGATGACCCAGTCTTCTTTGGCGGCACTCAGTACGGAGTCTGCCCAGGCAAGCTGTTTCCGGTAGTCCTGCTTGCAGGCGTCGGGATAGGTTTCGCTTTCGTTGCGGTATTTGTCAATCATCGGGGCGGTGTCTACCCAAAGGATGCGGATGGTAGCGCCGTTGTCCTCGAACGTCTTGGTATAATAACGGGCGGGCATGGTCCAGCGGCG
>CAJJYX010000181.1 GCA_905197435.1 uncultured Bacteroides sp.
GCAGCCGGCCGAATATGAAGAGAGGTACGCAGCCGGAAGATTATCCTTACTCTTTCTCTAGGGAGTAAAGTAAATGTGTTTAGAATTTTTTTGAGGTTTTTAGATTGTTAGGGTATGAATGGCATTCCAGAAAGATAGTGGGATGCCATTCTTTTTTTATTCACTAACCGCCTCCCTATATGCATCTCCTCGCCATCTCCTCCACTATATATGTATCAAGTAAGTTGACGTGTGTTGTAATTGCCACCGGAATATCTATTCTTGCACAAGGGTAGTCATCTAAATGTTCTTCCGGTTTTATAGGATAATTTATCGGCAACCCTTAATTCTTCAGGGGTATTCTCTTCATTGCCCCCCGTTCTATCGTATATTTGTTCCCATATACTTGTATGTCCAGCCCGTTTCCTGCTGTAAGCGAGATTTCAATTTCTTTTCCCACCCGTATGTGAAGCGTGTTTCTCAGATAATTCACCTTGAATGAATAGCTGTTCCATTCCTGTGGTATGACGGGGGAGAAACACAGCATCTCTTTCAATACCTGCATACCTGCAAATCCACGTACGATGGCCAGCCAGCTACCGGGCATACTGGTTATGTGCAATCCTTGGTCCGTTTCATTATTGTAGTCGTCCAAATCGAGTCGTGTAGCATGCAGAAAAAGTTGGTAAGCCTTTTCCACCTTGCCGATCCGTGCTGCCAGGATGGAATGGATATGGGGCGAAAGGGAAGATTCGTGTACAGTCATCGGCTCGTAGAACTCGAAGTTGCGACGGATAGTTTCCGTGTCGAAATAGAAGTAATAAAGATAGAGCCCGAGTAGCACGTCACTTTGCTTGATGTAGCAAGAGCGTAGAATACGGTCCCATGACCAATGCTGGTTGATGGGACGTTCCCCGGCGGGAATGTTGTCCGTGTTTTCCAGCACTTTATCCATGTAGCCGTCATTCTGAATGAAAATGCCCCGTTCCTTGTCTTCCGGCAGGTACATACGTTCGATGATGTCTCTCCACCGGCTGCTTTCTTCCGTTTGGTTGAAGTTGGTGATGCGGCGGATGTGGGCATATTCGTCCGGATACTGCTGCGCCACCATTTCCTGGAAATGGAGAGTCATCCTGAGGCATTGCATACAGGAATAGTTGGTGTACCAGTTATTGTCCACATTGTTTTCATATTCATCCGGACCGGTAACTCCGAGTATGACATATTTCTGTTTGGGTTGGGAGAAAGATACCCGTTGGCTCCAGAAACGGCTGATGGCAATCATTACTTCCAGGCCATATTTGGCAATGTAGTCTATGCTTCCTGTCAGCGCTGCATGCTGAACGATGGCGTAGACTATGATATTGTTGCGGTGAATTTCCTCGAATGTGATTTCCCATTCGCTGTGGCATTCCTCTCCGTTGTTGGTCACTTGTGGGAATAGGGCTGCCCCGTCCTTGAAGCCCAGTTTGCGGGCGTTTTCTATGGCTTTGGGAAGCTGGTTATGCCGGTATGCAAGCAAGTTCTTTGCAATCTCCTTGGGAGTGGATAGCAGGAAAAACGGCACGCAGCACAATTCTGTATTCCAATAAGTATTGCCACCATATTTTTCTCCGGTGAATCCTTTGGGACCGATGTTCAGACGAGGGTCGTCTCCCCGGTAGGTTTGATACAGTTGGAAAATATTGTATCGGATGCCTTGCTGTGCCTCCGGGTCTCCTTCGATGACAACGTCCGTTTCGTCCCAGATTTCCTGCCAAGCCTTTTGGTGTTTTTTCACCAGCGTATTCCAGCCTGTGTTCTTGGCTTCACGCGCTTCGGCTACGGAATGTTCCACCAGTTCACTCCGTTCATGATAGAGGGAAGAAGCGATGGCAGTGTATTTGATGAGAGTCACGTTGTCTCCGGGTTTCACGTCGGTGCCTACGCTGAAACCGGTCTGTTTTTCCTTTTCTATTTCTATCCGTATGGGGTTGGCAATGGTTTCCTTGCTGTTTTTGAAGAACTGGTAGGTCATGGCATAGCTCACTTGCGCATCCTCCCGGCGGGTCTGCGTCCAGAGGTAGGCACAGTCGCTGCTGGAACCGGAACGCAGAATGTTCCATATCTTCAGGTCCGGCAGGTCAACGTTGTCCACAATATTTCCGTCAAGGATGGGCACGAGTGAGATTCTGCCGGTATAGTTGATGGAAGATACGCTATATTTGATGAGGCAGAGGTTGGGTCGTGCCATATCTGTGATGTGCTCTATATGGATACGAAGTTGGTTTCCCCGGGGAGAAGTCACTTCCATATCCCGGTAGGAGATGCCCTCCTTCATGTCAAGGCGGCGGTTGAAGCTGTTGACGTCCCAACTGGCCAAATCGAGCTCTTCATCAATGAGACGCAGGTTGATACGGCTCCAGTCGGCTGCTTTGGGCATGCGGGTGTAATATTGGGGAAATCCGTTCTTCCACCATCCCACGCGGGTTTTATCCAGGAATGTGATACCGGCTACAAATGAACCGCGGTAACTGTCGCTGCTGTAGGGCTCTTCAAAATACCCCCGCTGTCCGAAGCGTCCGTTTCCGAGACTGAATATACTTTCCGACATCCGTTGATGGTCGGGGTGGAACTGGTCTTCGATGATGTTCCATTCATCGGTCTTGAGGTATTTTTTCATGGCGACGTATTTTCTGTAGTTATCGCCGTAAAGTTAAGCAATATGCGGAAATAAAGAAGAAAAGTGAGGACAAAAATAAATAAAGGCAAGGAAAGGCACTAAATAGACACCGGAGAAGGTATCGTTCCCCGGTGTCGAACGATGCCTTCCCCGGTGCCGGACGATGTCTTCCCCGGTGTCGGACGGGATACTGCCCGGTGTCGGTCAATATCTTTGTTTCAGAGAACTTCTGGAGGCGATTTTCAGTCTGCTTTTTCTCCTTTGGTCTCTTTAATTAAATATACACAAAGAGCACCGATTATCAGCATAACTCCTGCCAATACAAGCATATTGATTTCGGGAGGCAGTGCGCCTTTGGGAGTAAACAAGGCAAGAATGGTGCCGCCCAAAGCAGCTGCTATAATCTGCGGGATACAAATGGTACCATTGAAAAGTCCCAGGTAGGTACCCATGTGGCCTCCGCTCAGTGCATTGGTCAGGATAGTGAACGGCAGCGCCAGCATGGCAGCCCACGCACAACCAATCAGCAGGAAGGAAATGAACAACATATAAGGGCTATGTATGAAGTAGGTGGAAATGAAACCTATACCTCCCAGCACAAGGCTGAGCGAATAGACAAGACGGCGGTCCTTGAACATCGGTATGCAGACGGCCCACAGTACGGAGCCGATGGCTTGTACGGCAAATAACACTCCTACCCAGTTGGCGGCTTCTTGGTATTGCAGGCTCTTGGTGTCGAGCACAACCTTGGTAATGCCATCCATCAGATGCTCTACTGTTGGGGCGTCGAAGGCATTGGCAGCAATACTGCCGTTGGTATAGGTCCACATGAACATAAAGGCAAACCAGCAGAAGAATTGTACCAATCCTATGGTCCAGAATACTTTCGGAGCTTTGATGAGCAGTTTCAGCATATTGGTCTTTTCATGTTCCTCTTCTTCTGTAATCCCGTGATATTCCGCATATTCGGCAGGTGGCATCTCCTTCACCTTGACGGAAGTGTAGATGACACAGAAGATAAGGATGGCAGCCCCGATATAGAACGAATAAATCACCGAGTCGGGAATTACGCCTTGGGGAGCTGTGTTGCTGATGCCAATCCATGCAAAGATGAATGGGAAGAGATAGCCTACCAGGCTACCTGCATTGCAAAGAAAGCTTTGGATGGAGTAGGCGAGCCCTTTTTGTTTCTCGTTTACCATGTCGCCCACCATCATCTTGAAGGGCTGCATAGCCATATTGATGGAGGTGTCGAGAAACATCAGCGATACCAGTCCGAAAATCATGGCTGTGCTTACTGCCATGCCGAAACTTCCGGCATTGGGTAGCAGGCACATGACGAGTACGGCTACCAGTGAACCGATAAACAGATAGGGGATGCGGCGTCCGAAGCGTGTCCAAGTCTTGTCGCTGGCAGCTCCCACAATAGGTTGTACGATGATGCCTGCCAACGGTGGCAATATCCAGAAATAACTCAAATTATGCGGGTCTGCACCCAATGTGGAAAAAATGCGGCTTATGTTTGCACTCTGCAAAGCATATGCAATCTGTACGCCGAAAAAACCAAAGCTGATGTTCCACAGCTTCCAGAAACTTAAATCGGGTTTTACTTTCATGATAGTTTAATATGTTTTATTATTTCGTAGTTCCTCTTATCACCAGGTTGGTGCGTACTATCTTGTTGTTGCTTTTCTCTTTGCCCTCCAGGTTTCCGGTCAGGATGCTGAAGGCGCTTTTTCCTATTTCCTCGCCATGTTGTTCTACGGTTGTCAGTTTCGGGTCGGTACTTTTGGCAATGGCTCCGTCGGTGAATCCGCAGATAGACACTTCATCGGGAACTTTTATGCCGACCAGTTTACATGCGTACAGTATGCCCGAAGCCGTTTCGTCGTTGATGGCAAAGAAACCGTCAGGCCGGTTTTCGCTTTCCAGCAGGTCGGGGGTGATGGAGATGGCACGTTCACGGGTGTCGCACAGCAGAATCATGCTGTCGTCCACCGGAATCTTATACTTCTTCATGGCATCCAGATATCCGTTCCGGCGGTTCTTGGTAATCTCCAGGTGGGGAGCCGCACCGTAGAAGAAGATACGCTTGCATCCGGTCTGTATCATGTATTCCACTGCTGCAAAGGAGCCGGCATAGTCGTCCACCACCACTCGCTCGGTTTTCAGTCCCGTGCAGATGCGGTCGTAAAAGACGATGGGGATATTGTTGTTCAGCAGTTCCTGGTAATGGTCGTATTGGGAAGTGTCCTTGGCAAGTGAGGCGATGACTCCGCAGACACGGGCTGCAAGGAAAGAATGTACGATTTTCACTTCCTGTTCATACGACTCATTGCTCTGTGCCACTATGATGTTATAACCGGCATCTGCCGCCGCTTTTTCAATCCCGCTCAATACGCAGGAAAAGAAGTGATGCACCAATTGTGGAACGATGACACCGATGGTGTTGCTACGGCTTGCACGGAGGTTTACGGCAAGCACATTGGGCTTGTAGTTATGTTCGCGAGCGTAGGTGTGGATAAGGTCGCGCGTTTCCTTGCTGATGTCCGGATTGTCTTTCAGTGCTCTTGACACTGTGGAGGGGGAGACGTTCAACGCCCGGGCAATATCCTTGATGGTAATCTGCGGTTTATTCATGGTATAGTTTTGAGGACAAAGATAAGGTAAACTTCCTTAATCCGATTGCAAAAATAACGCAATATGGTAAATTGTGCTTATTCGTTGAGGTTTATCGGGTTGTAAGTTTGTGCAAACGATTGCGGTCTCTTATCTTTACCCGGACCTTTAATGAATGTAACCTTGAGTATGTATAGATATATTCTTTTTGTCTTTATGCTTTTACAGACTGTCTTCCCTTGTCGCATAGGGGCACAGAAGCCTGACTACCGGCTGTTCCAGAATATCAGCTTGGGGGCAGAGGCATCTGTTATAAGCTGTTTCCTGCAAGATACCCAAGGATTGATGTGGATAGGCTCAGATAAAGGCTTGTTCAGCTGATTGATCGCTGATTTCAAATTATAGGGAACTTCATTCCTTAGTAAAGTGCTAATTTACTATATTTGTGGAAATAATTAAGATAACACCATGAAACACATGAAGTTTTTGACTTTCTTTTTTTGTATAACCTTTGCTGTATTGGCATGCAGCAGCAATAATGAGACAGATCCTAATGCCGGTGGTTCTTCTGAAGAAGAGAAGCCGCTTGCTACGGATTTTGCCAAAGGTGCCGATATAGGCTGGGG
>CAJJYX010000182.1 GCA_905197435.1 uncultured Bacteroides sp.
TTCCGGAAACCACAATCTCCACGTTCTTCACTGAATTGGTCAACATGTCGACAGTGACATAGGCACCGTCCGTATAGTATTCCACAGAGGTGTCGGTAGTAGTCACCGTGGCCGAACTTTCCGAATAGACGACCGTTACAGTCACAGCTTTGCTACCCCCGAATCCATTCGCTTCCCAATAAATATCCTCGTCCGTACCCACGGCATCCAGTGCCGCATCATCGGCCTTCTGCCCGTCCCAACCGGTTATGGTAGAATCGAAATCCGGCGCATCACCGTCATCGCTACTACTGCCGCCACCCGGCAAGTCTCCGGGGACAAATTCCCGCTCCTCAAAGTAGTTGTCTGCCGTGCAGGACGAGAATATCGTTCCTGCAACAAGTGTGAGGACTGCCGTCACAAGTACGGCCATTCTTTTCATACAATGTCTCATAACCATATACATTTATCTTTATTACATTACAGCTTGAACGAATAACCTACGCCTATGACATGACCGTTCGTATCATCATCATCGCTCCGGTCTATATAGCGATAGAATACACTTACCGAATGGCGTTTGTTGAACTTGTAGTCCGTCCCCACCGTCCAGCGAGTTTTCTCATACGTGAAACCGGGCAGGGAGTTGTACAACTCGCAAGATACGAAAGGCGTGAAACCACTCTTGCGGATGTTGTACTCCGCCTTCAAGCGCGAGCGTAGCACCTGTTTGTGTGATGCTCCAACCAATTCGTCCGTCTTCGCCGATCCGTCATCGCCGTCCCACTTAGCAACAGCCTGTTCGGTATAGTAAGTGTACTGGTAACGTTCGCGCAGGAAAAAGTTGAAACGATTCCACGAATAACTGCCCGTCAAGGCGAACGAGAGGCGGTGGCGGGGCTGCCAATAATCGGAAATGATATTCCCTTTCCTGGTCGTACGGCTCTCCACATGCCGGTGGATGTATTTGTATTCCGCCGACATCTTTAGCCAGCGGCACAGCTTGTAGTCCAAACCTGCCGAAGCAGCCCAACGTTCCGTTCCATCCAGCCCGTCCACCGTGCGGAACTCGCCCTCAACATATCCCGACAATCCCTTTGCCAAACCAAACTTCATCTCCGCCGATGTCCACAGACTCTGAGCCCGTAGAACCGACGCAACCATACACAAGGCCGCCAGTAGTATTATAATCTTTCCCCTTCTCATAATTCTGTCATTTTAGGCAATTTCATCAACTGGTCCACAGTATTGGTTCCTTCATCGGCAGCATCATAATAGACTTTCAGCATAGCCGTATCGCGTAGGAAATCCATCGCCCCGACTTCAATCCTGATAACCGTGAGTCCGGTACGCCGTTGCAAATCCTCGACCAGCTCGGTTCTGCGACTCGGCAGAACAAGGTCTATACGGTCATAAAGCACCAGCTTGCAGGAGACGTGGCTGATCCATCGGTTGTCCTCGGACACACGTATGAACACTATAAAGATCATATTTGTCACCACCAATTCGACATAGCTGAGCGTCACAGCCAGTGCATTGATGACCGAGAGGGCGATGAGCACGAACAAATAAGTCATTTCACGCACGGGCATCGACTCGGTGCGGTAACGTATGATGCCAAAGATGGCAAAAAGCCCCAGGGCAAACCCGATTTTGAGTTTGACACCTCCCAGCAGGAATATCAGGAAAAAGACACTCACACTGATAAGCATAAATGTGAAATAGTAGTCTCTGCGCCTGCTCTTGGGATAATACAAAAAATGGATGATACACCACGTGACAAGGGTGTTGAACGCGAAGCGCAGCAATAACTGCCACGTATCTGCCATGTCCACCAGAGGTACATCCAAAAATTCCAAATCGTCCATAATCATTCTATGTTTATATGTTAAGTATTGTTTCGCAGGTATGACTGTTCGGGATACAGCAGCCGACGGATCATCCGCAGCCTTGGCTTCAACCGGTTCTGCCGGAGCTGCCGGTCGGTGAGCGCCATACCTACACAGTATTTGCTGAATCCGGCCGGATGGATGTGCAGTCCGTGCAACATCTCCCCGGCGGGCGAACGAGTATTCCCGTCACGCTTGAGTTCTATGATGACAAGCCCCTCCAACGAACGCTCACACCCGGTGGACACATTGTGGAAACATAGGCCGGTATCGATGGTGAGACGCTCTGTCAGAAGACTGTTGACCAGTGTGATGCGTCGAAAACGGTTCCGTACCTGAGGGACAAGGCTTTTCGGTATGTAATGCGAATGAGACCGGATGAAGTCAGAATACGGCATGATATCCTCACCGATACCCACTGCCGGGATACGTTTTTTGTCCGTACGCCCATGATTGTCCTTATCCTTGATTTCCAGAAACGCCGTGTCCGAATTCTCGTATACGCGCAGACGGATCTTCTGCCGCACTTTGCGCCCTCTCTGGTGTTGGGTAAACATGTCACAATCGGGGGTATCGAAATAACAAGTGTAATATGACATGTCGCGCAACCCGCCGATCTCCTGCACGCGATACTCCACGCCGGCCATCTCCAGCAGCCTGACAAGATATGACACGGTCGTGACATATTTCGTGTCGATGCGGTTCATCAGGCGCACCCGTGACATCTCGTCCAGCGAGATGGGAACAAACCCCTGTAATATACTGCTGATCCTATCCATATTCTTATATCAGTCATTTAACGAATACAAAAATAAGCGTCCCGATATACGCAATAAAATATTTTCTGCCAACGGGACTGTATTGTCGACAAAACACTACCGGAACGTTCACCGTCCTATTCTGTCCTGCTACGTTTGGCAGAGAAAAACGGACGTTTGGTAGATTTGTTTTGGTGCTTCTGAAGTTTCATCCTACCTTCGTATCTGAAAATTTAAACATAAATTTATGAACATTAGAAGACAATTTTGGGCTGTCGTATGTACCACACTCTTCGTATGCGGTGGCACAACCATGGCACAAGAAGCGGGAAAGGAAATGCCAGACCGGCAGAAAAAGGAGTTCAAGCCCATGCCCCTTTCACCCGAGAAATCGGCACGGCGTACAACCGACCGCATGGACTCGTTACTCAATCTTACGGAAAAGCAGTATGACAAGCTCTACGAACTGAATCTGAAGTGGGCACGTGAAGACGCGGAGAATAAAACAGTAGCGCCCCGTATGGGCGGCAGACCGGAAGGAGCGCCAAACTTCAGGGGAGCCGGAAGCTTTGGACAGGGACCGCACGGAAACCGTCCGCCCGAAGGTATAGACCGCCGTCCACCTCGCGATTTCGCACCGTCAAACGACAGAGAGAAGATGGAGAAACAGCGCAAAAAACGCGAGAAGAAATTGAAGAAGGTGCTCACCGACGAGCAGTATGCCCGCTGGGTGGAGAAACGGGATCCCATCCTGCCGGAAGGCAGGAGAGAAGGGAAAAGAGGAGATTGGTGATGGCTAAATGACAGGAAGGATGAAAATTTTCAATACCCGCTCATACGTGTGGCTCATCTATGCCATCCTTTGGGGGATGGTGTGGGGGTATCCCGTGCTCACTGCCCTGGTTATTGCTGTAAGAGAAGGGACTGCTGTATCTTGGGGTGGCGTTTTTCATGATTGGATCGGCATATTCCCCTTCTTCCTGCTCTTCCTGCTCCACCGCCTACCGGTGCATTTCTTGTTAATGCGCTACCGCGTACGCGTCTACATCCTTTCCGTAATGGCGTTGCTTTGCCTTTTCGGCTTTTGCCGCTACTATTCGGACACGGAGAGATCTCCTGCATCGCATATGCAGGAACATCGCATGCCCCCCCACGAACAGCCGCCCGGTGAAAGGCCGGAACCTTCCGGTCCGCGCCCTCCCCGTCCAGACGGACACAGGCCGGCTCCCGAAGGGCTGCCCAAACCCCTGCTGCTGGATCTCGTGATTGCCGCCCTGATGCTGGGCTTCGATTTGGCCATCGCCCTTCTTTTCCGCTATCAGGACGAGCAGGAGAAGGCGCGCAGGCTGGAGACCGAACACCTGCGGTACGAACTGGAACACCTCAAGGCGCAAGTTAATCCGCACTTCTTCATGAATATGCTCAACAACATACACGGAATGGTAGAGTTGGATCCCGTCAAGGCACAAGAGATGATCATGGAGCTGTCGAAACTCATGCGCTACGTACTCTATGAAGGGGCGAAACCCCGCACCTCGCTATACATGGAGACTGGCTTCATCAGTAACTACGTGGAACTGATGCGGAAACGCTATCCCAGCCGGAAGGTGCGCATCAGCCTCGAACTGCCCGAAGAGAACCGGGAGCATATATTCCTTCCACCCTTGTTGTTCATCAGTATCATCGAGAATGCTTTCAAACACGGCATAAGCTACCAGAGCCCCTCCTTTGTAGATATACGACTCTTTATGGAGAAGAAGAAACTCCACCTCGACTGCACGAACAGTATCCACAGACGTCCGCCGAAAGAAGGCCGCGCCGGAGGCGTGGGGCTTTCCAACCTCCGGCAGCGGTTGCAACTGCTCTACGGTGACGGCTTCACACTGGACATCACGGAGAAAGACGGAAAAACCTATCAAGTAAAACTGATTATCCCTTACGAATATGATACAGATACGATGCATGGCCGTTGATGACGAGCCGATAGCGCTGGGAAAATTGGAGAACTATATCCGTAGAATACCGTTCCTTGAACTCGTAGCACTCTGCGAAAGTCCCGTGGAGGCTGTGCAAATAATGATGGAACAACAGGTGGACGCCCTGTTCGTGGACATCAATATGCCCGACTTGAACGGCATGGAGATGGTCTCCTCCCTACCCACCCCACCGATGGTGGTCTTTACTACCGCTTATGCGGAATATGCTGCGGAGAGCTACCGTATTCCTGCCGTGGACTACCTGCTGAAGCCCTTTGATTTCGCTGATTTTCAGCGTGCAGCAAGCAGGCTGCTGAAACAGGCAAAACTTTCCAACGGCACGACGACCACGTCCGACGAAGACTACTTGCTGGTCAAGGACGGATACAAGTATGTCAACGTTCCCGTCGCCGACATACTCTACATACAGGGAATGAGAGATTATGTGAAAATATATGCCGAAGGGAGGAAGCCGGTCATCGTCAATACTTCGATGACCCAAATGAAAGAGAAGCTCCCGGCCTGCTTCCTGCAGGTGCATCGCTCCTGGATCGTCAATATAAGAAAGGCAAAGGAGATAGAGCGTATGCGCATCGTTATCGGAGAAGAACGGATTCCGATAGGCGACAGTTACAAGCAGCAGTTTATGGAGTTCCTGCGGCTGCATTCCTTAGAGAAATAGAGAGAAGCACTACTTGACGTATTTCCTTTTCGGCCGGTTTCCGAATGATGACTTAAAAAACAAGATAATATATTCCCAAAGAGAGTTGACTAAAGAATAATGATTATCACGTACATATGTCTTATCTTATTATTTTAAATAATTATAGAAGATTATTTATCTGAAATTCATACCTTTGTACCGATTAAGATCTACTTTTGCAACAACTTACACGATATATAGATAAGAAACTTAAAAAAACAGATAACATTATGGCAAAACAATTCAAACCGGAGACGCTGTGCGTACAAGCCGGATGGACTCCTAAAAAGGGCGAGCCCCGTGTACTCCCCATCTATCAAAGTACAACTTTCAAATATGATACCAGCGAACAAATGGCACGTCTGTTCGACCTTGAAGACAACGGCTATTTCTATACCCGCCTGCAAAATCCCACGAACGATGCAGTGGCCGCCAAAATTGCCGCCCTTGAAGGTGGGGTAGCCG
>CAJJYX010000183.1 GCA_905197435.1 uncultured Bacteroides sp.
GGAAAGAATGTCGGGCTTTATGTCATGCTCCAATAAAGATTGCATTACACCCAAGTGGGCAAAGCCTTTGATGAATCCTCCGCTTAAAGCAAACCCTATTGAATATTTCTTGGTGAACCAATTGTTCGTTACTACCTCCATGTTGAAAATATGATATATTGTTCGGCACGAAATTAATGATTTTATTGTAGGGAGAAAGGAAAATAACGGAAAAACTTCAATGTATTAAGAGAAAAGTTTCTATTGGTTAGCGGAAAACTCCTTATTGTTTAGAAACAAACTTTGTTCACACACTGCGGACGTCTGTCCCATGGCTTGGAATAGACGTCCGCAGTGTGTGAAACATGTATTCGCAGTGTGCAAATAGAGTTTTCGGATTAAAGGTGCTGTCTCGTTGTATGTGATCAGATTCTTGCAATAGCTTTCAATAGAGCATATCCTCCGAACCATTGAATCAGCATACCCGGAACGCCCACACGGAAATCTTGTACAGCTAAAAAGAAGTTTCCGCATAATGCCCATTCAAAAGCCGTACCTATGATTTGGTAGGAGAGGACTATACCCAGCAATGTCAATAAAGAGATTTTCTTAGCGTGGCGTACTGCAAAAGCGGCAGCTCCGGCCAGCAGACCGGACTTTATAAGTATGGCTGGCAATACAGCCGCAGCAGGCATGGCAAAAAGCAGATGGTTGATGACCGGAGACAAGAGAGCCGTCAGCAGGCCTACACGGAAACCATATTTATAAGCAGCTATCAATGTAAAGAAATAAATGGGAAGCAATGTCGGACCACCTGCAGGGACCAGATGGCAGAGTTGCGGTAAAGCGATGTTCCCTGCTATGAACAGCAGGGCAAATAAATAGGTCTTTACATTGCCGAAAGGCAAGGAATAAAATTTAGCGGATGTTTCCATTTGTATGATATTGAGTATTAGTTTATAATTCTATTTTTATTGCGACTGCTTAGAATTGAGAAGATTAGATCTTTACCAATTCATATTCCATTGTTCCCAATCCTATCTTCTCAGCGTGGCGCAGTCCGGCCAGCCAGTCCGTATCGGGGTGCATCAGATGGAACTTGTCGCATCCGCACAAGTCATCATGCTCATGTGCTGTTGCAAGGCAGTTGTTGCTGTGCAATATAGGGGCTTGGGTTACCATGTCCGCACATGCCTTGTCCAATGCAACCGGGTCTGCCGAGGCCAAGATACCGAGGTCGGGTACAATAGCGGCATCATTGTGATTCCAACAGTCACACTCGGGGGATACGTTCATGATGAAACTGATGTGAAAATGAGGTTTCCCCATGACAACAGCGAGAGCATATTCGGCAATCTTGTAGTTCAGTCGTTCAGAAGTGTCTTCAGCTCCCATCACAGCGCCGTCGTGTTGGCAAAGGGCTACGCATTGTCCACAACCCACGCATTTGGTATAGTCTATTTCAGCTTTGCGGCTGGCATTGAGGTGTACGGCATCGTGTGCACAATGCTTCACACAGATATTGCAGCCTATGCAGTTTCCTTCATCAATTTTGGGTTGTGATGCACAATGCAGTTCCAGTTTCCCGCCTACGCTGGCACATCCCATACCCAAATTCTTTAAAGCACCGCCAAAGCCGGCTTGTTCGTGTCCCTTAAAATGGTTCATGCTGATTACAACATCGGCATCAGCTATTGCTGTACCGATTTTAGGTGCCGGACAATATTCTCCGTTCAAAGGGATTTCACGATAGTCCGTTCCCTTCAATCCGTCGCCGATGATAACCTGGCATTGGGCAGAAATGGGATTAAACCCATTTTCCATTGCACTTTGCAAATGGTCTACGGCATTGGCACGGCGGCCGGAATAGAGCGTGTTGCAGTCTGTCAGGAAAGGCTTTGCTCCCAGACTACGGAGTAGGTTTGCCATTCGTGCAGCATAATTAGGACGCAGGTATGCTAAGTTGCCAGGTTCACCGAAGTGGATTTTAATGGCAACAAAGCTATCTTTCAGAGGAAGTCGTTCAATGCCTGCCCGTTTCAGCAAGCGTTCCATTTTATCCAAAAGATTAGAAGTTGGAGAGGTACGCAAATCAGAGTAGTATACTTTTGCTTTTTCCATGTGTTTTTACCTGTTTTTTGTGATAGTACCTGCAAAAATAACAGATTATTTCCATATATGTAGGTATATAGCTAAAAAAGTAGGGAAATCCCTTTTCACAAATAGGGGGATAGGATGAGGTATACCCATGTTTCTGCCTATCTTTGCACATAGATAAGTTGCGGCTCGGCAATTGAAGCAAGCTCTATTGCCTTCGCACTTGTATTATCTTGTATAAACTAAAAACTTGATAAGATGAAAACAATCAGACTAATTATTGCGGGACTGGTAATTGCGGTGGGATTCAGTAGCTGTTCCAGTTTATTTTATGATGCTAAAGCAGATGTATTAAACAGTATCCAAAAGGGAATGAGCAGGCAAGAGATTACAAATATATTGGGAACTCCCGAGTTTCGTCGATTTGATCGGGATATAGAGGAATGGGAATATTCGAGAGAGTTGTCTAACAGAGGCAATATCACCAAGACTCAGATTGTTGTGAGTTTTGAAGATGGCAAAGTTGTTGCAATGGATTCATTCTCTGGAGAGCCCAGCACGTTACCGGTTGTTCCCGGTGGGGTAGTGATAGATTCTTCGGCTCCGGTTTACGTCAAAGGGATGCATCCCGAAGAGTTCCGGCATTTTTATGAAGAAGTGAAGTCACGTCCTTTCAAGGATGACCAGATTGAGATGATGAGAGTTGTTGCCCGCAACAATAGTCTGAATTGCGGACAATGTGCAAGCCTGATGGCACTATATGCTTTTGATGACGACAAGATGGAAGTACTCAGGATATTCGCCTCCAACATTGTAGACCCGGAAAACTACAAAGCGATTTTGGACGTAATTGATTCATTGTTCAAGAAGGATGATGCCAAGAAAATCCTGGGA
Source organism: uncultured Bacteroides sp. (assembly GCA_905197435.1). GTDB lineage: Bacteria > Bacteroidota > Bacteroidia > Bacteroidales > Bacteroidaceae > Bacteroides. The sequence goes on from CAJJYX010000183.1 coordinate 2,971, forward strand.
ATACGCTATTAAGAAGCAGCCCCGTCGAAACACATTGTCTGTTTGCCTTAAATGTATTATCTGTCAACCCCTCCATACATAATACATTTGATGCAAACAGACAATGTGTTTCGTCCCTGTTCTTATTCTGATAAAGAGAAATGCCATAAGGGGCCGTTTCCATGGCCTATATTCATGTCTTTCCCTTGGCTTATCGCAATACTAATATACTCTTTAGCCTTGCGAACCGCTTCATTGAGCTTGCTGCCTCCAGCCAGAAACGTAGCTATGGCAGAGGAAAGTGTACATCCTGTGCCGTGCAGGTTACGGCTTTCTATTTTGGGGTTGGAGTAAAGGATACATTCGGGCAGCAGGGTACCGGCTTCGGCAGAAGATTGTCTGCAATAAAGCACGTCGCACATGTCGTTGCCCTTTAGATGTCCGCCTTTGATGAGGACAGAGATACTGTATTTATCGGATAATTCCCGGGCTGCTTGCTGCATCTCCACTGTATCGGCAATGCTTTTCTCCCTCAGCAGGCTTGCTTCATTCAGATTAGGAGTAATGAGGGTGCATAGCGGGAACAACTCTGTTTTAATGATTTGAATAGTTTCCTCAGTCATTAAACGCCGTCCACTGGTTGATATCATGACGGGGTCATAGACTATAAATTTTGGACGGTATGTTTTAAGGCAATCGGCAATGGAGGCTACAATACCAGCATCGTACACCATGCCTATCTTGACGGCATCCGGTTGCAAATCATCCATTACAGATGTGATTTGTGCCTTTACCATATCCGCAGGTATCGGATAAACCGATTGTACTCTAAAGGTATTTTGTGCAGTGACAGCGGTAATGACGGAAGCGGCATAACCGCCCAAAGCAGAAATGGTCTTTATATCTGCTTGTATGCCTGCCCCGCCCGAACAGTCGGAACCGGCAATGGAAAGGATGACAGAAGGATGCATGAAGCAATTGAAAATTAGAAGTTAGAAATTAAAGTCAAGGAAGGCAGAGTTGCTTCAATCGCAGGAAATGCCCGATGAAATCTTCCCCTATCCGTTGCCAAATGTCTCCCAGCAAGACAGCGCCTCCGAATCCCAGGGATTCTATTTCCGCAAGATGCTCCAGGTTGATACCCCCCAATGCCATGACCTTTGAATCAACGATACCTGTTTGCTGTGCCTCTCGCAGGACGTCAGAAGAGTAAGCAGAAGAGTATCCTTTTTTGGATATACTGTCATAAATGGGGCTCAGAAACACATAATCGCAGTCTGGTTTATGTCTCAGCACTTCCTCAAGAGAATGGCAAGAACAACTGATATGTCCCGTATATCCGGTCGGTACCTGCGGATTTCTCCCGTTCAGATGAATTCCCTTCAACCCCAAAGTGGATGCCAGTTGAAATTGCTCATGCGTAACAATGCGCGGCATATATTCCATCGGCAGTTGTCGGAGAAAGTGCTCTATCTCCTTTGCCGAGGCTCCCGGTTTGCGCAGGTGAAGTATTTTCAGACCGTTTTGGAATAAGGAGGTAACTGCCGCAACTTCCCCTTCAAAGAATTGTGGTGTTGTAATGACTATCAGTTTCATATCTTTGCGGATGTTTATCTACAATAAGAGAATGTACGACTGCATGGTTCTCAAATCAATCGTCCAAAGCTTTCCCACCAAGGACTCACCGTAGCCGCAAATCAGTTTTAGCACTTCACTTGCTTCCACACTGCCCACGATGGCAGGGGTTACGCCAATGACCGATTTGTCTGGAGACAGCGTGAGCAGTGCCCCATCTTCATCCGGATAGAGGTCACGATAGGTTTTCGCACCTTCATTGCTGCAACAGAAAACGGATACCTGGCCCGTAAAGCCCTGGATGGCTCCATATACGTAGGGCTTTCCCAAAGCACTGCATGTGTCACTCAGCAAGTAGCGGGTAGCGAAGTTATCGCATCCGTCTACAACTATGTCATAGTTCCTAATCAGTTCACTGGCATTCTTTTTATCAAGACGAAAGGGATACACTTCAACTTTTACATCGCTATTCAAGCCCTGCACTCTGCGGGCACCACATAGAGGTTTAGACTGGTCAACGTCAGCTTCAGCATATAAAACCTGACGTTGGAGATTGCTGATGCTGACTTTGTCGTCATCCACCAGTCCCAGCGTTCCAACTCCTGCTCCTGCCAGATAGAGGGCGATGGGGGAGCCCAATCCTCCCACGCCGACTATCAGTACCTTGGCATTACGCAGTTTCTCTTGTCCGGCTTCTCCTATTTCGGGAAGGGATATTTGTCTGTCGTATCGGCTCATAAACAAAATTATAAAAAGGGTCTATTCAAGAGATTCGCGGGGCAAAGGATTTCAGGTCAAAACTTGCATCCCAATCTTTCCACACTGGTTCACGCCCCAGGCGTTTCAACGCTTTGTCCACCTCCACGGCCTTGCGCTCATCACTGACATGGAACTGCTCCAGTGTTTGCGGATAGCTGTAATATCCTCCCGGTTCGGTCTTGCTTTCGGCACTCATGGTTGTTACACCGAGTGTTGCCATGTGGTCGCGTATATCGGCAGGTTCACGTGTGGAGTAGGAGATGTCTACATCATGGTCGAAGATGCGCATGGCGAAAGTAACCTGTGCAAGTTCACGGTCACTCATGATGACATTGGGGCGGAAGCCGCCATTCTCTGAAGGACGCATACGGGGAAAATTGACACTGTATTTCGTTTTCCAATAGTGCTTCTGGAGGTAACGAAGATGATAGGCCATCATGGTAATGTCTGTCCGCCAT
>CAJJYX010000184.1 GCA_905197435.1 uncultured Bacteroides sp.
CCTGGCCGATAACCCCCGCCACACGGTGAACTTTGAATAATAAATAGATAAAAGGTTATTTAAACTATCCGGAGGACATGAAACCGGCCTCCGGATAGTTAATCTTTATTTTGCAAGCCGGTCATATTCCTCATCCGTTACAGGCTCAAGCCATTCATTGGAAGCATTTTCTCCGGAAACTTCAAATGCAAGATGAGCAAACCAGCTATCTGCCGCTGCTCCATGCCAGTGTTTCACATTGGCGGGAATATGGATTACCGTACCGGGAAGAATTTCTACCGCCGGTTTACCTTCTTCCTGATACCAGCCACGACCGGCCACACCGATAAGCATCTGCCCACCGCCTTTTGTTGCATGGTGGATATGCCAATTGTTGCGACAACGCGGTTCAAACGTGACATTGGAAATATTTACCTGCTCACGAGAGACGGGTGCAAGATAGCTGTTGCCAATGAAATACTGTGCATAAGCAGTATTCGGTTCTCCGATAGGGAAAATCATTTCACGCTGGAATGCAGCTTTTGCATCATCACCGGCTATATCTCCGGCCCACACTTCCTTGGCAAGGCGAAAAGCGGCCCATGCCTTCGGCCATCCAGCATAGAATCCTATATGTGTAATGATTTCGGAGATTTCCGTACGGGTGATGCCGTTGTTTTTGGCCGACTGAAGATGGAATGTCAGCGAACTGTCCGTTATACCCTGGCTGATGAGCGAAGTAATTGTAACCAAACTGCGGTCACGCAGTCCCAATTTATCAGTCCGACTCCATACTTCCCCAAAAAGGACGTCATCATTGAGTTCCGCAAATTTAGGAGCGAATTCACCAAGTTGGTCGCGTCCGGCGGTCTGTTTGATTTTTTCTTGTGCCATACTGGTTGTTGTTAAAATAGTGAGTACTAATAAAAAAAAGATTCTGTTCATGACGGTGTCTATTCTATAAAGTTATTAATTTTACTGGCAGGATTAAGCGGAATCTGGTCGGAGAGCATCAGCGTCTTGACCATATGCAGTGTTCCTTGTTTGTATTTTCGGAAATGCTCCGACGCAATATGAGATTCATAGGCTTCTTTGTTTGCATACGTTTCGAGTATGGTTATCAGGCAAGGATTCTCCTTTTCTCCGACAGCATACATGGTCAGTACACCGGGCTCGGTACGCAAAGAGACTTCACCGACCTCAACAGCATATTCCACATACTCTTCCAGATACTCCGGATAAACCTCGATTTTCGACAACCGCACAATGCCGTCGGCAGACATCGGCAATTTGACGCACATTCCCGGTTCTGTTTGGGCAAACATACTGCACGGCAGTATCCCCGAAAGAAGCAAAACAACATATAGAATAAACTTCATCATAAACTAAATCTACTGTGATACAAATTCGATAGTACAAAAGTACCGGATTGCGTCTAAAGGCTTTGTATCCCAATTACAGATTCTTGTACCATTTTTCCATTTTGCTCCGCTTTACCCTTTCCCTCATATGCTATCCTGCATTCCAACCCCCTTCCTTCTTGTTCGGAACCACCTTGCCTCCCGAAGGGCTGAAAAACAGAGACAAGCTGGACTGCAACAACCGCAGAAAGACAAGAGAAACAGAATATCATGTAGTGAAAAAAGAATAATACCACCAATTAATTTGCTTCTACTTTCGGTTTACGCTATCTTTGCGTTCCAAATCAAGAAGATATGAAAAAAGAAAGTCAAGTGATATTCGACCGAAATGTCGTAGAGTTTGTAACCGTAGCCGCTGAGTTCTGCAAGTTTCTGGAACAAGCGGAAGGGGTGAAGCGCTCTACGTTCGTCGATACATCCTTAAAAATACTTCCGCTGCTCTACCTGAAAGCCTCCATGCTGCCCGAGTGTGAAACAATAGGAGATGAGGCACCGGAAACATTCGTCACCGAAGAAACCTACGAGGTGCTCCGCATGAATCTCGCCAATATCCTTGCCGAAAAAGACGATTACCTGGACGTATTCGTATCCGACATGAAGTATAGTGACCAACCCATCACCAGGAACATTTCCGAAGATTTGGCCGACATATATCAGGACATCAAGGACTTCATTTTCGTATTCCAACTGGGTTTCAACGAGACAATGAACGATTCGCTCGCCATCTGCCAGGAAAACTTCCGCCTCCATTGGGGACAGAAGCTTGTCAACACCCTGCGTGCCCTGCACGAGGTGAAGTATGCGCAAGGTGAGGATGAAGAGGAAGAAACCGCTGACTTTGAATATTAAATTATGGTTATCAAAAGAACAATAGATAAAGAAATCCTGAAAGACTTGCCCAAAGCTGCCTTCCCGGGACAGATACATGTCGTACAAACACCGTGGGAAGCAGAAAAGGCGGTCGCTTATCTGAAGTCCTGCCCATTGCTGGGTATAGACAGCGAAACCCGTCCGTCGTTCACGAAAGGACAGGCGCACAAGGTGGCTCTGCTGCAGATTTCTTCAGAAGAGCATTGTTTTCTGTTCCGCCTCAATCTTACGGGACTGACACTACCGGTCATCACACTACTGGAAAACCCGAGTGTAACGAAAGTAGGCCTTTCCTTGCGGGATGACTTCATGATGCTGCACAAACGGGCACCTTTCGAACAACATGCCTGCATTGAATTGCAAGAGTATGTCCGTACTTTCGGCATCCAGGATAAAAGCCTGCAGAAGATATATGCCATCCTTTTCGGAGAAAAGATTTCGAAAAGCCAGCGCCTTTCCAATTGGGAAGCCGAAACTTTGACCGAACCGCAGAAACTGTATGCTGCCACCGATGCCTGGGCATGCCTCAACATCTACAACAAGCTGCAGGAGCTGAAACGGACAGGAGATTTTGAAATAGAAGTTAATGATGTGCTAATATGATTAACCACATTGGCACATTAGCACATTAATCACATTATATATATGTACAAAGTATACCTTAAGCCCAATAAAGAAGAGTCATTGAAGCGTTTTCATCCTTGGGTGTTTTCCGGTGCCATCGCACATTTCGACGGAGAACCCGAAGAAGGGGAAGTAGTTGAAATCTATACGTCCAAAAAGGAATTCATAGCTAAAGGACATTTCCAGATTGGCAGTATCGCTGTACGCGTACTGACCTTCCGCCAAGACGAAGAGATTAATGCAGCCTTCTGGAAGCGCAAACTCAGCATAGCATACGACATGCGCCGCAGCATCGGCATCGCCGGAAACCCGACAAACAACACCTATCGCCTGGTACATGGAGAAGGGGATAACCTGCCGGGACTGGTCATCGACATTTATGCCCGCACCGCAGTAATGCAGGCACATTCCGCCGGTATGCACCTCGACCGCATGGCCATTGCCGATGCCCTTAGCGAAGTGATGGGCAACCAAATTGACAATATCTATTACAAATCGGAGACAACCCTTCCCTTCAAGGCAGACCTCTATCCGGAGAATGGCTTCCTGAAAGGCGGCAGCACAGACAATGTAGCCATGGAATACGGCCTGAAATTCCACATCGACTGGCTGAAAGGTCAAAAGACCGGTTTCTTTGTAGACCAACGCGAGAACCGCTCACTGCTGGAACGCTATGCCAAAGGCCGCAGTGTACTGAACATGTTCTGTTATACCGGCGGCTTCTCCGTATACGCCATGCGTGGAGATGCCAAACTGGTACATTCCGTAGATAGTTCTGCCAAAGCCATCGACTTGACCAACAAGAACATCGAACTAAATTTCCCGGGTGACACCCGTCATGCCGCATACGCAGAAGATGCCTTTAAATACCTCGACCGCATGGGCGACCAATACGACCTGATAGTTCTTGACCCTCCTGCTTTTGCCAAGCACCGCGACGCCCTGCGCAATGCCCTGCAAGGCTACCGCAAACTGAACGTCAAAGCTTTCGAAAAAATCAAGCCCGGCGGTATCCTCTTCACATTCTCGTGCTCACAAGCCGTCAGTAAAGAAAACTTTCGGACCGCAGTGTTTACAGCAGCAGCTATGTCGGGACGCAGTGTACGCATCCTGCACCAACTGACGCAACCTGCCGACCACCCGGTAAGCATATACCATCCGGAGGGGGAATATCTAAAAGGACTGGTTCTATACGTAGAATAAGGGGAAAAGCAGGCTTCATTAGCCCACTTTTCTTAAATAGAGTTAATAAACAGCAGAAATATATCAAAACAGCATGTTATATAACATAAATCATGTATATTTGCACTGTGTTTTTCATGGTATTAGATTTAAGGTTAATAAAGATTGGGTGTCTGGGATAGATACCCTTCTTTTTTTATAATACATTCCTTCCTCCAACACATCCCTTATATTAATCTCTTCGTTGAAAGAAAAAGCCGTACAGTACTTGCTTTTCTCCTCGTCTCATTGTACTTTTGCATCTATTACATAATTCAAAACATAAAAAGCTAATATTATGAGCATCAAATTCCGACTTACTGCCATGCAATTCCTGCAATTCTTTGTTTGGGGAGCATGGCTGATTTCATTAGGTGGCTACATGGGTGGCACTTTACATTTTGAAGGCGGACAAATCGGCGCAATCTTTGCAACCATGGGTATTGCCTCACTGATAATGCCCGGACTGACCGGTATCATTGCCGACAAGTGGATAAACGCCGAACGCCTTTACGGTATACTCCACCTCATCGGTGCCGGGGCTCTGATTTATGCTTCAACTGCCACTACATACAACCACATGTACTGGGCCATGCTACTCAACATGCTTGTTTATATGCCCACACTGTCCTTGGCCAATACTGTATCCTACAATGCACTGGAAAAATATAAGATGGACTTGGTAAAAGACTTTCCTCCCATCCGTGTATGGGGTACGGTAGGCTTTATCTGTGCCATGTGGGCTGTAGACCTGACCGGGTTTAAGGCCAATGCTGCACAACTCTATGTGGCAGCCATATCGGCAGCCATGTTAGGGCTTTATGCTTTCACTTTGCCAGCCTGCCCTCCCATGCACTGCGAAGGGAAAACAATGCTCTCCGCTTTCGGGCTGGATGCACTGGTGTTGTTCAAGCGCAAGAAGATGGCTCTCTTCTTCCTGTTCTCCATGCTGCTGGGAGCTGCTCTTCAAATAACAAATACATACGGTGACCTTTTCCTGGGGTCGTTTGCCTCCATACCCGAATATGCAGATTCATTCGGCGTGAAGCACTCTGTCATTCTGCTTTCCATCTCGCAAATGAGCGAAACCCTGTTCATTCTCGCCATCCCTTTCTTCCTGAAACATTTCGGAATCAAGCGTGTGATGCTTATCAGTATGTTCGCCTGGGTATTCCGTTTCGGATTATTCGGTTTAGGCGATCCGGGCAGCGGTTTATGGATGCTCATCCTATCCATGATTGTATATGGCATGGCTTTTGACTTTTTCAATGTTTCGGGCTCATTGTTCACCGAAATGGAGGCTCATCCGAGTATTCGCGCCAGCGCACAGGGATTATTCTTTATGATGACAAACGGGTTGGGAGCAATCATAGGCGGATATGCCAGTGGCGCCGTAGTAGACGCATTCTCTGTATATGCACCCGGCGGCGGTCTGATAAGTCGTGAGTGGACACCTGTATGGCTTATATTCGCTGGTTATGCATTAGTTATTGGAATATTATTCGGAATCGTATTCCGTTACAAACATACAACGGAAAAGGAGACCG
>CAJJYX010000185.1 GCA_905197435.1 uncultured Bacteroides sp.
GCCTCCGTATAGGCAGGAGAATAGGTATGAGCTTTACTGCCGAACTCTTCCAGTGCCAATCGCGCTTCATATACGGAACTCGCCGTAGAATGCTCGACATATTCCCTAAAAATAGGAAATGAGCGCCACATAGCAAACGATTTAAAGGCCAGAATAATTTCCACCCCGGCACGATCGGCAACACTTTTTATCAGCGTGAGGTTTTTTCTCAATAATTCTTCATCCATAATATAGCATGGAGAAGGGAAACGATCAAAATCTATCATATTTTCTTTTTTATCCGATTATTTTAAAACGGGCAAAGCGCAATAAAAGTTGCTTGTCACCCGCATTCTTGAAACGAATGGTAGCTTTAGCATTATCCCCTTCACCTTCCACTTTCACAACTTCTCCCAGACCAAAACGTTCGTGCTCGATCAATTGTCCGGGGTGTACTGCCATTGCAGAAGCAGGAACCGATGAAGAAGCAGGAGTTGATGAAGTCACCCGCTTCAGGTTGCGCGGAACGCTCGGAGCAATTATCTGCTGTTTAGGACGCTGAGGAGTTTCTTTTTCCTTATTATAAAATGATTCGCGTACATGGGGTGAACGAGAGAAACCAGTGCTATTCTCCCGACGAAATGCCCCGGATTCATCATCAATCTTATTACTAAGCCCTGCCTCCTGGGGCAAACGCAGAAAACGAATATCTATATCCTTCAGGAAGCGACTAGGACTGCCAAATTCCATTTTTCCATAGCGAAAACGGGTACGGGCATATGACAGAAAACAATGTTCTTCTGCACGGGTAATGGCCACATAGAACAAACGTCTTTCCTCTTCTAACGCACGGGGTGAATCCCCTACCATACCACTGGGAAAAAGATTTTCTTCCATTCCCACCACAAATACATTCCTAAATTCCAATCCTTTGGCAGAATGGACAGTCATAAGCGTGATTTTCTCATCATCTCCATCTTTATCTGAGTCCTGATCTGTCAACAGTGAGACCTCCGAAAGAAAATCAGTCAACGATATATTAGGATTACCTTCTTCCAGACGCATCGCACAAAAATCACTCATACCATTGACCAACTCCTCGATATTCTCCTTACGACTAAGGTTCTCCGGAGAATTATCCTGGCAGACATCATTAATGATACCGGATTGACGGATAATTTCCGTACCAATTTCATAAGCATTTTTATCCACTACACCTTCCAAAAATCCTGAAATCAAATCGCGGAAAATCTGTAATTTGGAATGTGTACCCTTATTGAAATTCAGCCCATACGTCAACGGTTCGCATAACACAGTCCAAAGACTGACACCATTCTCAGTAGCTGCAGTAATGATCTTCCCCACTGTCGTATCACCAATACCACGAGCCGGATAGTTAATAATCCGCTTAAATGCTTCTTCATCATTCGGATTAACAACCAACCGGAAATAAGCTATCACATCCTTAATCTCCTTACGTTGATAAAAGGATAATCCACCGTAAATACGGTATGGCATACCCCGCTTACGCATTGCTTCCTCAAAGACACGACTCTGCGCATTGGTACGGTAAAGTATAGCAAAATCCGAATAGGGATAATGCTCCGAGCGACGAAGTTCCGTAATCTTATTGACTACAATATCTCCCTCTTCCACATCACTGTATGCCTGATACACGCCGATGGCCTCTCCCTTCTCTTTTTCTGAAAACACTTCCTTGCGTATCTGCCACCGGTTCTTTTCAATCAGGCTGTTGGCCGCACAGACAATGGTCTGGGTAGAGCGGTAGTTCTGCTCCAGCTTAAAGACTTTAGTATTCGGATATACCTTCGTGAAATACAGTATATTGTCAATATCGGCACCGCGGAACGAATAGATACTCTGCGCATCATCCCCCACCACACAGACATGCCGGTGATTCTTGGCCAGTTGCAACACGATACTGTGCTGTGCAAAGTTCGTGTCTTGATACTCATCCACCAGGATATAGCGGAACTGGTCCTGATAGCGCGCCAACACCTCCGGATAATCCCGGAACAGTAGAAATGTATAGAACAGCAAATCGTCGAAATCCATTGCATCCGCCTGCCGGCAACGTTCCCAATACTTCCTGTATATATCGCGCAAAGCAGGGACTTTGGTGGCACAATCCCCCTCGTAAGCCTCCTTGTTGTTGGCATAGCCTGCAGGAGTGACCAGATGGTTCTTGGCATTCGAGATGCGTGCCTGTACCATCCCCGGCTTATAGACCTTCTCATCCAGCCCCATCTCCTTGATGATGGAACGTATCAGGCTCTTGCTGTCCGCCGTATCGTAGATGGTAAACTTCGAAGTGAAACCGAGATGCCCGGCCTCGGCGTGCAGAATGCGCAGGAATATGGAGTGAAAGGTGCCCATCCACAGATGGCGGGCCCTCTCCACACCCACCTGCCGGGCTATACGTTCTTTCATCTCGCGCGCGGCCTTATTGGTAAAGGTCAATGCAAGGATATTCCAAGGTTGGTAGCCATTCTCCAGCAGATAGGCAATCTTGTAGGTCAGCACACGTGTCTTCCCCGAACCGGCACCGGCTATCACCAGCGACGGACCGTCGTTGTAAAGCACCGCATTGCGCTGTCCCTCGTTCAGTTCCTCTATATAATCGGGCATATTCCGTATAATCTTAAAGTGGATAATTTTATCTTCCTTTGTTTTTTTCCGGAGGCAAAGATAAAAAAAGCTTCGCAGACGTACGAACATTTCCACAGGTTATAGCGTTTATACAGTAAAGTTCCAAAATTAAACAATTGAAACTTATGAATGCCATATTAACGATTTTAATAGTAACAGTTATGACTTACGAAATGCCCGAACTTCCCTACGCCAACAATGCCCTGGAACCTGTAATCAGCCGGCAAACCATAGATTTCCATTACGGTAAACATCTGCAGACCTATGTGAATAACCTCAACAACCTCGTTCCCGGAACAAAATTCGAAGGAAAGGAACTGGCAACCATTGTTGCCACGGCACCGGACGGCGCCATCTTTAACAACGCAGGACAAGTGCTGAACCACACGCTATACTTCTTGCAGTTCGCACCGAAACCTGCTCAAAGCGAACCTGCCGGCAAACTGGCAGAGGCCATCAAACGTGACTTTGGCAGCTTCGAGAATTTCAAGAAGGAATTCAATGCAGCAGCCATCGGCCTGTTCGGGTCGGGCTGGGCGTGGCTGTCTGCCGACAAGAACGGCAAACTCCACATCACCAAAGAAGCAAACGGAAGCAACCCGGTACGTGCCGGCCTTATTCCGCTACTCGGATTCGACGTTTGGGAACATGCCTACTATCTTGATTACCAGAACCGCCGTGCAGACCACGTAAACGAACTGTGGAGCATCGTCGACTGGGATGTGGTAGGTAAAAGACTGAAATAAACAAAGGAGGTCTCATAAAACCATGTTAACGACGCATTCTTGAGTTATAAAGTCTCAAGAATGCGTTTTCTTGTTTAAAGCAGCCATCTAACATATTTTAAAGAAATTCTTTGGCTTCTACCACAAGTATTCATTAACTTTGCTAAACTTAAAAGTTAAACAAAAGAAATGAAACTCATCGTAGTGACAGCACCCACATTCTTTGTGGAAGAAGACAAGATTATCACGACGCTATTCGAAGAAGGGTTGGATATTCTACATCTGAGAAAGCCGGAGACACCCGCCATGTACTCTGAACGACTTTTAACGCTGATACCCGAAAAATACCATAAACGTATCATTACCCACGAGCATTTCTATCTGCAGGAGGAGTTCAAGCTGATGGGAATCCATCTGAATGCCCGCAACCCCAAAGAGCCCCATGATTACTCGGGGCACATCAGTTGTACCTGCCATTCGCTGGAAGAGGTGCGGAACAAGAAACATTTCTATGATTACCTGTTCTTGAGCCCGATATACGATTGCATCACAAAGGCCGGAGTCACATCCGGCTTTACAGCCGAAGAACTTCGACAAGCAGGGAAAAGTAAAATTATAGACAATAAAGTCATGGCTTTGGGAGGCATCACCTCCGACAACATACTGGAAGCTAAGGATTACGGATTTGGCGGCGCCGTTGTAATGGGAGACTTATGGAATAAATTCAATGCCCGCACCGATCGCGATTATCTGGAAATAATCCGCCACTTCAAGAAGCTAAAGGAAATGGCAGATTGAATTACCGGCCAAATCAGAATTTACCATACTCTTTATATTCATTTCACTTGAACACCGGTGGGGTGCAAGCGCATAAATGGGCTGTATGCCACTACCAAAGTAAAGCATACAGCCCATGAAGTCATTATGCAGTATTATCGAAATCAGTCTTCAATAGCAGCCTGCGCCGCAGCCAGACGTGCTATGGGCACACGGAACGGAGAACAACTGACATAATTCAAGCCGACTCTGTGGCAGAACTTCACAGAAGAAGGTTCACCGCCATGTTCGCCGCAGATGCCGCACTTCAAGTCCGGACGGATAGCACGTCCCTTTTCAGTAGCCATACGTACCAACTGTCCCACACCATTCTGGTCGAGTACTTGGAACGGGTCTACCTTCAGAATCTTCTTCTCCAAATAAATCGGGAGGAAGGAAGCAATATCGTCACGTGAATAACCGAATGTCATCTGAGTCAAGTCGTTCGTACCGAATGAGAAGAATTCGGCAGAGGAAGCAATACGGTCGGCAGTCAAGGCTGCACGCGGAATCTCAATCATCGTACCTACCTTAAAGTCGATGCTGTCACCCACCTCTGCAAAGAGTTTGGCAGCCTCAGCACGAATCACTTCTTCCTGCTGCTTGAACTCATACAAAATACCGGTCAGAGGTACCATGATTTCAGGATGAGTTTCAACGCCTTCCTTCTTCAATTCCAAGGCAGCCCCCAAGATGGCACGCGTCTGCATCTGCGTAATTTCAGGATATGTATTTCCCAAACGACAACCACGATGCCCCAACATCGGATTGTGCTCACAAAGCGCCTCAACACGTTGCTGGATATACTGGAGGCTTACGCCCATCGTATCTGCCATTTCCTGCTGGCCTTTCAGGTCATGGGGAACGAATTCATGCAAAGGAGGATCGAGCAGGCGTACAGTCACCGGGAATCCCTTCATGGCCTTGAAGATTCCCTTGAAGTCTGCTTGCTGATAAGGAAGAATCTTGGCCAGAGCCTTGCGACGTTCTTCTGCATTTTCCGCCAGAATCATTTCGCGCATAGCCTTAATCTTCTCACCTTCAAAGAACATGTGCTCCGTACGGCAAAGACCGATACCCACTGCACCAAAATTGCGTGCCACTTCTGCATCATGAGGAGTATCTGCATTGGTACGGACCTGCAACTTCGTATATTTATCAGCCAGATTCATCAGTTCCGCAAAGTCACCGGACAACTCAGCCGCTTTTGTCTCCACCTTGCCCTTATATACTTCACCGGTACTTCCGTTCAAGGAAATATAATCACCTTCTTTCAACAATACACCGTCTACTTCCACTGTACGCTCCTTATAGTCGATGTTCAAAGCCCCCGCACCGGATACACAGCACTTACCCATGCCACGGGCAACCACTGCTGCATGCGAAGTCATACCGCCACGGGCAGTCAGGATACCTTCGGCTACTGCCATACCTGCCCAA
>CAJJYX010000186.1 GCA_905197435.1 uncultured Bacteroides sp.
GTTCTCTGCCGAGGCAAGCTATATACAGACCGCCACCTCCCTGCAGGTTTCTGCCGAAGCCAATGTGGAGAAACTGACCTATGAGCGCCAGCCGGTCGGAGATATCGGCCTGGGCGCTACCTGGCTGCCGGGTGATAAGAACACGCACTATCTGAATACCTATTTCACGTATGACAATGAAGAGGTGATGACTGCCGACGGCATCCTGGCGCAGAAGAACGGAAAGGATTCCCTGGAGGTGTCTGCCCGGTTCGAGCATTTCCCGTTGAAAATGGGCAATGCCTTCATCCCGGACCGAATGGTGGCCCTCACCGGAGATATTGACGGCGGGCTTTATATCTATGGCTCGCCGGACAAGCCTCAGGTGCATGGTGACGTCACACTGGACAGCGTTTCTGTCTATGCACGCCAGGCGGGGGCGCGCTACTGGTTTGACAACCGTCCGGTACAGATAAAGGACAACCAACTGATATTCGATAAGTTTGCCATTTATACCACCAGCAAGAATCCGTTTACGATTGACGGCAAGGTTGACTTCCGGAATATGGAGCGCCCTATGGCCAACCTCAATCTGCAGGCAGAGAACTATACGCTGCTGGATGCGCCGCGCACCCGCGAGAGCCTGGTGTATGGAAAGGTGTTCGTCGACCTGCACGCCACAGTGAAGGGACCGCTCGACGGGCTTACCATGCGTGGAAACATGAACCTGTTGGGCAATACCAACGTGACCTACGTGCTGACCGATTCTCCTTTAACGGTGGAAGACCGTCTCAGCGGACTGGTAACCTTTACTTCGTTTACCGATACGACGTCGGTGGAGGCGGATGAAGTTCCCGCCATGTCGTTGGGAGGACTGGAGATGTATATGTCCGTCCATATCGACGATGCCGTCCGCCTTCGCGCCGACCTGAGCCCCGACCGCAGCAAGTACATCGAGCTGGAAGGCGGCGGTGACCTGAACATGCAGTATACCCCCCAAGGGGATATAAGCCTTACCGGGCGTTATACCCTCTCGGGCGGTGTCATGAAATATTCGTTGCCTATCATTCCGTTGAAGGAGTTCCAGTTCAATCCGGGCAGCTATGTGGATTGGCGGGGCAATATCATGGATCCCACTTTGAACCTGAAAGCCACGGAACGCATGCGGGCCTCTGTGGCCGATGGAGACGGGGACGGCTCGCGGATGGTGAATTTCGACGTTTCCATCTCTATCAAGAACAGACTCGACTCTCCTGACCTTGTGTTCGATATTTCGGCGCCTGAGGATGCCACGGTAGAGAACGAACTGCAGGCCATGGGTGCGGAGGAACGCAGCAAGCAGGCCATTGCCATGCTTGCCACGGGCATCTACCTGAACAGCGGCGCCAAAGGAGGAGGGCTGACGATGGGAGCTGCTTTGAACTCGGTGCTTCAGAGCCAGATAAACTCTCTGGCGGGAGGCATAAAGGGTGCCAATATCAGCGTAGGCGTGGAGGACCGCACCTCTGCCGAGACCGGTGATACGCAGAAGGATTTCAGCTTCCGTTATTCCCAGCGTTTCTTCAACGACCGCGTGCAGATTGTCATTGGCGGTAAAGTATCCACCGGAGCCAACGCCACGAACGATGCGGAATCATTCATAGACAATATATCGTTGGAATACCGCCTTGATGCGTCGGGCACCCGTTATGTCCGTGTATTCCATAATAAGAACTACGAAAGCATACTCGATGGCGAGATAACCGAAACAGGTGTCGGACTTGTGTTGCGCCGGAAGATGGACCGGCTGGGTGAGCTCTTCATCTTCAAGAAGAAAAAGGTAAAGCCGGAGGCTGAGAACAACGATGTGAAAAAGTAGGGGAGTGATATGAAACGACTGATATTATATATTGCAGGATTGATATTCCTGGCAGGATGCTCCACTACGAAGCACTTGCCCGAGGGGGAGATACTCTATACCGGCCAGAAGCCGATGATTGTGTTGAACCGCAGTGAGACGTCCGTTGGCGAGATTGCCATGGAGGAGGTGGAGGCAGCCCTTGCCACGGCGCCCAACAATTCATTGTTGGGAAGTTCCACCATTCGCTATCCTTTTCCTTTCGGGCTGTGGATTTATAATGGGTTCCAGAAGTACGAGAAGGGACTCGGCAAGTGGATATTCAATAAGTTTGCCGCGACTCCGGTACTTATGTCCACGGTGAATCCTGATATACGCCGGAAAGCGGCTGTCAACTTGTTGCACGATTACGGCTATTTCAACGGAAGCGTCAGCTACAAGACGTTTGTCGACCCGAAAGACTCGCTGAAGGCCAAGTTGCAATATACGGTGGACATGCGCAATCCCTACTTTATAGATACGGTGTATTATCGCGGCTTTAACCAGCGCACCACCCGCATTATGGAATTGGGACGCCGCCGTTCCCTCATCAGCCCGGGGGAGCAGTTCAATGTGACCGACCTGGACGGGGAGCGCACACGCATCAGTACCCTGCTGCGCAATGTGGGCTGCTATTATTTCCGTCCCGACTACCTGACCTATCAGGCGGATACGATGATGGTTCCTGATGGGCATGTCCAGATGCGTATGATTCCCGTTCCAGGTATGCCGAAGGTGGCCGAGAAACAGTTCCGTGTGGGCAACAAGTCCGTATATCTTCTTGGAAGGCAGGGACAGGAGCCCAATGACAGCATGGATTACAAAGGCTTGACTATCCATTATTATGACAAACCGCCGGTACGTCCCAATATGCTCTACCGTTGGTTGAACTATCAAGGTTATCGGCGGAAGCGCCAGATACAGGACAGTGCAGGCATTGCCCGCCAGCGGTCCATGCAGAGCTTATATAGTCTGTACCGTCAGACCCGTATCCAGGAACGTCTGGCAAGCGTTGGCATTTTCCGTTATGCGGAAATGCAGTATATACCGCGTGATACGGCATTTGTTTCCGATACATTGGATGTGAAGGTCATTGCCGCGCTCGACAAGCCGTATGATGCGGAGTTGGACTTCAATGTCACCATGAAGAGCAATAACCAGACGGGACCGGGCGCTTCCTTTACTGTGACGAAGAACAATGTCTTCGGTGGTGGTGAAAGCTGGAATGTGAAACTGAACGGCTCGTACGAATGGCAGACGGGCAAGGCGAGCTCTTCCTTGATGAACAGTTACGAACTGGGCATCTCCACTTCGCTCATCTTTCCGCGTGTGGTGTTTCCCCGGATGGGCGACCGTGAATATGACTTCCCTGCCACAACGACTTTCCGCCTGTATGCCGACCAGATGAACCGTGCCAAGTATTATAAGCTGCTGGCTTTTGGCGGCAACGTTACTTATGACTTCCAGCCCAAGGCGACATCCAGGCACAGCATAACTCCCTTCCGGCTGACGTTCAATGTACTGCGCAACCCTACTGCTGCTTTTGATACATTGCGCGCCCAGAACCCGGCGCTTTACGTCAGCTTGCGCGACCAATTTATACCTGCCATGGAGTACACCTATACTTACGACAATGCTTCTGTACGCGGCAAGCGCAACCCCATTTGGTGGCAAACCACTGTGGCGTCGGCGGGTAACCTGACCTCTGCCGTCTACCGCATTTTCGGCAAGCCGTTCGGTGAGGAGGGAAAGAAGCTTTTCGGGGTACCTTTTGCACAGTTCCTGAAGCTGAATTCGGAATTCAGGTACCATTACCGGATAGACAAGAACCAGATGATTGCCTCACGCATTGCAGGAGGGGTGGTATGGTCGTATGGAAATGCCACGACCGCGCCTTATACGGAACAGTTCTATATAGGCGGTGCCAACAGTGTACGTGCCTTTTCTGCGCGCAGCATAGGCCCGGGCGGTTATCCTCCTGAGACGGACAAGAAATATACTTATATAAACCATGTGGGGGACATCCGTATGGAAGCCAATATCGAATACCGTTTCCGTATGATTGCCGACTTGCATGGAGCGGTGTTCCTGGATGCCGGCAATGTATGGCTGATGCGCAAGGACGAGAGCCGCCCGAATGGGGAGGTTACCCTGAAGAATTTCCCGAAGCAGATTGCTTTAGGTACGGGAGTCGGTTTGCGTTACGATTTGGATTTCCTCGTTTTCCGCCTGGACCTGGGTATCGGGCTGCATGATCCGTATGATACCGGAAAGTCGGGATATTATAATATTACGAAGTTCAAGGACAGCATGGCGCTCCATTTTGCCATCGGTTATCCGTTCTAACCTGCATGATTCTGACTCCCGGTAGCTCTTGCCATGAAAATGTACGTTTTTGAACAGATAGTGGTAAAGAATGAACTAAAACTATCTTTTGCCGGACATAAATTTTAGTACATTTGCAACCGTTATCAACGGTGATACACTAACCTTTTTAAATAATAACTGATATGAAACCAACATTATTCTTATTGGCAGCCGGCATGGGTAGCCGGTATGGTGGCCTGAAACAACTGGACGGACTGGGTCCTAATGGCGAAACTATTATGGATTATTCTATTTACGATGCTATCAATGCCGGTTTCGGCAAGCTCGTTTTTGTTATCCGTAAAGATTTTGAGCAGGACTTCCGCGACAAGATTATCTCCAAATACGAAGGCCATATCCCATGCGAACTGGTGTTCCAATCTATCAATGACCTTCCCGAAGGCTTCACCTGTCCCGAAGGCCGTACCAAACCTTGGGGAACCAACCATGCGGTACTGATGGGCGCCGATGTGATAAAGGAACCGTTTGCTGTTATCAACTGCGACGATTTCTACGGTCGTGATTCCTTCCTGGTGATGGGCAAATTCCTTGCTGCCCTGCCCGAAGGCTCCAAGAATGTATATTCCATGGTGGGCTTCCGCATCGGCAACACGCTGAGCGAAAGCGGTACCGTATCCCGCGGTCTGTGCGGAACGGATGCAAACAATCTGTTGACTTCCGTAGTAGAGCGCACCAAGATTCAGCGTATGGACGGCGAGGTGAAGTACATCGACGATAACGGCGAATGGACTGCCACTCCCGAGACAACTCCGGTCAGCATGAACTTCTGGGGATTTACTCCCGATTATTTTGCTTACAGTGCGGAGTTCTTCAAGAGCTTCTTGAGCGACCCGAAGAACATGGAAAACCTGAAGAGTGAATTCTTTATCCCGTTGATGGTAGACAAGCTGATCAAAGATGGCATTGCTACCTGCGAGGTGCTTGACACAACCAGCAAGTGGTTTGGCGTGACTTATCCCGAAGACCGTCAGAGCGTGGTCGACAAGATTCAGGCTTTGGTGGATGCGGGCGAATATCCTGCCAAGCTGTTCTAAAAATATAGCCGGAAGATAAAAGGGGATGTGTCAAAACTCCCGTTTTAATAAATTACCCCTGCCACAGATATCTGTAGCAGGGGTAATCTTTCTGTTTGGGCATTATGACACACCCTCTTTTTGATAGGATTGAGTGTCTAAAAGAGGAGGCTGTTATATGCTTGTCAGAGTTTTGAAACAGCCTCTTTTGATGTTCTGTTATAACCTGAGCTCGGTATAAGACTTTGCTTATAACTGATATGAACTGAAGTAAATGATTAAGCAGCACTATCTTAATTCTCCTCCTCCCCGGAGGTTGTGTAAAAAGTAATCATCAAGTGTTCTTTGACATATTGTATAAAAAGG
>CAJJYX010000187.1 GCA_905197435.1 uncultured Bacteroides sp.
GGTAGAGGCCGATGAGTCCGGCCAGCCGGGTAGTGAAGTTTGTATAATCCTTTTTCTCCGGTTGGGTCCATTGCACTTCGGCAAGGGCTGCCATGCGGGGAAGTACCATATATTCTACCTGTTCGGTGGTCGGTATGTATTCTGTCCAAAGGTTGGCTTGTGCGCCGAGTATGTGCTTGGCTTGTTCTTCGGTCAGTGAGGCAGTAGGATTCAGGCTGTATACCTTCTCCAATGGAACGAAGCCTCCGATGGCAAATGGTTCGTGCTGGGTATCTTTACTTTGGTAATAATCAAAGTAGCAATAGTCATTGGGTGTCATTATCACGTCGTGTCCCAGTTGGGCTGCCTTGATTCCTCCAGCCGAGCCACGCCATGACATAACAGTTGCATTGGGAGCGACGTCGCCTTCCAAAATCTCATCCCAGCCGATAATCCGGCGTCCTTTACTATTGAGGAACTTTTCGATACGTGTCATGCAATAGCTCTGCAGACGGTCTTCTTTAGAATGCTCTTTATCTTCCTTGAGTCCTTCAGCCTTGATGCGTGCCTGGCATTTGGGACACTTTTCCCAACGGGTGCGGGGAGCTTCGTCACCGCCGATGTGGATGTATTTGGAAGGGAATATATCAATGATTTCAGCCATGACATCTTCGAGGAATTGCATGGACTTTTCGTTGCCGATGCACAGCACATCTTCGAATACGCCCCAACGTGGACATACTTCATATGGACCACCGGTGCATCCCATTTCGGGATAGGCAGCCAGTGCGGCAAGCATGTGTCCGGGCAGGTCTACTTCGGGGATGACCGTGATATAGCGCTCCTGGGCATATTTTACGATTTCTTTGGCCTGTTCCTGTGTATAGAAGCCGCCATACCGGGTATTGTCATACTCTCCGGTGTTCCGGCCGATAACGGTACGGTCACGCCAGGCGCCGATTTCCGTCAGCTTGGGATACTTCTTTATTTCGATTCTCCAGCCTTGGTCTTCGGTGAGGTGCCAGTGGAAGGTATTCATGTTGTGAAGTGCCAGCAAGTCTATGTATTCCTTTACGAATTCAATGGGGAAGAAGTGGCGGCACACATCGAGATGCATGCCTCGGTAGCTGAAGCGAGGCTCATCCTGGATGGTGCCGGCAGGCAGCAGGATAGAGGAGGCGATGGTTTCGGCGGGGATTGATTTACGCAGGGTCTGTATGCCGTAGAATACTCCGTTCTCGGTCTGTCCGTTTAGGGTCACCCGGTCGGCTTTGACGGTCAGCACATAGCCTTCCTTGTTGCCGATAGCCGGATCCAGCCCCAATGTGATGGCGCCTTTGGGCGCTTCACTCCCCGGGGCAAGGGCTTTTGTCTTGAGGGTGCGGCCGGTGGACTGACTGATGTATTCGGCCAGAAATTCGGCATTGCGTTTTAAAAGTTCATTGCTTTCAGGGTAGGCGATGATGGTACCGGCATTCAGGTTGAAGGGGGATTCCTGACTCAAGGCAACCTCTTGGGGTAAGGGAATGACTTGATAATTGGCTGCTGTTTCTACCCCGCATGAAGAGCAGGCCAGGACGAGGGCGCCTGCGAG
Organism: uncultured Bacteroides sp.; assembly: GCA_905197435.1. Taxonomy (GTDB): domain Bacteria; phylum Bacteroidota; class Bacteroidia; order Bacteroidales; family Bacteroidaceae; genus Bacteroides. The sequence goes on from CAJJYX010000187.1 coordinate 1,574, forward strand.
GAGCATGTGTGTAAGTTTTCTCATAACATTGAATTGATTAAATTAGTGTTTGACAAATATAGGGAAAAAACACTAAAGAAGGAGAGAATAAGGAGATAAATGCGTGCTCATATCTCTGTTCTTCTTTGCTCTATACTCTTTGGGCGACATTCCCGTGTGTTTCTTGAAATATCGTCCGAAGAAAGACTGGTCGGGGAAATGGTATTTGTCGGCAATCTCTTTCAGTGACATGCCGGTGGATTGCAACGCCATTTTCAGTTCCAATATCAGGTTTTCATCAATGATTTCTTTGGCGGAATCTTCTGCTACTTGTTTGGTGATGGCAGATAGGTAACGGGTCGAAATGCAGAGTTGGTCAGCATAAAAAGCGACATCCCGCTGGGTAGTACAGTACGTATGCACCAGATTTATGAACTTTTTGAACAATTCTTCTTTCCGGTTGCTACCGTTGATTTGTTCCTCCGTAAAGCAGCGTTGAACCTTGTCGTAGGTGTCGAGAAAGAAAATTTGCAGCAGGTTTTGTGCAATGGCTTCGCGGTACAGATTCTCTGAATCCCGGTAGATGGCATTGCTTGCTGTGATGAGTCCCGTGATGGAGCGAATCGGTTCGTCTTCGGTGTGTGTATAGCATGCATTCTCCTTTATAAAATGTATGAAAGGTGGTTCTAAACGGAAGCATGCTGCCTTGAACATCGCTTCGGAATAGGCAAAGAAGTTCACCAGGAAGTCCTTACTCGCACTTGTCAGTGAAATAATGGAGCTTGGAAGCAGCGTAATGTGCGTATTGGGAACAATGTGATATTTTCTCAGATCTATAGTGATATTTGCTTCTCCACGGGTGCAGAACATCAGTGCACCATTGTTCATTTTCAGAAGACGTCCCCGGAAGAATTCCAGGTTGTCTGTTCCGGCTCTGAACGTTTCTTGCTTGGTAGTCAGTAATGGGTTCATATTTTAGATAGCTTATGATTTACGGTCACAAAGGTACAAGTTCTTTTTGGATTGTTAAATGATGTGTTCCTAAAATGAACAGTCGCGTACTCCCAATGAAACAAATGATTGTTCAAAAACGGCATACCTTTGCCGCCGGCTTAAAAAAGATGAAGCCGACGTATTATTTTATGATAAAGAGTATGATAACAAAAAAGAGTATGATGAAACAGATGATGACCGTCATCTGTAGTGCAACATTGGCAGCCTGTAGCAGTGCGCCTGCCGTGCAACCCCAGTCGGAATATCAGGTGATGAATATTTCGACTACCGACAAAGAACTGCAAACAATCTATTCCGCAGCCATCCGCGGACGACAGGACATTGACATCTATCCGCAGGTGTCCGGTACGCTCACCAAACTTTGTGTGGAGGAAGGACAGACCGTGCGCCGGGGGCAAGTCTTGTTTATTATCGACCAGGTACCCTATCTGGCAGCCTTGCGTACAGCGGAAGCCAATGTGGAAGCTGCCCGCGCCGGTGTAGCCACTTCGCAACTGACGTATGACAGCAAGAAGGAGCTTTATGCCCAGAAGGTGATTTCCGAGTTTGATTTAAAGACTTCCTACAACAGCTTGTTGACCGCAAAAGCCCAGTTGGCACAAGCCGAGGCGCAGCAGGTGAATGCTGCCAACAACCTCTCTTATACGGAAGTGAAGAGCCCGGCAGATGGCATGGTAGGTACACTTCCTTATAGGGTGGGGACGCTGGTCAGCGCCAGTCTGCCCAAGCCGCTGACGACCGTTTCCGATAATTCTAATATGTATGTCTATTTTTCCATGACAGAGAACCAGTTGCTTGACCTTACCCGCCGGTACGGTTCCAAGGATAAGGCGTTGGCGGAGATGGACTCTATCGAATTGCTGCTCAATGACCGTTCTGTCTATCCGCAAGAAGGCAAGATAGAAACTATCAGTGGCATAATTGATGCTTCTACGGGTACGGTCAGTCTGCGTGCCGTGTTCCCCAATAAAGAGGGATTGCTGACCAGTGGCGGTTCGGGTAACGTCATCATCCCGGTACGGAAAGAGAATTGTATTGTTGTTCCCCAGAGTGCCACTTACGAAGTGCAGGACAAGGTCTATGTATATAAGGTAGTGGACGGCAAGGCGCAATCGGCTCCCGTGCAGGTGACCCGTGTGAACGGAGGTCAGGAATATATCGTAGAGAGTGGCTTGAAAGTGGGGGATACGATTGTGACCGAAGGTGTAGGCTTGCTGCGTGAAGGTACGCCTATCCAAGCCAAAACGAATGAATGATAATTTTTAACCGATAGAATATGAATCTTAGAACCTTTATAGAACGCCCGGTTTTTTCGGCAGTCATCTCCATTACGATTGTCATTCTGGGCATCATTGGATTGTTCACCTTACCCGTTGAGCAATATCCCGACATCGCGCCGCCTACCATCATGGTGAGCACCACCTACTATGGTGCCAGTGCGGAAACCCTTCAGAAAAGTGTTATCGCCCCGTTGGAAGAGGCCATCAACGGTGTGGAGGATATGACTTACATGACCTCTACCGCCAGCAATGCAGGGTCGGTTTCTATTACCGTTTATTTCAAGCAAGGTACAGAACCGGATATGGCGGCGGTCAATGTGCAGAACCGTGTGTCCAAAGCTACGGGGCAGCTTCCTGCCGAGGTAACCCAGGTGGGTGTCACCACCAGCAAGCGGCAGACCAGTATCTTGCAGATGTTCTCTTTATATAGTCCTGATGACAGCTATGACGAGAACTTCCTTGCCAACTATATCAGTATCAACCTGAAACCGCAGATTCTCCGTATCTCCGGTGTGGGCGATATAATGATTATGGGGGGTGACTACAGTATGCGTATCTGGATGAAACCCGATGTCATGGCACAGTACAAACTGATACCTTCGGATGTGACGGCTGTGCTGGCAGAGCAGAATATCGAATCGGCAACCGGGTCGTTCGGTGAGAACTCGGATGAGACGTATCAATATACCATGAAATATACGGGACGCCTCATTACCCCGGAAGAGTTCGGTGACATCGTCATCCGTTCTACCGAAGACGGCGAGGTGTTGAAACTGAAGGATATCGCCGACATAGAGCTGGGTAAGGACAGTTATGCCTACAAGGGTACCATGGACGGACATCCCGGTATCTCCTGCATGGTGTTCCAGACCGCAGGCTCCAATGCCACGGAAGTGAATCGGCAGATTGACCGGCTCCTTGAAGAAGCACGCAAGGACTTGCCGAAAGGTGTGGAGCTTACCCAGATGATGTCCAGCAACGACTTTCTTTTCGCCTCTATCCACGAAGTGGTGAAGACGCTGATCGAGGCTATTATCCTGGTTATCCTGGTGGTTTATGTCTTCTTGCAGGACATCCGTTCTACGCTGATTCCACTGGTAGGTATCGTTGTTTCGCTGATTGGTACGTTTGCCTTCATGTCTGTTGCCGGATTCAGTATCAACCTGATTACGCTGTTTGCGCTGGTGTTGGTGATTGGTACGGTGGTGGATGATGCCATTGTCGTGGTGGAGGCGGTGCAGGCACGGTTCGATGTTGGCTATAAGTCCTCCTACATGGCAAGTATCGATGCAATGAAAGGCATCAGCAATGCGGTTATCACTTCTTCACTGGTATTTATGGCGGTGTTTATTCCGGTATCATTCATGGGAGGCACTTCCGGTACATTCTATACCCAGTTCGGATTGACGATGGCGGTGGCAGTCGGAATTTCGGCTGTTAATGCGTTGACACTCAGTCCGGCACTTTGTGCTTTGTTATTGCGACCTTATATAAATGAAGACGGAACAGAAAAGAATAACTTTGCTTCCCGTTTCCGCAAAGCGTTCAACACAGCTTTCGATGTGGTGGTCGGGAAGTATAAGAAGTTAGTGCTGCTGTTCATCAAACGCCGCTGGCTTGGATGGTCATTGCTGGCACTTTCGG
>CAJJYX010000188.1 GCA_905197435.1 uncultured Bacteroides sp.
TTAGCACCAAAGACAGTTTCCACTTGTGGTTACTGCCGTTTCCACTTGAGGAAACTGTCGTTCCCACTTGAGGAAACCGTCGTTCCCGCTTGGGGAAACTGCAGTTCCTGCCTGCGGGAACGCTCGTTTCTGCCTGTGGTAACGCTCGTTCCCTACCCGCAGGAAACTGTATTGTACTGGTTATCCGTGTGATAAGGCCTTGGCACCGGCATTGAAAAAGCCGTGCTTCAACCCACATTCTTTACGGAAGTTTGTTGAAGCACGGCTTTTGTAACAAGAAAAGCAACTTTCTTTATCCCAGCAATTCCTTTACTTTAGCTGAGATGGCACGGCCTTCGGCGAGTCCGGCAAGTTTCTTGCTGGCTACACCCATGACCTTGCCCATGTCCTTGCCGCTGGTTGCGCCAACCTCGGCGATGATTTCCTTCAAGGCTGCTTCCAGCTCTTCGGGAGACATCTGTTTGGGCAGGTAAGTCTCCATCACTTTTACTTGTGCCAGTTCGGCGTCGGCCAAGTCTTGGCGGCCTTGCTGTACATAGATTTCGGCTGCATCTTTGCCTTGCTTGGTCAGTTTTTGGATAATCTTCAAAGCGTCTGCATCACTCAAAGTATCATTGGCCCCGGGGGCAGTCTTGGCTTCGAGGAATACTTTCTTTACGTTTCTCAATGTTTCGAGAGCCACCTTATCTTTGGCTTTCATGGCGGTTTTAATGTCTTCGCTGACTTTTTCAAATAAATCCATTTTGTTATAGGTTTAATCCTCCTTGAAAGGGGAGGAGGATGGTTTTACATAAATAAGGTTAGAAAGTGATGACTCCTGTCTCACCTGCACCTCCTGTTGCTTCTTGCGCTGCTTCGGTGGCGAGCTGTCCTTCCTGTTCCGCCTTCATCTTGATGCTGTTCAGCGTACTCTTGTCGCGCAGGTAGGTCGGCGAGTTTTCCACCATGGCAATGATGTCGGCATTGTCCATGTCTTCGGGGTTGAAGAGGTAGATGTGGCGGCGGCGACTGCGCTGGGAACGGGCATTGGCATCCTTGCCGTAGTACACTTCGCGGCGGTTGCGTCTCTGTTCCTCTTCCTCCTCCAGCTCGACAAGGCGTTGCTGCTCTTCGGCGGTGCGCTGGGTGATGCGCTCGTCCATTTCCTTCATGTGGATGTCCTGGATGCCGAAGCCGGTGGCAAGAAGGGTAATCTTCACTTTCTGTTCCAGCTTGTCGTCGATGGCCATACCGAATTTGGTCTCGAAGTCGCGGCTAAAGCGGTTCATGAATTCCTTCACCTCGTCCATCTCGCTCATCATCAGTTTGTATTGTGAGCTGTAAGAGATGTTTAGGAGTACCTTCTTGGAGTTGAAGATGTCATTGTTGTTCAACAACGGAGAGTGCTGTGCGTTCTTGATAGCCTCGCTGACGCGGTTGTCGCCCTCACCGTAGCCTGTGCTCATGATGGCCACACCGCCATCCTTCAGCACTGTCTTCACATCGTTGAAGTCGAGGTTCACCTTTCCATGCAGGGTGATGATTTCGGCAATGCTCTTGGCGGCTACCGAAAGGGTGTCGTCGGCCTTGTCGAAAGCGTCGTCCACGGACAGCTCGCTGTATATCTCGCTTAGTTTTTCATTGTTGATGACCAGCAGGGCATCCACATGCTTGCTGATTTCTTCCACGCCGTCCAGCGCCTGGTCTATCTTCTTGTCGCCCTCCCAGCGGAAGGGGATGGTGACGATGCCGATGGTCAGGATGTCCATTTCCTTGGCGGTTTGTGCGATGATGGGTGCGGCGCCTGTACCTGTGCCGCCGCCCATTCCGGCAGTGATGAATACCATCTTGGTGCCGTCGTTCAGCATATTCTTGATATCTTCGATGCTCTCTTCTGCTGCCTTGCGGGCACGTGCAGGGCGGTTTCCGGCTCCTAAGCCTTCTTTCCCAAGCTGTAATTTCACGGGGACGGGTGAGTCCTTCAACGCTTGGTTATCCGTGTTGCACAGTACGAACGTCACGTCATGTATACCTTCCCGGTACATATGGTTCACGGCATTGCCACCACCTCCGCCTACACCGATTACTTTGATGATTTTCGGTGAATCGGTCGGGAAATCGAATTGTACTATATCTTCCATAATTCTGAATTTTGAATTATGAATTATGAATTGCTATGCGGTATGATGCGCAGCCAATCCAAAATCCAAAATTTATAATTAAATCAATTACTTCATATCGTCGTCCGAGAAGATTTCGTTGGACAGCTTGTTGAAGGTCTTTTCGAACCAGCTGGGTCCTTCTTTCTTTTTCTTTTTCTTCTCATCCTTTTCGCGTTGTTCCCTTTCTTTGCGCTCGCGTTCCTTGCGCTCTTTCTCTTCTTGTTCGCGCTGTGCCTTGGCGGCGCGTGCGGCAGCTTCCTGTTCTTTCAGCGCTTCGTCGTTGCTGAACATGTCGACCGGTTTGGGAGGAACATGGGTGGCAGGTTGCTGTTGTACCGGCTTCACCTCTTGCAAACAGCAATTCTCGTTTCCGGCAGCCAGCAGGCCGAGGAGTGTGTTATGCATGCCGTCCTTCTTGAACTCGTCGCCGTGTGTGTGGATGGTGGTCTGTACAAACTTGGCGGTCTTTACCTTTTCAATCTTGCTCACTTTATGGAAGGCTTGTTCAAGATGCTTCAGGTTGGCTCCTCCGCCGGTGAAGACAACACCGGAGAAGAGTTTGTCCTCGTAACCGGAAAGTTGCAGTTGGTTCCATACATTGGCAAGTATTTCTTCCGCACGTGCTCCGATGATGTTGTTCAGCAAGGCCAGTTCGAAGGTGCGGCCGTCTTCCAGCGTACATGCGGCAGGAGTTTCGGCATCTTCTTCCTCATAGAGTGCATCTCCGTATTGCAGTTTCAGCTTTTCGGCATCTTCCTCTTCCATTTGCAGGGAAGTGATGTCGCGGGTGATGTTGTTTCCGCCCAGCGGCAGTACGCTGAGATAGCGGAGGATATTGTTCTTATAAACCAGCACGGTGGTTGTGTCGGCACCGAGGTCCACCAATGCACAGCCCGAGCGCATCTCGTTCTCGGTCAGTACGGCTTTTGCCAATGCTATGGGGGCTACGAGCAGGTCGTCGGCAATCTCCACTTTGGCTTGCTCGAAGCTGTGCTCAAGGTTCTTTTTCAGTGAGGCGCGGGCCACGATGTTGAGGAATTGGCCGGTGACGTGCCGTCCGGTAACCCCTACCGGTTCCACGTATAATGCATTGTCTATCTTGTATTCTTGCGGGGCTACATCCAGTACACTCATGTCTATCAAGGGTACATCACGGTTTTCGTCGCAAATTTCGTCTACCAGTTCTTGCGAAATGATGCCCTCTTCCTCCAGCGTACGGCTTACCGCATTCCCCACCGTGCGCAATGATTGTCCGCCGATGCCTACATATACTTTGGCAATGGAATTGTTCAGCTGGCTTTCCAGCTTGCTGATGATGGAAGTCAGTGCTTGCGCGGCCTTGTCGATGTTGTAGATGCCCCCTTTGTGGACGAACGGGGATGCATCTTCACGTGCATAAGCCAACACTTGGATACTTCCGTCACTGTTCTTCTTTCCTGCGATACCGGAAATCTTGGAAGAACTCAACTCGATAGCGGCGATGAAATCTGTTGTTGCCATAATTCTTCAATGTGCCAATGTGCCAATGTGCTGATGTGCCAATTGGCTGGCGCGTTTATTATTTATTATTTGTTTTTACTCTCAGTCTATGTGGAAATATGTCTGTGATGAGCACATTGGCATATTACCACATTGTTACATTGTCCTTTACTCCTTCTTCGTGCAGATGATCTGATTATCAAATTCAACGTTGATACGGGAGTATTTGTTCCATCCGACCTGGCTTAGCCCTTTTTCGTAGAATGCTTTTACACGTTTGAGCTTCTTCTCAAAACCGGCCAGTTTGCCCAAATAGATGAGATGGTCGCCGACACGCGGCACTAATTCTATATTCTTGCCCGGCAGCACATGAATCTGTTCAACCTGTGCATTCCAAAAGGAATTCTTCTGCAAAAATACACCAAACTTATATAAATCCCTCATGGCAAACGACTTTTCTACATTTCCGGTCACCACGGCAAGGTGTGCGACGCACTTTGCATCAGGGGGCATCACCGTACCTTTGTTGTCCAGGTAGTAGTTTTCGCCATTGGCACTCATCACGCGCAGGATGGGGATGCGCTGGGTCACTTCGATGCAAAGCTTGCCGCTTGGTGTCTTGTAGCATTCCACTTGGTCGATGAGGGGATGCTTGGCGAGCTCGCGTTCCAAGGTCTTGGTACGTACGCGCTCCAGGTCTTTCCCGATGGGGCTGATACCTTTCTTTTCCAGTAGGGCAGCTACTTCCTTCTTCGTGATGAAGCCGGCATATACCGTATCCTTTATCACCAGCTCCACGTCATGGCACACCTGGGAGGCCGGTTTGCGGTTGAGGGCGGTGACGGCCACTACCAGATAGGCAATGACGAGCAACAGGACGATAGAAAGTAGAATCCTTTTAATCATGGTACTTTTCTGATAATAGTTTGGTGATTTCGGGCGCATAGTTATCCAGGTCGCCGGCTCCCAGCACTACCAATACTTCGACATGCTTCTGTGAGAGGAGGCTCAGGACATCTTCTTTCCTGCAGATGCATTTCTCGATGCCGGGGCGGAGATTGTCATAAATCAGTTGGCTCGTCACGCCGGGAATCGGTTGTTCACGTGCGGGGTATATCTCTGTCAGAATCACCTCGTCGGACAAGGAGAGGCTGTCTGCAAACTCCCGGTAGAAATCGCGGGTGCGTGTATACAGATGGGGCTGGAAGATAACGGTTATCTTCTTGTCCCGGTACAGTTCGCGGACAGACTTCATGCTTTGGGCTATTTCCGCCGGATGGTGGGCATAGTCGCTGAGGAATACAATCTTGTCATTCTTCAGCTTGAAGTCGAAACGGCGGTCCACTCCCCGGAAGCTTGCCATGCCCTGCTTGATTTCCTCATCGGTGGCACCGCTCAGGTGGGCGAGTGCCATGGCGGCTACGCCGTTCTCGATGTTGATGCTGACGGGAACACCCAGTTGGATATCATTAATACGCGTGTCGGGTGCAATAAAATCGATAAAGATCTCACCATTTCCGATACGGATATTCTCTGCGTGGAAATCTCCTTCGGTACGGGCGTAACTATAGACTTTTACACCGGCCTGCACATCAGGTTTCAAAGCGATGTCCTTGTGTATAATGAGTGCACCATCCGGCTGGATAAGCGTCGTATAATGACGAAAACTTTCCAGGTAGGCTTCTTCTGTGCCATAAATATCCAGATGGTCGGGGTCTGTAGCAGTTATTACGCTCATGTAAGGTGATAACCAGTGGAATGAGCGGTCAAATTCATCTGCCTCAATCACAGTGTATGGGCTGGACTGTGATAATAACAGGTTAGTATCATAATTCTTGGAGA
>CAJJYX010000189.1 GCA_905197435.1 uncultured Bacteroides sp.
ATATCCTCTGCCAACTGCATCAGGCTCTTGTTGGTGATGGACGGCAGGATGGAAGTGGATTTCGGAGTGATATATGTATTGTCCTTGATGCCGAAGAAGTTGGCGGCACCACATTCATCTATGTATTTCTTTTCTTTGGCATCCAGATAGAATTCGCAGGCGTAGCCCAAATCGTGTGCTTTCTTATTGGCACGCAAGCTGGCTGCATAGTTACCGCCTACTTTATAGATACCCGTTCCGAGCGGTGCCGCACGGTCGAATTCGCGGATAATGACATACGGATTGGTTGAGAATCCACCCTTGAAGTAAGGCCCTACCGGAGTTACAAATACCACAAACAGATATTCGTTGGCAGGATGTACGCCTACCTGTGCACCGGTACCCACCAGCAACGGGCGAATATACAAAGAGGCGCCCGATTCGTATGGCGGGATAAAACGCTCGTTCAGCTTCACTACCTTCAGGATGGCTTCCCTGAAGCGCTCCGTAGAAAGTTCCGGCATCAGGATGCCCCGGCAAGTGGACTGCAGACGGGCTGCATTCTCTTCCAAACGGAATATGCGCACCTTACCGTCTTTTCCACGAAAAGCCTTCAGACCCTCAAACGCTTCCTGACCGTAGTGCAAACAAGTGGCAGCCATGTGCATAGGAATGGTTTCCTCACTGCAGACTTCCAATTCGCCCCAATGTTCGTTACGATAATAAATTCTCACATTGTAATCTGTCTTCATATATCCGAACGGCAGATTAGCCCAATCAAGTTCTTTCATATCTCAAAGTATTAATTACTGCATTACGTACATTTTGCAACAAAAATAGCTTTTATTCTTCAGATTCCCGCTTCTCCGACAGTAATTTTTCAATTTCCTTGTCGGCTTTGGTCAATTTATCGCTGCAAAATGCTATAATTCCGTTTGCCTCCTTTATCTTTTCGGCAAGCACATCTATCTCCAGTTCGTTGTTGTCTATCTGGCTGACAATTTTCTCCAAGCGCGCCATGGCTTCGGAGTAGGTTTCTTTTTTCTTAGATACCATATTATTTACGATTTACGATTTACGATTGAGGTTACTTCTCCATTTTGGAGTCGGGTGGTGATTTCATCTCCTTCATTCAGCAAGCCAACATTTTTCACTACTTTCCCATCTTTCAGCGTGATGCTGTAACCGCGGGCCAACAGCTTCTCCGGCGAAGCATCCGCCAAGCGCTGCTGCAACAATTCCAAACGATGGCGATGACGGGACAGAGAGGAAGTCACTGCTTGCGCCACATCTTTCCGTACAGCCAGTAGCGCTATTTTTGCACCGGATATACGGTGATACACGGCAGTAGGAATCCGGTTCTTATAAGCAGACAACTTACGCTGTTCCTGCAGCAACAAATTCCTGACCCCTTCATGCAGACGGGAAGCAAGCATTTCCAATTCATCGGCGGCATCGCTCATGGCGTTTATCAAGAACTCGGCAGCAGCCGTAGGAGTCTTTACACGGGTATGCGCCACAGAATCCAGCACTGTGTCATCCCGTTCGTGACCGATACCCGTTATAATAGGTAACGGAAACTGTGCACAGGCGGCAGCCAGCAAATAAGTATCAAAACCGGACAAGTCGGACGTTGCGCCTCCGCCACGGATAATGACCACCACATCAAACTCGGACATGCGGGCATTCACCCGGTCGAGGGCAGACAGAACGGACTCTTCCACACGGTCGCCCTGCATCAAAGCAGGAAACAACTCCGTATAAAAGAAGAAGCCTCTGGAGTTATTTTTCAACTGATGGCAGAAGTCGCCATAACCGGCCGCGGTAGGTGACGAAATGACAGCTATGCGCTGTGGCAAACAGGGCATTGCCAACTCCTTGTTGAGAGTGAGCACGCCCTCTTCCTCCAGTTGTTTCAATATCTCCCTGCGGCGACGTGCCATATCGCCCAAGGTATAGGTAGGGTCTATGTCCTGCACCGTAAGGCTGTAACCATAAAGTTCGTGGAAGCTGACAGTGACCTGCACCAGCACTTTGATGCCCGAAACAAACGCCTGTCCCGTAGCCTCCTCAAAGTAGGGCTTCAGCAGGCGGAACACATTTGCCCAGATTGTACCTCTGGCTTTGGCTATCAGGCTGTTGGTACGGGAGTCTTTCTGCACAAATTCCAAATAGCAATGCCCGGTGCTGTTGGTACGCACATCGCTCAGCTCTGCCTGTACCCAAAACTCATCGGGCAGGCATTGCTCTATGCTGCAGCGCACCAATGCATTCAAGTCATATAAAGAGAGTGCTTCCATGATTTTGGGATTTACAGGTCAGACCTCCGAGAACTCATTGTTTATGGCTTTCATATGCTTTCCACATATCGGGTATGCCATAACCGTAGATATTATCAGGATAATCGGCACGGTCTCCGGAACGGCGCACCAGTTCTATCACCTCTTTCGCCGTGAGGTCGGGACATGCCTGCCACAAGCAGGCTACCATGCCACACATGACAGGAGAAGAAAACGACGTACCGTTTGCCTTTCCCTGGTTGCCGTCCGTGCGCATGACATCGGTCCCCTGGCCGACAGCCACAATATCCGGTTTTATCCGATTGTCCGCCGTATTTCCGATTGAGGAGAAAGGAGCCAAAACACCGTTCTTGTTAATAGCCCCCACCGTCAGCACATTCTCCGCATCACCCGGAGGCGTGATTTTCTTCCAAGCTCCCATCCCGGAATTACCGGCGCTGCACACCAGTACCATTCCCTTATCGGCGATACGTGAGGCCTGACGTGACATCAGTGCATGGTGTCCGTCCAAATCACGGAACTTATAGTCTTTCGATTTGTCGTCGAAAGTATAATAACCCAGCGAAGTATTGAGGACATCTGCCCCCACACTGTCGGCAAACTCTACCGCCGCCGCCCAATAATCCTGCTCCACCAAATGCTCGGAATACTCATCTTCGCTACGCAGCAGCCAGAAAGATGCCTCAGGCGCCGTGCCGGTCATTATGCCCGGCCGGTTCATGCCGATGCAGGAGAGCACCATCATGCCATGGCTGCTCTCGGCAAAGATGTCCGCCTTGGGATTTACAAAGTCTTTGATTCCCAGCATCCGGATGTTCTGCATGGCAGCTATCCTGTCGGCATTGTGGAAACCTGCATCAATCACGGCAATCGTCATGCCTTGCCCCCTGAATCCTTCCCGGTGCAGCTTGTCGCCATTGCTCATCTGTATCTGGTCAATGGCAAAGCCATAGAGACTGTCAGGATGCACACTCGGCCGGTTTATCAAAGAATCGCGCACGGTAGACATCATCTTGTCGCCTTCGGGAGCCATCCAGACTTTTTCCGTAGCACGGACAAAAGGCAGCGCGGCGATGCGGTCTATCAAAGTGGAATCATTGCAGGAAACCGTCACGAAGTTCTCCCATTTACCGGTAACCACGATATTCACACCTTGGCGGCGAATCTCGTCCACGTACTTGCGGCATACCGGCAAGTCTGTGGAGTCTATCGGCAACCTCTGCTTGTGCCGGCGCGCAATCGCCTTCTCCGAAAGGAATGCTTCCGGGTGTTTCAAGGAATACGTGGTGGCAGCCTTGTCCTTCAGGCTGATACGATACTTCAATGTGTCTTGCCGGGCCGATGCGCCTACAGCGGCCAACGTGAAAAGTAGAAGGAATAAGAGTTTTCTCATATATCAGTGTTTTTATCATTTTCTGCAATATACATTCCGATGCCCCGTTGGGAAGCGATGAATGAACCGCCGATCACGCGCCTGCCGATATAAAACACGGCCGACTGTCCCGGAGCAATGGCAGAAGCCTCCGACAAGAAGTGCACCAGCAAACGTCCGTCTTCCAAGCGCTTCACTGTGCAAGGAATAGGCTTGCTGCGATAGCGGATGCGCACGGTGAGCTCACCACAACCAAAGAATTCGTCCTCATCGGTCAGATTTTCCTGTTCGACCAGCATATATCCCGCCTTCAACTGCTCCGCATCGCCCAGCATCACGGTATTCTTCTGCGGATTGATTTTCAGCACGTAGGCGGGTTTGCCCAAAGCTATCTCCAGCCCTTTCCTCTGTCCGATGGTGTAGTAAGGAAACCCTTTGTGCTCGCCCAGCTTGACGCCTTCCGAGTTGACAAACCAGCCCGGTCCCACTTCACGGTCTATCTCCGGAGAATGCTCGCGCAAGAAATCGCGGTAGTCACCCTTGATGAAGCAGACTTCCATGCTTTCCCCCTCTTCGGCCTTGAGTGTATATCCTTTATCACGAAGATACTCACGGACCTGCGTCTTAGTGAACGTTCCCAACGGGAAGATGCACCGCTTCAAGACCTCCTGCCCCAGCCTCCAAAGGAAATAGGACTGGTCTTTCTTATCGTCATCTCCGGCAACAATGTAAACCTTTCCATTCCTTTCTTCCAGGCGGGTGTAGTGTCCGGTGGCAATGAATGCACATCCCAGCTTGTCTGCCCACTCCGTCAGGATACGGAACTTGAACAACGGATTACACATCACACAAGGATTAGGAGTGCGTCCCCGACGATACTCATCGATAAAGTTCTGAACGATAATCCGCCGGAAAGCATCGCGCTCATCTGCCACATAGTGCGCAATTCCCATACTGTCGGCAAGGCTGCGGGCTTCCGCCGGTTCGTCTCCCCACACCCACATGGTGAGGCCAATTATCTCATAGCCCTGTTCTCTCAACATCAGACACGTGGCGGTACTGTCTATCCCTCCACTCATTCCGACCAATACTCGCTTTTCGGGTTTGTTCATATTCTGCAAATCATTAATATGGTCTGCAAAAGTACACGTTTTCAAGCAGAATACACAGCTTTTCAACCAAAGAGAGATGTATTTTCAGCCTTTTTAGTAACGCTTAGTAGTGCCCGGAAAGAACCCGATGCCAAGCTGCCGGACTTTGGGCACCGTTACCGTCTTTTCCGGCACCGGAACCAAGGACTTATCACACAGGTTACTAACAGGTTACAGTTTCCCCCTTGTGGAAACGAGCGTTCCTGCAAGGGGGAACCGGCGTTTCTGCAAGTGGGAACGAGCGTTTCTGCAAGTGGAGACGAGAGTTTCCGCAAGTGGGAACGAGCGTTTCCGCAAGTGGGAACGAGCGTTTCTGTCTTTTCCTGATTTAGCTAGACGCTTTTTTGATTAATAAACTATATCCATA
>CAJJYX010000190.1 GCA_905197435.1 uncultured Bacteroides sp.
GGAGCCGGTATCAGTCGTGAAGAACGGATTGCCCGTTCCGGCAGACATGATGACCACCTCGCCTGCTTCCATGCACTCGATGGCTTTCCATTTGTTGTAGAATTCGCCGATAGGTTCCATGCGGACCGCCGTCAGTACGCGTGCCTTTACGCCTGTCGCTACCAATGCCGAACTCAAGGCAAGGCTGTTGATAACGGTTGCCAGCATGCCCATCTGGTCACCTTTTACGCGATCGAAGCCTTTGTTGGCGCCACTCAGCCCGCGGAAAATGTTTCCGCCGCCGATGACGATACCGATTTGTACGCCCAGTTCATGAATTTCCTTAATCTGTGCCGCATATTCGGCAAGACGTTTTTCATCAATGCCGTATTGCTTTTCTCCCATCAGGCTTTCACCGCTGAGTTTCAATAAGATTCTTTTGTATGTTGCCATAGTTTATTAATTTATTTCGCTTAGCGGCAAAGATAGGAAAATAATGCCAATCACTATAAATAATTTTCAGTTATTCTTTCAGCGTATAGTCACCGGCTTCCGCGCTTACTGCGGCTTGTAATTCATCCAGTGTTTTTTCTCCTTCCGAAAACTCTATGGTTGCCACCGGGGGATTAAGGCTCACAGTGGCATGTACGCCGTCCATGCCGTTCAATGCTTTTTCCACATGCATGCGGCAGTGGTTGCACATCATGCCTTCCACTTTGAATTCTTTCTTCATGACTTTCTTTGTCAATGGTTTCACTTCATTGTCAGGCTTTGCCGCGTTGCCGATGGCGGGGCTTTCTGCTATTTCTATCTTTTTCCTTCAGCCGCAGGCTGTTGGTAACTACGCTGACACTGCTGAATGCCATGGCAGCGCCTGCTATCATGGGATTCAGCAGGAAACCGTTGACAGGGTAGAGCACGCCGGCTGCGACGGGTACACCTATTATGTTATAGATAAATGCCCAAAACAGATTTTGACGAATGGTGCGTACGGTCAGCTTGGAGAGTTTCAGCGCTTCCGGTATTTTGGTCAGGTCGGAAGATATGATAGTCATTTTGGCTACATCCATTGCGATGTCGCTTCCTCCGCCCATGGCGATGCTGAGGTCGGCTTGTGCCAGGGCTGCGCTGTCGTTGATGCCGTCGCCCACCATTGCCACTTTCTTGCCGTTCTTCTGTAAGTTGCCGATAAAGGCTGCTTTTTCTTGCGGCAAGACTCCTGCCTTATAATGGAGGATACCGGCTTTGTGGGCAATTTCCTGGGCGGTGGCTTCATTGTCGCCCGTCAGCATATAGACTTCGATGCCGGCTGACTGCAATTCGCTGACGGCCTGTATGGATGTCGGTTTGATGCGGTCTGTAATGCCTGCTATTGCCAATGCTTTTTCATGGTCGGCAAACCAGATGACGGTTTGTGCTTCCGCCGTCAGCCGGGCTGCCTCTTCTTGGAGGAATTGGCTGATGGCAATCCGGTTCTCTTCCAGCAGTTTCCGGTTTCCGGCAAAGTAAGTCCGGCCTTGTGCTTGTCCTTTCACGCCTTTTCCGGTGATACTTTCAAAGTCTTGGATGTCTATGTAGGCCGATCCCTTGAGATGATTCACTATGGCGTCTGCCAGCGGATGTTCCGACAGTTTTTCCAGATTATAGAAAATATCCGGCAGGGGGTAGTTTGCGGGAATGTCAGCTCCGGAAGCCATTGCTTGTGTATTCCATATCAACTTGCTGACTACCGGCTTTCCTTCGGTCACAGTTCCGGTTTTATCAAGTACCACGGTATTTATCTTCTTGGCAATTTCCAGGCTTTCGGCATCTTTTATCAGAATGCCCCTTTCGGCTCCTTTACCAATGCCCACCATAATGGCGGTAGGAGTTGCCAGTCCCAATGCACACGGGCAGGCGATGATAACCACTGTGACGAATGCCAACAGTCCGTGAGTGAATCCGTCGGTTCCGTCCAACGATACCCATGCGATGAAGGCAAGTACTGCAATACTGATAATAGTGGGCACGAATATTCCTGCTATCCTGTCCACCAGCTGCTGTACCGGTGCCTTACTTCCTTGCGCGTCCTGCACCATGTGTATAATCTTTGCCAGTAGTGTATCTGTGCCGACCTTTTCTGCCCGGAAGTGAAAACTTCCCTTCTGGTTGATGGTACCTGCAAAAACCTTGGCGTCTTTTTGTTTGGATACTGCTACGGGTTCACCACTCAGCATACTTTCATCCACGTAGGAGGAACCTTCCGTTACAATGCCGTCCACTGCAATCCGTTCACCGGGCTTCACCAGTATGATGTCACCGGGGTGGATTTGTTCAATGGGAATCACTTGCTGTTCTCCGGCTGTGGTGATGACAGTCACTGTCTTTGGTTGGAGCCCCATCAATTTCTTGATAGCTGTTGAGGTGTTTCCTTTCGCCTTCTCTTCTAGCAAGCGGCCCAGTAGGATAAAGGCTATGATGACGCTTGCCGCTTCAAAATACACATGCGGATGGATACCTCTGGACAGCCAGAATTCCGGAAAAAGCATGTTGAACAGGCTGAACAGATAGGCTGTTCCTGTGCTGATAGCTACCAATGTATCCATATTGGCACTGCCGTGTTGCAACTGTTTCCAGGCACTGGTGAAGAATCCCCGTCCCAACCAGAACACGACAGGAGTGGATAGCGCCCACATGATAGGATTGGCGTATGGCATATCCATGAAGAACATGCCTATTATTATAACGGGTATAGACAGAATGATGGCCCAGGTAGTGCGGAATTTCAGTGTACTGAATTTCTTGTTGTGGACTTCTTCCGCCTCTTCGAGCGTGTTGCCGTCTCGATTTATCAGCAAGTCATATCCGGCAGCCTGTACAGCTTGTTGCAATGCCTCGGAAGAACAGTTCCTGGGGTCATATTCTACGGTTGCCGTTGCCGAAGCGTAGTTTACAGCTGCTTTCTTGACACCTGATTGATGGCTCAGTGTCTTTTCTACCCGTGCGGCACATGATGCACAACTCATTCCTAATACGGGAAATGTTTCTTGAACTATATTCTTTTCTGTCATAACAATTATATGTATAAGTCGTAAGTTCCTAGAATGAAACAAAATGTTCTAAGACTATAAAACTTTGTTTCTTCCTTTATTTTATGGAGAACAAAGATACGGCAAAGAAGTTGCCGGAGGGTTATGGAATTTCGGATTTGATTTATAGGATTTTGGCAGAAAGCTTTGTGCTGTATGTGCTTTATACCTCGTCGAGTGGTTTTCTTTTGTTTTCCTTTATCTTTTTGAAGTGGCTGGGAGTCAGCCCAGTTACACTTTTAAACTGGGAACTGAGGTAGGCGGCGCTGGAATAGTTCAGTTTATCGGCAATCTCGTTCAGTGACAGTTCGCCATATATCAGCAGTTCTTTGGCACGTTCTATCTTTTGGGCAATGAGATACTTTTCAATGGTAGTGTTGGTCACTTCGGAAAAAAGCTTGCTTAATGCACTGTAGTCACGGTTGAATTTGGAAGTCAGATAATCGGACAGATTTACCTTCAGCTCATTGTCGTTATAATGTACCAGCTCGATGATGGTATCCTTTATCTGTTCTACCACTTGCGACTTTCTATCGTCAATCAGCTCAAAGCCGAGAGGTTCGAGTACATCCTTTACTGCTTGGTAAACCTCATCGGTCACCTTGTCGGGCAGTACGGCAATGCCTAATTCTACTGATGAGGGCTGCAGACCCAAGCTTTTAAGCTGGTTTTTTACGACCATGATGCACCGGTTGCATACCATGTTCTTGATGTGCAGCGTATTTTCGGAAATGGAGTTCATATCTATATCAGCCATAGCGATACAAAGATAATACTTTTCCCTCGAAAATGTTCATTGTTTAAAGTCTCAATAAATAGGCTTCTTCTCATTGGAAAATGCTTTTCGGATGACTACCCGGCTCAATCCCGTCTGCATCACTCCCCGCATTAGGAGATAGGTGAGGAAGGCAAGCCATAAAGCATGGTTTGCCAGGACAGGATGTAGACCATAATACAAGACAAAGAAGCTGGCGGCTGCTGTTGCCATGGAGAGGAGCATTCCGCGCGTGGCGGTGGCACCAATGAAGATGCCGTCCCAAATGAAAGCGGCTATCCCGACGGCGGGTACGGCAAGCGCCCAGTAGAAATAGGTGTCAGCAGCAGCTATCACTTCTTTGTCATCCGTCAATAGTCCGAGGAAGGCATTACCTCCCAGTGCATAGACCAATGTAAAGAAGACTGCCATCACCACTCCCCATCCAAAGAGATGCCGGACGGTGTCTGTAAAGGCTTCCCGGTTGCGTGCGCCTATGTATCTGCCGCTCAAGGCTTCACCTGCGTAGGCAAAGCCATCCATCACATACGAGAATAAAGTGAAGAGCTGCATCAGCAGTGTGTTGACAGCCAGAATGATTTCACCTTGTGAAGCTCCGGCCGAAGTAAAGAACAGAGTGACTGCCACCAGGCAAAGTGTGCGTAGGAAAATATCACGGTTCACCTGGAAAAAACGGTACATAGCCTCTTTTTGCCAGATGTTTTTTCCCCCTTTCAAGAACCTTTTCAGCTTTCCGTAGTGCTTCCACCATAGCGCAAGCCCCATGAAAAGCCCCGCGTATTGAGCAATCAATGTCCCCAAGGCGACTCCTTCCACTTTCATTCCACATAGATAGACCAAGCTGAGGCTGGCAATAATATTGACGATATTCTGTGTGATGGCTATATACATAGGGATGCGCGAATTCTGCATACCGATGAACCAACCGGCAAAGCCATATAAACCCAATATGGCCGGCGCTCCCCAGATACAGATATTAAAATAGAGAGAGGCCCATCGCTTCACCTCCTCCGTTGCGTCGATCAAAACAAACGCACCCCTCAGGATCGGGGATTGAAGGATCCAAAGCCCGAGAGAGATCAAAAGCCCTACCCCGACAGCCCGCAGCAAGGTCCGGACTACCTCCGTCAAGTCCCGTTTCCCATAGGCTTGGGCGGTCATCCCACTTGTCCCCATCCGGAGAAAGCCGAATATCCAATAGATCATGTTAAACAGCATCCCGCCCACGGCGATCGCCCCAATG
>CAJJYX010000191.1 GCA_905197435.1 uncultured Bacteroides sp.
CCTTTTCGGCTATTTCAACAATGTGCATCACCGGTTCAATCTGTTCACGCATATTGTAGTATTGGTCGCGAAGCTCAAGAGTAGCAGTGCCCGAACCGTATTCATCATTGATTTTTGCCACAAGGTGTTCCATCTCTTTCTTGCGCTCTTCAAAGCGGGTGCGGTCATGGTCACGGATAATATAAGAGACTGATGTCTGTTCCACCTCACCAGTAATGCCTATCAGGTGATAAAAACCTTCGTAACCTTCGGTATGTTCCGGAGCTTCGTCAGCCGGAAGCATGGAAATGAAGCGATTGGCAACACGGATGGAATTAATCATCTTATTCTTGGCATATCCCGGATGCACATTACGTCCCTTGAAAATTATCTTGGCAAACGCTGCATTGAAGTTCTCGAATTCAAGTTCACCCGCTTCTCCACCGTCCATGGTGTAGGCCCATTCGCAACCAAACTGTTCTACGTTGAACTTATGTGCCCCCAAACCGATTTCCTCATCCGGATTGAAGCCGATGCGGATTTTACCATGCTCGATTTCGGGATGTTCTTTCAGATATACCATTGCTGATACAATTTCGGCAATGCCGGCTTTATCATCGGCACCAAGCAAGGTTTTGCCGTCAGTCACAATCAAATCTTCCCCTTTGTGGTCGAGCAATTCGGGGAATTGGGCAGGAGAAAGGACTACATTCTCTTCTGCGCAAAGAACAATGTCCTTACCGTCATAATTCTGCACGATACGTGGAGAAACATCCTTACCGCTCATATCAGGGCTTGTATCCATGTGGGCAATAAAACCGATAACGGGCAGCTTCTTGTCTGTATTGGCAGGAAGGGTGGCAAACAAATAACCATTTTCGTCCAGCGTAATTTCTTCCAGCCCCAAAGATTCCAATTCTTCTTTCAAATACCGGGCAAACACCATTTGTCCCGGAGTACTCGGAGTAACCCCAGTCTCTTCATTTGACTGAGTATCGAAGCTTACGTACTTTAAAAAACGTTCTACTAAAGTCATGATGATAATGATTAGTGATTAATGATTAGTGATTAATGGTCAGTGATTAGTAATTGGCGAAAAACATTATCCGAATGACATTAATCATTAATCACTAATCATTAATCACTATTTTGTGCTGTAAAGATAAAAAAAGGGACGTGAACCGCCAAGCAATTCATGTCCCTTTTTTATTTCTTAAAGACAAATTGTCAATCAGAAGTGGCTGCTACCATCAAAACAGTGCGTACATATCTTACACTTAGGCAATCCGATAGCGTCAACTAAGGTCTCCAATGTATTGAATTTCAAGGATGAAAGTCCGAAACGTTCACGGATAACATCCACCATCTTTTCATATTCGGGTGAACCGGTAGTGGCATATTTATCAAGATTCTTGTTCTCGTCACCCTCCAGCTCCTTAATGACACGGCGGGTAATCAGTTCCATGTCGCTTTTTGATGCTGTGAACCCAATAAACGGGCAACCATATATCAACGGAGGACAAGCGATACGGATATGCACTTCCTTGGCACCATATTCATATAACACCTTCACATTATCGTGCAACTGGGTGCCCCGGACAATAGAGTCATCACAAAACAGCAGGCGCTTGCCCTCAAGCATAGCACGGTTGGGAATCAGCTTCATCTTTGCCACCAAAGAGCGCAATTCCTGGTTACTGGGAGTAAAGCTACGGGGCCATGTCGGAGTATATTTGGAGATGGCACGGTGATAGGGCACTCCCTTGCCTTCAGCATATCCCAGTGCCATACCAACTCCGGAATCCGGAATACCGCAGGCACAATCCACTTCTGATTTATCAGTCTGCGCCATCTTGAAACCAGAGGCAAAGCGTACTTCCTCCACATTTTTGCCTTCATAACAGGAAGTGGGGAAACCATAATATACCCACAAAAACGAGCAAATCTGCATTCCTTCATTAGGCTTGCGCATTTGCTCCACTCCATCGGCACGCAGACGGACAATTTCTCCAGGCCCCAGATAACGATCTATTTCATAGCCAAGATTCGGGAAACTGCTCGACTCGCTTGTCGCCGCATACGCCCCCTCCTTTTTTCCGAGAACAATCGGAGTACGTCCCCATTGGTCACGGGCAGCAATGATACCATCCTCGGTAAGAAGTAACATGGAGCAAGAGCCTTTGATATGTTTATATACATTTTCAATTCCTTCTACAAAAGTCTTGCCTTGTATAATAAGAAGGGCAATAAGTTCCGTCTGATTTGTCTTGCCTGAACTAAGTTCGGCGAAATGCATGTTCTGCGTCAATAATTCTGCTTCCAGTTCTTGCAAGTTCACGATTTTGGCTACCGTTACAATGGCAAAGCGGCCAAGGTGGGAGTTAAGGATAAGGGGCTGAGGATCTGTGTCGCTGATGATTCCTATTCCGGAATTCCCCTTGAACTTATCAAGTTCACCTTCAAACTTCGTGCGGAAATAAGTACTTTCCAAATTGTGGATGGAACGGGTAAACAGTGTCGTTTCCTCATCGTATGTAGCCAGTCCACCACGTTTTGTCCCTAAATGTGAATTATAATCTGTGCCGTAAAACAAATCTGCCACACAACTTGTTGCTTTGGCGACTGTTCCGAAAAAACCTCCCATAATTTCTATTTCATTATTGGTTTCTAAAATTAACGAGTGCAAAGGTAGCAAGAATTTGCGAATTTCAGGCAGATTTGAAATGAATAAAGTAAGCTCTAAAAAGACCGGAGCAGCAAGGACCACTCCTGAACAAAAAAGCCCCACAGAGATTTGACTTCTGCGAGGCTCCACTAATGCAATAAAAACTCTTTCTAACCTAAATCATCTCCATTTCTTCACTTCTTTCTTGTCAGCCGGAGTCGCTTCAATCAAACTCAGCGCAAAACCACCGCTACGCGCTTCCTTCACGGACATTTTGGTCTTACAGGTTACGATACCTTTCTTTATCTGATAAGAAGTAGGATTCTCTTTGTAGTCTGCATCTTTGCCATCGGCATATAGAGTGGCTACATATTGCTTGCCCGGTTCGAGGAAATCGAGCGTGAAGCCGGCAGTACGCGCATTCTCGTCTGTAATGCCTCCCACAAACCAGTTGTTGGTTCCTTTTGCCTTACGAGCCACAGTAATGTAATCACCCGGTTCTGCTTCAAGGTACTTGCTGTCGTCCCAGTCTACCGCCACATCTTTGATGAACTGGAAAGCATCCATATGCTTTTCATAGTTTTCAACCAAGTCGGCGGCCATCTGCAACGGGCTGTAGAGAGTTACATAAAGAGCCAGTTGCTTGACAAGTGTAGTCTGCACCTGCCCGTGAGGCATATCACCCATAAATTCAAGTTTTGTATCGAAAATACCCGGTGTATAGTCCATCGGGCCGCCAATCAGGCGGTTGAATGGTAGCAATGTCGTGTGGAAAGGTTTGCTGCCACCAAATGCTTCGTATTCAGTGCCGCGTGCAGATTCATTACCTATCAAGTTCGGATAAGTACGGCATAAACCGGTAGGACGTACAGCCTCGTGTGCATTCACACAAATTTTGTAGTCGGCAGCTTTCTTCACGGCATAAAGGTAATGGTTGTTCATCCATTGTCCATAATGATGTTCACCCCGAGGAATTATATTGCCTACATATCCACTCTTCACCGCATTGTAACCATTATCCACCATGAATTGATAAGCCTTGTCCATGTGACGTTCGTAATTGCGCACAGAAGCGGAAGTTTCATGGTGCATCATCAACTTCACTCCTTTACTCTCGGCATATGCATTCAGCATCTTCACGTCAAAATCGGGATAAGGGGTTACAAAATCGAATACATAATCCTTTGACTTTCCAAACCAGTCTTCCCAACCCTCATTCCAGCCTTCCACCAAAACTTGGTCCAGTCCGTGTTCTGCTGCAAAATCAATATACTTCTTTACATTTTCGTTATTGCCGCCATGACGTCCGTTAGGTTTTGTCTTTGAATAATCCGTTTCGCCCAATTTCACAGAAGGCAGGTCGTCCGTATAAGCCCAAGTGCTTTTACCGGCAATCATTTCCCACCATACACCTACGTATTTCACCGGTTTAATCCAGGAGACGTCTTCATAGGCACAAGGCTCATTCAAGTTCAGGGTAATTTTGGAAGCAAGGATGTCACGGGCATCATCGCTCACGATGACAGTGCGCCATGGCGACTTGCAGGGAGCCTGCAAATACCCCTTATCACCTACCGCGTCCGGAGTAAGCCAGGATTCGAAGATGAAGTTCTTGTCATCCAAGTTCAAATGCATACAAGAGTAATCCACCAAAGCAGCTTCGTGCAAATTGATATACAGACCATCAGCCGTTTTCATCTGCAAAGAAGTTTGGACACCGGTAGGTGAAAATTGTGTCTGCGAAGAATTCTCTGTAATGGCACCATCCATCAATCCGCGGATTTCAGAAAGCTTTGATTCCGTATAATCATATTCCTGCGTATCATAGTCGCCCGGAATCCAAAATGCGGTATGGTCACCAGTCATGGCGAACTGGGTTCGTTCTTCCTTAATCACGAAATAATTCAGGTTCTTCTGCAAGGGAAATTCGTAGCGGAATCCCAAACCGTCATCGAACAGGCGAAAACGAACAATGATGTTTCTGTTCTGAGCTTTTTGGTCAAGAGTCACAGCCAGCTCATTGTAGTGGTTGCGGATTTGCTTTACTTCACCCCACACCGGTTCCCAAGTCTCATCGAAAGTAGAAGTCTTTGCATCCGCCAATGTAAAACCATTCATCAGGCCTGAATCATTCTTCAGTTCAAGTCCCAATTTAGAAGGGTTAATCACCGGCTTTCCTTTGTAAGAAAGTTCGTAGACGGGTTCGCCTTGTGCACTTACCGAAAAATTTAATTGAAGTTGTCCGTTGGGAGAGGTTATACTCTCTGCCATTGCTGCGCCGCTTACCAGCAAAACGAGCAAGAAACAGGCCAATTTCATACAGATTGCTTTTTTGTTTCTCATGTTATAGTTATAAAATTATGTACTGATGCAAATATAGGTAGGA
>CAJJYX010000192.1 GCA_905197435.1 uncultured Bacteroides sp.
GCCACAGTGCTTATTCTCTTTTAAGACTCTCCACTTACACCTTATTTAATAAGGTAAGGCGGGTTGGTAGAGGTCTGCAAATCACTTTCCCGGGTGGCGATGTACTCCTCGATGCGTGATTGGCGGCTTCGCTCCATCAATTCCGAACTGCGTGTCAATGCGTCGTACTTGATGTCTGTGAGTTCTTTCTTCAGATTGTCTATCTCTATCAGCTGTAGCTGGCATTCGTAACGGTTGTTGATGTAAATAATGATAAGCACCATGATGAGGAACAACAACCCGGCTTGGCGGCGGAAGAAGTCCGTAGCCAGTATGTCACCTCCGATGATGTTCTTCAGTGAGGTGCGTTTCCTCACCTGTTCTTGCTTCTTTTCTTCTTGTATCTTTTCCATTGCTAATCACTAATCATTCACTACTCTTTCTGCAATTCTCAGCTTGGCGCTTCGCGAACGCGGGTTGCGTTCTATCTCTTCTTCGTCCGGCACGATTACTTTGTTGTTGACCGGTCGGAACGGAGCCAATACATTCCCGAAGAAATCTTTTTCGGTTTTGCCTTCCACATTGCCGGTTTTCATGATGTTTTTCACCATGCGGTCTTCCAGGGAGTGATAGGTTATCACCACCAGGCGGCCTCCCGGTTTTAGCGCTTCTGTTGCTGCATACAGCATCTCTTTCAGTGCTTCCATCTCCTGGTTAACCTCGATGCGCAATGCCTGGAACACCTTTGCCAGTTCTTTCTTCTCGCGTTCGCGGCCGAAGAGCGGTTTGACGATTTCCAGGAATTCGCCGATGGTGGCAATTCTCTGCGCAGCCCGTGCCTTTATGATGACAGATGCCAGTTTCCGGCTATTCTTCAGTTCGCCGTACAGATAAAAGATGTCGGCCAGCTTCTCTTCCTCGTATGTGTTCACGATGTCGGCAGCGGTCAGGCCGGCCCGCTTGTTCATGCGCATATCCAGCGCCCCGTCGAAGCGGAAGGAGAATCCCCGTTCGCTGTCGTCGAAATGATGGGAAGATACGCCGAGGTCTGCAAGTATGGCATCCACTTTTTCGATGCCGTGGTAGCGCAGGAAGTTGTGCAGGTAGCGGAAGTTGCTGCGTACGAATGTAAAATGCGGGTTGTTTACGATGTTGCGTTCCGCATCTTCGTCTTGGTCGAAGCTCAGCAGGCGCCCACCGTCCCCCAGGCGGGACAGTATCTCGCGTGAGTGTCCTCCTCCGCCGAATGTGACGTCTACATACGTGCCGTCCGGACGGATGTTCATTGCATCTACGCTTGGCATCAGCAATACGGGAATATGGTATGTCGTTTCTTCTTTCATCATCTGTTGTTTATGGCTTATTGGTCTCGATTCGTAGGAAAGCATCCGGTCATTCCCGGTCTTTTTCATCACAAATATCCTCGTCTCCCAACAGTTCTCCAAGAGCTTCGCTGAACTCATCGGGGTTCATAAATGGTTGGTCGGCACGCTCCTTGGCCCAGATTTCTATTGTATTGTCCACGCCAATGAAGCGGACGTCGCTTTGTATGCCTGCCATTTGCAGATAGCGTTTAGGCAGCAGGATACGTCCGTTTCCGTCGGGAGTCATGACTTCTGCATCACTTACGAATTGGCGGAAAATCATTTGTTGTTTTGCATTCCATTTGTTCAGCCGGCGGCGGAGCTGGTTTTGTGTGGCAAACCATACGCTTTCCGGGTAGAGCACAAGGCAGTCCTGATACACGTCCTTGCGCAATACGAGTCTCTCTTCGGAAGCAGCTTGCAGTTGTTTCCGGAAAGCGGCAGGGATGAAAACTCTTCCTTTTGCATCCGTCTTGGCCTCGGTATTACCTAAGAATTGCATCATTTCTCACCTTATTATAATAAGCGACGGTAAAAATACACATTTCCCCACAATTCCCCACAATCTTTTAACCAAAATCTTAGGAAGAAGTTTTCAACACCTTGTTCATAGCTTATTTGTTTGATAATGAAGATGCTTTTGGAGGGCTTTGCCGGTGGGGGATTTGTGCAGTCTCTTTCAAGAAGCCCGGCAAAAGATAGTAGCCTTCAGGATGAAAGCCGTATATCCATGAAATGAACCAAACTGTTGGGAGACAATAAAATGATAAACGGAAGAGTATGTTGGGACTGCCCGTAGTTATGACCTTGGGCGAGCAGGCTGACGGGGCGGACGCCCGCTATTGTCATCCGGCTGACGGGGAAGGAGGATTTGTTTAAAGTGCAGAAGAGGTTCCGGCAGGAATGATTTCTCCTACCGGAAATCTTTCAGTTCCTGTTGCAGTTTCTGTCGGGTGAAAAAGATACGGCTCTTTACTGTGCCGAGTGGCAGCCCTAACTTCTCTGCGATTTCACGGTACTTGAAGCCGGAAACATGCATGGAGAAGGGGATTTTGTACTCACGTGGCAGGGCGTTGACAATGCGGTGCATCTCTTTCAGGTCGTAAGCGCTTTCTGTGCTGTCGGATGTGAGGTCATGCGGCGTATTCAGGTGATAGAGGTTGTCTGTGGTGTCTACGAACGTCTGGTCACGCACCACTTTGCGGTAATTGTTGATGAAGATGTTGCGCATGATGGTGTACATCCATCCTTTAAAGTTTGTATCGGGCATGTATTTCTCTTCGTTGTCCAAGGCTTTCAGGGATGTTTCCTGTAAGAGGTCGTTGGCTTCTTCACGGTCCGAGGTCAATTTGTATGCGAAACGCAACAAATCATCTTGAACTCCGAGCAGGTCTTTTTTAAATGTTATGTTATTCATATAATGCTATGTTTTTTCGTTAATCTTGATATTGCAAGTTTACGGAGGTTTTCTTGTTCGGGCAGGCGGATTTCAAACACACTTTAGGGGGAAAACTGTCAATTGATAGTTTTCGGGTGCAAATTGATAGATTTTGGGTGCAGTTTTCTATCATTTTTTTGCGATTAATTAAAAAGATGAGTTAATTTTGCGCATTCATTTCATCAAAAGAAGAATGGCTGACGACTCTTTATTTTTGATTGACATAGACAAGATACTTCGGGAAAAGGCCCCGAAGCACTCTAAGTATATCCCCAAGTTCGTGGTTTCTTATCTGAAGCATATCGTTCATCAGGAGGAACTGAACGACTTTTTGCGCGAGTCGAAAGATAAAGTCGGTGTGGATTTCCTGGAAGCTTGCCTGGAGTTCCTCGATGCCGACATTGTAGTGAAGGGGAAAGAGAACCTACCCAAGGAAGGACTTTATACTTTTGTATCAAACCATCCTTTGGGCGGACAAGACGGAGTGGCATTGGGCTATGTCTTGGGCTCTTTTTATGACGGCAAGGTGAAATATATGGTCAACGACCTGCTGATGAACCTGCGCGGACTGGCGCCGCTTTGCATTCCCATCAACAAGACGGGAAAGCAGGCCAAGGACTTTCCGAAAATGGTGGAGGCGGGATTCGCTTCGGACAATCAACTGATTATGTTCCCTGCAGGGCTTTGCTCACGCAGGCAGAATGGGGTCATCCGTGACTTGGATTGGAAGAAGGCCTTTATCGTGAAGAGCGTAGAAGCCCACCGTGACGTGGTTCCCATTCACTTCGAGGGGCGGAACTCCGATTTCTTTTATAATCTTGCCAACCTTTGCAAGATGCTTGGCATCAAGTTCAATATCGCCATGCTTTACCTGGCGGATGAAATGCTGAAGAACCGTCATAAGACATTTACCATCACCATAGGAAAACCCATCCCCTGGCAGACTTTTGACAAGTCGAAGACTCCCGCCGGATGGGCGCAATATGTGAAGGATATTGTATATAAATTGTAGAGAGACCGTATCTATATTAAAGTAGAACTACTAACAGAAGAATATGGAAGATATTATTGCACCTATAAGCAAGGAGCTGTTGAAAGCGGAGTTGACTGAGGAGAAGCGTCTGCGCATGACCAATAGAAGTCATAATCAGATATATATCATTACTGCCCAAGACTCCCCGAACACCATGAAGGAGATCGGCCGTTTGCGGGAGATTGCATTCCGCGCTGCGGGAGGAGGAACGGGCATGTCTATGGATATCGACGAATATGACATCATGGACAACCCGTACAAGCAGTTGATCGTATGGAATCCGGAAGCCGAAGAGATTTTAGGCGGATATCGTTACATCTTAGGCACGGACGTGCGCTTTGACGAACATGGCGCCCCTATTCTGGCTACTGCCCATATGTTCAGCTTCTCGGACAAGTTCTTGAAAGACTATCTTCCTACGACCATCGAGTTGGGACGTTCGTTCGTCACGTTGGAGTATCAGTCTACACGT
This sequence comes from uncultured Bacteroides sp., assembly GCA_905197435.1. Classification (GTDB taxonomy): domain Bacteria; phylum Bacteroidota; class Bacteroidia; order Bacteroidales; family Bacteroidaceae; genus Bacteroides. Next base: position 4,287 of record CAJJYX010000192.1, read on the forward strand.
GCCGACAGCAAGGGGCTGTTTGCGCTGGATAATCTGTGGGATGGTTTGGGAGCATTGACGGTAGTCATGCCCAATGTGAAGTATTTCTTCGGGAAGGTGACCATGTATCCCAGCTATCACCGTCAGGGACGCGACATGATACTTTATTTCCTGAAGAAGCATTTTGCAGACAAGGACGAACTGATAACTCCGATGAAACCGTTGGTTTTGGAGTCCGACGAGAAGGAATTGGCGGCATTGTTCTGTAAGGATACCTTCAAGGAAGACTATAAGATACTGAACAGTGAGATCCGCAAGTTGGGATATAACATTCCTCCTTTGGTGAATGCTTATATGAGTCTCAGCCCCACCATGCGCATGTTTGGCACAGCCATCAACTACGGTTTTGGCGATGTGGAGGAGACAGGCATCCTGATTGCCGTGGACGAGATACTGGCAGAGAAGCGCATCCGCCACATTCAGTCGTTCGTAGAGAACGATGCGGAGGCCTGCAAGCTTACTTCCGGGGCAAATAAGGTGTTCTTCCCGAGCAGGTAAAGATGGCTTTCCGGCCTTTAGCACCCGCTACACCGCCGGCAGGCTGTTCCCGTTTATTTTTCTGTATAAATCGAGTGCAAAGACATCCGTCATGCCGGAGATATAATCCAATACCGCCTGTATTCTTTCATAGAGTGCAGGCGCTTTTATGTTGTACTGGCCCGATACGCGATTGAT
>CAJJYX010000193.1 GCA_905197435.1 uncultured Bacteroides sp.
CTCCAACTGTATCTTGCGGTCGAGCGCGGCGAGTTCGGACTTCAGCTGTTTCAGCTCGTCCTCCTTCTTCCACACCTTGCCCGCTATCTCCTGCAACTGCGGAATCTCCTTTTCCAGCACTTCGTTCTTAGACTTGTACTGGTCGATGATGGTCGGAATCCTCTCCAATGCGTTCAGAAAGTTTCGTGCGGCAGCAATCGGGTCTGCCATCGCCAGATGCCCGTTGTTGTAGGTGTACTTGTAGTTACCCTCCACCACGAAGCGGTTGTCAGTGAACTCCAGACCTTCTTTGAGTGTCCTCTCGCTGACCACCTTTATCGGAAAGCCGTAAAGTTCCCCGACAGCCTTGTACAGTCCACCAGTCGTGGCGTTCTTGGCGATTTCCTGCAAACGCTTACCGATGACCTTCTCATCCGTTGAATCCACGCCGTCCACCTTGACAAGATTAAGGCGGCTGCCTTCCTTATCAGTCTGCACAACGGAAAGAAAACGGTTCCAGTCTTCCGTCATGGCTTCGATGAAAGCCGTGTTGTTGCGCAGTTCTCCCGTCTTGGATTCCAGCTTGAACTCCGAATCGCGCTTGCCCTTGTTGAACGACTTGCGTTCCCCTTCGAGCGAGGCGATACGCTTCTCTAATTTCGCCTTATCCAAAAGGTCGGTATTGCCGGAGAGCAACGCCATATACTCCGAGAAGTTCATACCCGATTTTTCGTCCATTGCTCCCTCGTCGATGGTACGTGCGCCCATCGCTCCACTTTTGAGCTGCGATATGAACGTCTGCTTGCAGTGCAGCAGATTGAACTTGTAGCTGTCCAGCGACTTTTCCACCGCGTAGATGATGATATCCACGTTGTTCTCGGCAAAATGCTTGGCAATCTCGTTCCCGGCTCTAACACCCCGTCCGTCACGCTGTTGCAGGTCGGACGGTCGCCACGGTGTATCAAGGTGATGGATGGCGACACATCTTTTCTGCGCATTCACGCCCGTTCCGAGCATACTTGTGGAGCCGAACAGCACTCGCACTGTCCCTGCGTTCATGGCATCTATCACCGCCTTACGAGCCTTATCCGTCTTACACTCCTGAATGAAGCGCACCTCACTTGCCGGTATGCCGTAATCCTCCACCAACTTGCGTTTTATCTCGCTGTACACGTTCCATCCTTCCCCCGGCTGGTATGTCCCCAAGTCGGAGAACACGAACTGCGTACCCTTGTGCGTCTCGTACTTGTGGTAATACTCTGCAATCATCTTGGCACAATGGCTTGCCTTGTTGTCGGGATGGTCCTCGTAGTTCGGGTCTATCATGCGCATATCAAGAGCCATCTTTCTCGCGTAGTCGGTGGCGATGAGCATCTTCGCCTTTTCCTCCGTTTCCGACAGGGGTAACCTGCCAAGCAGAGTGGCATCGCCGGTTTTGGCAAACTGCATCAGCTTCTGTATGAAGTCCTCCTGCTCCGGTGTGGGCGGTATGTGGTGCAGTATCTCATTCTTGTTTGGTCTGTCCACACCTACATCCTCCGCCGTGCGGTAGTCGGTAATCTCGTTGTAGAAGGCGGCAAGCTCCGGCACCTTGATGAAATAGCGAAAACGCTCCTTCTGAACGATATTGTTCGTTACGTTGAACTCAAAATCGGTCGTCTTTTTGGCGAAGATGGCAGCCCAAGCATCGAAACAGCGGATGTCCTGCCGTTCCAGTTCGTTGGGGCGCAGGTATTTGAAGAGCAGGTACAGTTCCGTCAGACTGTTGGAAATGGTCGTGCCCGAAAGGAACGTAGCCCCCAAGTCCTTGCCCGTGCGTTCCTGTATGGTACGGATGGCGAAAAGCATGTTCATGGCCTTCATGCTTCCTTCGGGGTTGCCCAGACCGGAAACTCTTGCATGGCGTGTATTGAACATCAAGTTCTTGAAATTGTGCGATTCGTCAACGAAGAGGTGGTCGATGCCCATTTGCCTGAAATCGGTCACGTCATCCGTCCGGTCCTTTATATCCTGCTCCAGCTTTTCAAGTTTGGCTTCAAGGTTTTCCTTTCTTCTTTCCAGCCCCTTCTTTATCCAGCCGGTCACTTCATTGCCCTGCTGCTCGAATACGGCGAGATTTTCTTCGATGCTGTCTATTTCCTGCGTATATATTTCCTGCTGTATTTCAGGAGACTGGGGTATTTTCCCGAACTGGTCGTGTGTCAGGATGATACAGTCCCAGTTATTATTTTTGATGTCATGGAATATTCCGACACGCTTCTCCGGGGTAAAGTCCTCCTTGCCCGGATACAGTACCTTGGCATTCGGATAGGCCCTCTTGAACGTGTCGGCTATGTCATGCACATTGCTTTTGAGTCCGATAATCATCGGCTTGTTCGCCAGTCCGAGACGCTTCATCTCAAAGGCGGCCACGCACATGATAAGGGTTTTGCCCGTACCACAGGCTAAGCGCAAAGCGCCTTGCCGTCCTTTCGGACGGTAGGTTTCTAAACGCTCGCCACCGAACCGTACGTACACGTCTCCATGTATACGGCTCTCCATGGTTATTTTCAGTCTATTTCTTTTCATGAATCTTACGATAACAATTTTCACATACTGCTATTGTTTTTCTCTGTCTGGCAATCATGAAGCGTTCCCACTCCTGTTTGCCTTTCAGGTCTTTTAGCTTGCGGACATGCACCATTCTAAGGTTGTCCTCCGCTCCGCAATATTCACATTCACGGGCTTTCAACCGAGCCATAAGGCTGGTACTTTCAGTCCCGCGATAACTGGGCATGATATGCGCATTGTCAATACGCGTGTCTTTTCTCTGCTTGAACCCTCCATGATAAATAGTACGTTCCAACATTTCGCCCTTGTTGTTTTCATACCTTACTGTAAAGACTTTATTCCGGCAATATTTACGGATTATTTTCCTTACGGTTGATTCATACTTGGATGATAATGTTTTATACATACTCTCTTTCATGTAGTAATAGAAACTATTGAGAATGTTGACATTGTTTGCAATACAGTAGTAGTTATAGATTCCCCGAATTTCCGAATTGTATCGGTTGAGTATTTCAAGGTCATCATTACTACGGAGATACGGGCGTGAGGTCGATTCCCATGCTTCCTTGCCATTCTTGATTATTATGCGCATCGCATTATAGTCAAGCAGTTTCTTTCTCATAACCTCATAAGGCAGGAGAAGAACCACTTTATGGTCAAGTGAGCGTATGGGGATTCCTCTGAAATCCTTTCTCGTCTTGTCCGTACTGCGGACTGTAACATCAAAGCCGAGAAATTTGGCTGCGTCGTGTGAGTTGGTGATTAACGTCTTTTCATCCGAAAGTTCGAGTTTCAACGTATCTTGCAGAAAGGTCTTAATGTCCCCCTTTGCTTTTACACAGTCCTCTTTACTTCCGATTACGCAAATCAGAAAATCATCGGCATAGCGTACATACCTCATGCGTTTGAAGTTTTCGTCCATGTCAAGAGTTGCAGGAAGTTGTTGCATCTCACGGTGGAGAATGGCTATCTCCCTGCGCAATGCTTCTTTCTTCTGCTCGTCTGTTTCATTCTTCAGTTTCTTTACACGTTTGTCCTTACGATTTGCAACCCTTTTATATTCGGGGTTGCGTACACGTGCTTTACCTTTATTGAAGACGTTTATGTAGTTCCGCATAAATTTATCGAGTTTGTCAAGATAAATATTCGCCAAAATCGGACTTATTATGCCTCCCTGCGGTGTTCCGATATAGGAATTTTTGTACTCCCATTGTTCCATGTAGCCTGCTTTGAGGAATTTACGTATCAGTCGCAGGAAACGCTCGTCATTGATTCTTTCAGCAAGGATTCCGATTAAAACATCATGGTTGATGTTGTCAAAGAAACCCTTGATGTCTCCCTCGATGAACCAACGTGCTCCCGTACCTCCCTTTTGTAAGGAAGCCATAGCCGTATGACAGCCACGGTGTGGTCTGAATCCATGCGAGCAGTCTTCAAAATGACCTTCGTAGATGGATTCAAGAATCATCCTTACAACTTCCTGTACAAGTTTGTCCTTAAAGGCTGGTATGCCTAAAGGACGTTGCTTGCCATTCTTTTTGGGAATGTAAATTCTCCGTGCAGGGCACGGACGGTAACTTTCGTCTTTCAACTGTCCAATGATAGAGTGAATGTGCTTTATGCTCATTCCGTCTATGGTCTGCCCGTCTGTGCCTTTCGTATAGTTGCCCGCATTCTGCGACAACTTTTGATAGGCAAGTGCGTACAGATTTTCATTGAACAGCAGTCGGTAAAGCCGTTCAAACTTGTAATTAGGGTCTTGGCTGTGCCCAGCCAGACTGTTTAATACATTTGCTGAATCTCTCATAATGTCTCACACATCATTCGTTAAACATATTAAATAATAACTCACTGTCTCCCTTCGCCATGTACAAGGCTTTCCCTTGCTCGGACTACTACGGAGACTCTGTTGTCATATAGGATATTCAGGGGGCAAACCCCATAGCCTTTCGGCATTCCTACTTAGACAATCCCCATTTAGACATATAGTAACATAGCTCAATAGATTGTCGGATGCGATTTTCGTCCTTTTCCGCTTATTGCGGCTGTTCTGCAATCGGTTTTCGGCTCTCGTACTTGAGGTAGGAAAGTAGAAGTATTGCAGCCCGACGTTTGTAACTATCTTCCGTCGGGGTTTACCAACTAACAACTCGGACTGTCGTTCAAACAGTATAGTCTTCATCCTCATATCTATCATTTCATTTAGACATTCAGTAGCAGCATGATAGTTAGCTGACTTATGCCGTTTCCAACATGCGACACTCCCCACCGCCTTTCGGCTAAGTGGATAAGTTGGCTAATGACCGGCGTTGAAAACCCTTGCCGGGTAGGTTGCTAAGCCTACATTTACTATATGCCCTTATGGGCGCAGCACCTCGTGGTCGCAAATTCCGCCGCCGTTCTGTTTCAACATCCAGACGCAATCC
>CAJJYX010000194.1 GCA_905197435.1 uncultured Bacteroides sp.
TGCAAGGTATGGCTCCGGGATTGTCCGTGAATTTCGGTAGTGGTGCTGCCGGTTCTTCCGCCACCTTGCAGGTGCGTGGTGTGACTTCCTGGAAGGACGATAGCGACGAGAACAGCGAAAGCAATGGCCCGTTGGTCATCATCGATGGTGTTCCGGGCAATATGTCCTACCTTAATCCCGAAGACATCAAGTCGATTTCTGTATTGAAGGATGCTGCCACAGCAGCTATCTACGGTTCGCGTTCGGCAGCCGGTGTCATTTTGATTGAGACACACCGTGGTGCGATGAATTCTGCTCCGAAGGTTACTTTCTCCGGTTACTGGGGATTGAGTGCTATGCCCAAACGCTTGGATGTATGTAACTCTGCCGAGTTTATCAAAGTGCGTAAGATGGCATTGACCAATGCAGGCACGCCGGAAAGCCGTTGGCCCAAATATATCAGCGAGTACGAAAGAGACCCGAGCCAATTTGCCGATACCGATTGGCAGAAAGAATATTACCAACGTGGCTTTACACAAAAATATAATATTGGTTACACGGCAGGTAGCGCCAACTCCAATGTCTCTCTTTCTGCTTTCTATAGCAAGACAGACGGTGTGACCATTGCTACGGGCGATGAGAAATTCGGTTTCCGTTTGAATTCGGATGTAACACGCGGCAAGTTCAAAATGGGTGAATCGGTAAGCTATAGCCGTTGGTCCGCCGATTTGGAAGCCAATTCAGGTTTCTCTTCCATCTATCAGGTGACCAATATGGAACCGTTGGCATTCCTTTACGACGAGAACAATGATGGAGGTTACGGTGGTGCCATTTCAGGTATGGGTATGTCTGACGCCGGCAACCAGGTGGCTTTCAATAAATTGATAGACAATACCAGCAGCAACGACTATATCGCAGCTTCCGGTTATTTGCAATTCGAACCGACCAAAGGCCTTATCGTAAAGTTCAATGCCAGCCGTAATATGTACTTTGGCAAAACCCGCCTTTTCAGACCTACCTACGAGATCGGTTCTGCCAAGAAGAACACCATGGCCAGCCTGTCCGAATCGCGCACGCAGACTACCAACGACCTGTTGGAGCTGACCGCCAATTACGACAAGACCATTGCGGAGAATCATAACCTCTCCCTGTTGTTGGGTATTTCTCAGGAAGAGAACAAATACGAGGACCTCAGCGCATACGGTGCCGACTTCGAGAACAACAGCATGAGCCTGATGGAGCATGCCAAGAGCAACTATTCAGTAGGTGGTGGAAAGACCCGCAGTGCTTTGCGCTCACTCTTCGGACGTGTGAACTACAACTATATGATGCGCTATATGTTTATGGCTTCCTTCCGTTACGATGGTTCTTCCCGTTTTGCCAAGGGCAACAAGTGGGGATTCTTCCCTTCCGTATCTCTTGGTTGGAATATCGCCAATGAAGCATTCTGGGAAGACCTGAAGGAGACTGTCTCCACATTCAAACTCCGTATGAGTTATGGTGCTTTGGGTAACCAGAATATCGGTCTTTACCGCTACATCCCTACTTTGAGCTACAATACCAATACGCTGAACTATCCTTTCGGCGGTCGTGAAACTTCCATGGGATATGCCATCACTTCTTTCCCGTCAAGCGACATCAAGTGGGAAACGACGGTTTATAAGAACATTGGTGTGGACGTCAGCTTGTGGAACAACAAACTGGAACTTTCTGCCGAGGCATACATTAAGAATACCAGCGATATGCTTTCCAGCCGTAACATCAGTATGGCTACCGGATATAATACTTCCATTTTGGTGAACGATGGTAAGCTGCGTACTACCGGTTTTGAGATGCAAGCCATCTATCATGGCAAAGCCGGAGGATTGAAGTATGATTTGGACCTGAACTTGTCTCACTATAAGAGTGTGCTGAAATCCATGGCCAACCCCGACTACCTTTATGAGTACGGCGCTTTGCGTACTTACGTAGGCGGTGAGATCGGTGAATTCTGGGTATATCAGACAGCCGGTATCTTCCAGAACCAGCAAGAAGTAGATGAGTGGAACGCTGCCCATGGCTATAAAGACCAGAATGGTGACTGGCGTCCGTTGCAGCCTGTTGCCAAACCGGGTGATATCCGTTTCATAGACCAGAACGGTGATGGTATGCTCGACACCAACGACCGCGTGAAAGTGGGAAGTGGTACACCGAAGGTTTCATTGGGCTTCAACGTTAACCTGGCATACAAAGATTTCGACTTGGTTGCCAACTTCTATGGTGACTTCGGTGCCAAGCGTTACAACTACACCAAGTACCAACTGGAACGCATGGACCAGGTATTCAACTACGGCAAGAATGCTTTGAAGGCATGGACACCGGAAAATCCCAACACGAACATCCCGCGTGCGGTGTCTGGCGACCCCAACGGTAATGCCCGTACATCCGACCGTTTTGTGGAGAACGGCGATTACCTGCGCTTGAACAACTTGCAGTTGGGCTACAACCTGCCGGCTAAATATTGCAAGAAGATTGGTTTGGGTAACCTGCGCGTCTATATAGGCGGTACTCGCTTGTTCACTATCACTAAATATAAGGGTTACGACCCCTCTACCGGTGCTTCTGTCGGACAGATGGGTTATGACTATGCGGCCATTCCTCTGAGCCGTGACTTTATGATGGGTCTTAAATTCGGTTTCTAATTAAATTTAATATGAAGATTATGAAATTCAAAAATATACTATTATATGCTGCTCTTCTGAGCGGAATGTCTTTTTCCTCTTGTACCGATTTCTTGGATGAAGACTCTAATCCCAATGCTTTGTCTCCCAGCGTATTCTGGCAGAATGAAGGGGATATAATGAAAGGATTGACCAGCGTTTACGCAGCTTTGCAACCCAATGTGTCATGGGCAGTGCCGTTTGAGCGCTACATGGTGATAGACGGATGGCGCAGTGACGAGGTGACGCACAGGGATGACGTGGTGAGCTGGATAAACATCTCCTCATTCAACATCGAATCTACCAACTCTGTAATCAGGAAGGAGTGGAACAACCTGTACATAGGTATCAACTACGCCAACCAATGTCTGGCCAATATCCCCAATGTGCCCGGAGATTCCGAATCGCTCAATGCCCTGAAGAAGCAGGCGATTGCCGAAGCCCGTTTCCTGCGTGCATACTTTTATTATCGTCTGTATATAAACTTTGGCGAAAAGGTGCCCATCTATTTGAATGCGTTGTCTGGAACGGACGAAGAGTTTTATCCACCACAGGCCAAACCCGGTGAATTGGTAGCCCTGATTGAGAATGAACTGAAGGAGATACAAAGCGACCTGCCCGAAAGCTATGAAGAAAGTGATAAAGGGCGTGCTACACGCTATACGGCAGCCGCTTTGCTGGGTAAGTTCTACATGTTCCGCAGGGAACTGAGCAAGGCAGAAGTGGAATTCAAGAAAATCATCGACAAGGAAGGAACTTTGTTCGGCCTGATGGAGAATTATGGTGACAACTTCGATGGTATGCACAAGAACAATAAGGAATCCCTCTTTGAGGTGCAGTTTACCGGTGACCGTACCGGCGGACATGCAGAGTACAACCTGTTTGCCATCCACCTTGGCCCCATGGCCGGACTGGACGCATACGAGGAAGCTTATCCTACGGAATGGATGAGCCAGACCCTGCTGGCAGACAAGACCGTGGACGGCAAGTCAAGTGACCGTTTGCTCAGTACACTTATCTTTGATGATCCCGATTGTCGTCCTTTCTATTATGAAGCCGGCAAATCTTTCAAGGATTACCACAATGAGGGAGAAATCTTCTGGCACAAATACGTCACTTACACCGAGGGTATGAGCGACTATTGGGATGACAGTTTCTTTAATGTTTCCGTGATTCGCTATGCCGACGTGCTGTTGCTCTATGCCGAGTGTCTGAATGACAGAGGTGAGACTGTGGAAGCCATCAATTATATAAATAAGGTTCGCGCCCGTGTAAACGTGCCGGCATTGTCGCTTTCCATGAGCAAGGCCGATGTGCTGAAGCATCTGCAAGACAAGGAACGTCCGTGCGAGCTGGCGATGGAAGGCTCACGCTGGTATGACTTGATTCGCTGGGGCATTGTTGAAGAGACATTGAAAGCACATAACAAACCGTTTGTGGAGAACTATGTGGATACCAAGCATCAGTTGCTCCCGATTCCTCATGGTGAATTCCTGCTGAATCCTGATTGGGAACAGAACCCCAACTATAGCAAGTAATCTGATTTGCAGCTATTTTTAGAAAGAATTATTTATGAAGCATTTATTTTCTATATATGGGATGTGTGGCATCTTATGGCTGGGGTCGTGTACCCCAGCTGCTACACAGCCGGGGGAAACTTTGTTTACGACACAAGAAGATTTTCCCAATTTGTTGAATGTGAAAAATGTACCGGAACAGCCTGCCGGAGGAGACCTCAACTTGTTTTCCGATTTGGGCGCATGGAGCGGCTATGCCTTGCCGGTCAACCAGAGCAGGGCGTTTGCAGGTGCTTTCATCGGCCCGATGACAATGAGCGGCAGAGGATGGGTGGCACAGACCTTGGCTCAGCCTACGTTGTTGGTCAACGGTGAGAAGTACGAACTGGCACGCAACACTCAGACGGCTAAGTATCTGCCTGGCAAGTTGGTGCAGGACTTCAAGGATGCACGTCTGGAGTTTACTACGGAATTGTGTTTTGCCACATCCCGTACGGCTTTTGTCCGTTCCGTCATTACGAATCTTGGTGACGAGCCTTTGAGCGTGTCGCTTACCTGGGATGGCGGTATCTTTGAGAAAAATGCCACGGTGACCAAACTGGATAAGGGCATCAGCTTTAATTGCCCGTTCTACGGTCGCCGGTGGGGAGCCAACGGCC
>CAJJYX010000195.1 GCA_905197435.1 uncultured Bacteroides sp.
TGGCAGCTCCTGCCACTCCCCACCCCATCACCAGAACGCAGAACAAATCGAGCAGGATGTTCAGAACCGTAGAGAAGAGGAGAAACCAGAACGGTGTCCTGCTGTCGCCCAATGCACGGATGATGCTGGACAGCAGATTATAGAAAAAAGTGAAGGGCACTCCGATAAACGTGACAAGCAGGTAATAGTAGGCGCCCGTGAATATATTCTCCGGCGTACTCATCATATGCAGGATATCTGCACAATAAATGCTGGTAACCACGGCAATGACAACAGACATCACCGCGGCAAGCTGCAAGCTGACAGCCACATAACGGCGCATCGTGGCATAATCCCGCGCACCGAACTTCTGTGCCACAGGAATGCCGAAACCTCCGCAACAGCCATTGCAGAACCCCAGAATAAGAAAGACAACCGAAGTGCTTGCCCCGACCGAAGCCAGAGCATTGATACCCAGAAAGCGCCCCACGATGGCGGCGTCCACCAATGAATAGGTCTGTTGCAGCAGGTTGCCGAGCAATAAAGGCAAGGTAAAATTGAAAATCAATGGAAGAGCCCGCCCTTCCGTCATTTCTCTGGATGTTGCCATAAGTCTAATACCTCCGAATTTGGGTGCAAAAATACGAAAAAGATAACGCCCGCAGAATTGATGAATATCAAATTCGGCAGAATTTCCACTTTGCAACCAAGTTGTATTCCCCTTTGCACTACCTTTGCACCGAAAGCGAAGATAGGCTGCACCCCAACATAACTTTCCATGCGGGCATGAAAGTGCTGTATTCGGTTTGCACTACCTTTGCAACAGAAAATAAAACAGGAGGAAACAATATGAGTTGTAAATGCTGCTGCACACATGAACATACAGCAAAGAAAGAAAAGAAAAACAGTCTGCTGAAGGATTATTGGAGAATCATACTCTCTGCCGTGCTACTTTTCGGCGGCATTGTCCTGAACGCCACAGGCGCCGCTTTCTTCGAAGGAAAGCATGTACCTTTCATCTGGTACCTGCTCGCCTACCTCCCCGTAGGTCTCCCGGTGATGAAGGAAGCTTGGGAAAGCATCTTACAAAAGGATGTATTCAGTGAATTCACCCTCATGTCCATAGCCACCCTCGGAGCCTTCTATATCGGCGAATATCCCGAAGGCGTAGCCGTCATGCTCTTCTACTCCCTCGGAGAGCTCTTCCAGGACAAGGCCGTAGACAAAGCCAAGCGCAACATCAGTGCCCTGCTCGACGTACGTCCCGAAACGGCAACAGTCATCAGAAACAACAACCCGCTCATTGAAGCTCCCCAACGGGTACAAGTAGGTGAAACCATCGAGATTAAAGCCGGGGAACGCGTCCCCCTGGATGGAACGATGTTGAGCGAAGCCGCTGCCTTCAACACCTCCGCACTGACGGGGGAAAGTGTCCCCCGCAACATCCGCCGGGACGAAGAAGTGCTTGCCGGAATGATTGCGACCGACAAAGTCGTGCGCATCCAAGTCACCAGACCTTTTGAGAAGAGTGCTTTGTCCCGAATCTTAGAATTGGTGCAGAATGCCTCCGAGCGCAAAGCGCCGGCAGAACTTTTCATCCGTAAGTTTGCCCGCATCTACACACCTGCCGTCACCGGACTGGCTGTATTGATCATACTGCTCCCCTTCTTCTATTCGCTGGCGGATGCACAATTCACATTCGTCTTCAACGACTGGCTGTACAAGGCATTGGTCTTCCTTGTAATCTCCTGCCCGTGCGCCCTTGTCGTAAGCATTCCGTTGGGATACTTCGGAGGAATCGGCGCTGCCTCCCGTTTAGGTGTCCTTTTCAAAGGCGGCAACTACCTCGATGCCATCACTCAAATCAACACGGTGGTATTCGACAAGACCGGCACACTGACCAAAGGCACTTTTGATGTACAATCCTGCAAGCCAGAGCAAGGAGTTTCGGAAGAGAGGCTGGTACAACTCGTTGCCTCGGCAGAACGGAACAGCACGCACCCCATAGCCAAAGCCATCGTGAGCTACGCCGGACAAAGGGACATAGAGCTGGTTGCCACGACAGACGTGACGGAGATTGCCGCCCACGGGCTGCAAGCCACCATCGACGGAACGCATGTCCTGGTAGGCAACACCCGCCTGCTGACCAAGTTCAAAGTAGAATATCCCGATGAATTGTCATCGATTGCCGATACGATTGTAGTCTGTGCCATCGGGACAAAATATGCCGGTTATCTGCTATTGTCAGACACATTGAAGGAAGACGCCGTTAACGCCGTCAAAGAATTAAAAGCTTTAAATATCAATAATATTCAGATATTATCGGGAGACAAACAAGCCATTGTTACTAACTTTGCGAAGAAACTAAGCATAACCCAGGCATACGGAGACCTGCTGCCGGACGGAAAGGTGAAGCACATTGAAGAACTTCGCCGCAACCCCGCCAACCGGATAGCCTTTGTGGGCGACGGCATCAACGACGCTCCTGTCCTTGCCCTCAGCCATGTAGGTATCGCCATGGGCGGACTGGGCAGCGACGCCGCCATCGAAACCGCCGATGTAGTGATACAGACAGACCAGCCGTCGAAAGTGGCCACTGCCATTCGCGCAGGCAGGCAAACCCACCGCATCATCTGGCAGAATATCTCTCTGGCCTTCGGGGTGAAGTTGCTTGTCCTCATCCTGGGTGCCGGCGGGGTCGCCACGCTTTGGGAAGCTGTCTTTGCAGACGTAGGCGTTGCCCTCATTGCCATAGTGAATGCCATACGCATACAGAAACTGATTAAATAGGAGATAAAAATGGAAGATAAAAAAACGTTGGACCTGCTGGCCAAAAGAGAAATACAACCCACCGCCATCCGCATCCTGATATTGCGGGCCATGATGCAGGCAGGCCGTTCCGTCTCATTGCTCGACCTCGAAACGATGCTGGATACTGTTGACAAATCCACCATCTTCCGCACCCTTACCCTGTTCCTCTCCCATCATCTGATACATAGCATTGACGACGGGACAGGCTCTTTCAAGTATGCCGTGTGCTGCGACAGTTGCTCTTGCGACGTAAGTGACCTGCACACCCATTTCCATTGCGAGAAATGTAACAAGACCTTCTGTTTCACCAATATCCCCACCCCGGTGGTGAAGTTACCCCAAGGATTCACACTGAACAGCATCAACTATGTACTGAAAGGCATTTGCCCGGATTGTGCAGCAAAGGCCAAGCGGGAGGTTTAGACAAAAAGCCAAAACAAGAAAACCTCTTGAAGGGCGAATATCCCAAGAAGCCTGCCTATCTACTTATGCATGGAGCCGGAGGGAGATGAAAGTAGATTATGCAGAACTTAATTGATATTTCTTCAGTTTTACATCCTGAAAATCATCTCACCCTTTGGTATTTCAAGGTGTTTTCACTATCTTTGTAGTAACCAATATATTAGACCGTTATGAATACAAATAATAAGAACCAGATAATCCGTTTTGACTGGGCGATGAAACGTCTGCTCAGGAACAAGGCTAACTTCAGTGTCCTTGAAGGTTTGCTTACCACGTTATTGGGTGAGAAGATTACTATCCAGCGACTCCTTGAAAGCGAAAGCAATCAGGAGGATGAGTATGACAAGTATAACCGTGTCGATATGCTTGCCGAGAACTCCAAGGGTGAACTGGTATTGATAGAGGTACAGAACAATAACGAATATGCCTACTTCCAGCGTATGTTGTTCGGTACTTCCAAGCTGGTCACTGAATATATCAACAGAGGGGAGAGCTATGACAAGGTCCGTAAAGTATACAGCGTCAATATAGTCTACTTCTCCCTAGGACATGGCAGGGACTTCGTTTATCATGGAAAGACGGAATTCAGGGGTATCCACACTAATGATCTTCTTGAACTCACCCCGTTCCAGAAACAGACATTCAAGGTGGATACGGTAAGTCAGCTATATCCTGAATATTATATCCTGAAAGTGAACGGTTTTAATCAGGTAGCAAAAAGTCCCCTGGAAGAATGGATCTACTATCTTAACACTGGAGAAATACCTTCCACTGCCACAGCTCCTGGTCTTGAGGAGGCTCGTGAGAGATTAAAGTTGGATAGTATGACTAAAGATGAACTTGCCGCTTACTACCGTCACTTGGATAATATTGTAATCCTTCGTGATAATATCAATACAGAACGTGAAGAAGGAAGAGCTGAAGGGAAAGCCGAAGGTAGAGCTGAAGGTAGAGCAGAAGGTAGAGCTGAAGGTAGAGCTGAAGGTATTGAAGAGGGGGTGAATAAAGGATTGGCAAAAGGTCGTAAAGAAGGAGTGAAAGAAAGTGCCCGTAATTTGAAAAGATTAGGCGTGCCCATTGAGGTTATTTCACAAGCTACCGGATTATCTAAAGAAGAGATTGAAAAACTATAAAACGAATCGTTCTCTATAAATGAAAAGAGGAACCATACAATAATAATGTATGGTTCCTCTTTTCATTTATAAAGCAGCCTCAACCAAAAGAAAATGAGAACGCTGATTTCTCAGCGGTCTCATTTTTAATCCGTGGAGCTGGAGGGAATCGAACCCTCGTCCAAACGAGGAAATCATAAGCTTTCTACATGCTTATCTTTGCCTGAATTTTCGTGCAACGGCAGAACCAAAGCCATCAACCGTTGCCTTATCCTCTAAAGTTTCATCCATGCCACGAGGCTGGCACGAACTATCCCCGATTTGACTGCACCACTTTACCGGAATGCTTCGGAGCAACAGCTTCCGAGTGATGTCACGTCCCAGCACCTGGTGCCGGGATTAAGCTTCAATCTACTATACTTCGATTAAGCAGCGAGAGCGTAACGAGGTTCGCCAGATAAAATTTTGAG
>CAJJYX010000196.1 GCA_905197435.1 uncultured Bacteroides sp.
CTTTCCGGGGCGAGAGGAATTCCACCTCGGTCGCTTTGAGCAGGAAGCCGGGCTGCCGCTCCGGTTCCTCGGCAAAGGTGATCGTTTCAAAATCACCGCTGGCCGCAATCTTGCAGCCCTTCTTGATGAGCGAGGATGCATGGAACAGCAGGCGGTCGGGGTCGCCGATGCTTTCAATATAAAGAAGCTTTATCTTGGAATCCGTTTCCGGATTGAATTGCTCATCCATGTATTGCAGCACATCCTCCACGCCGATTTGCTTGGCGTTGCCCACAGACCAAACGGAGTTGAACTGCAAGCCCTTGGTCACGGCACTCTCCAAGATGAATACGGCTGTGGCACCCGAGCTGGATATCAGGTCCACCCCCTGCGGATGCAGTTGCGGGATGGGCTGGCTGAACACGCTATGATGCCAGGAATTCATGAAGCCGATGCAGTTGGGGCCTATCAGGGAAGCGCCGTATTTGTTCACTGTTTCCAAAATGCGGTCTTCCAGCACAGCACCCTCATGGGTTTCCTCGCCAAAACCGGCAGAGAGGATAATGAATGCTTTCACCTGTTTCTCCGCAGCAAGCACTTCCACGGTATCGGGACAAAGTGCGGCAGGAATGGCAAGGATGGCAAGGTCCGTATCAGGAATGTCCTTCACATCGGCAAAGGCGGCAACGCCCTGCACTTCAGTCTCTTTGGGATTCACGGCACGAAGCTCGCCGGCATATCCGCCGCCAAGCAGATTTTTCAAGATAGCCCCTCCGGGTTTATGCACATTGTTGGAAGCTCCCACTACCACAATACTGGCCGGGTGAAGCAATTGGCTCGTTATCATAGTCTGTTTACATTAAGTTAATGATTCATGCACAAATATACATTATCTATACATAAAAACAAGGGGAAAAGAGCAGGAATCCACCTTTTCCACAATGAATATAGGTGCTTTTGACAGACACCGGTGTTCATCGGGACAGGCACTTGTGTTTATCGGGACAGACACCAGTGTTTGTCAGAACAGACACTGGCGTTTGTCAGGACAGGCACAAGTGTTTGTCAGTGTCAAAGTTTTGATACATTCACAAAACATCCCAAAGAGCTTGAATTATGTGCAACTTATATTATCTTTACGCCCTGAAATACAACCAGCAAAACCCACCGTTCATGGAAAGCCGTGTCAAAGAGATAGATTATCTGAAATGCATCTTCATCACCTTGATGATTATTTTTCACCTTGTATATATAGGCGACAAGTATCCGTATGCCAAACAAATCGTCTATACGTTCCACATGTCCGCTTTCCTGATTATATCGGGCTACCTGGCCAACAACCGGAAAGATGCCCGAAGCTTCCTCCGCAAGTTTCTATGGATTTTCATCCCGTATGCCTGCATGGAGGCAGCCTACACGGTGATGTCACACTTCCTGCCCGTGCGCGAAAGCGTGGCCGAAATCACTCCTGCCGTATTGCTCGACAAGATATTCCTCCATCCGATGGGACCCTACTGGTATCTGCATACGCTGATTCTGTGCAGCCTCATCTACTACATCACGTTCCGCTGCACGCGGCTGTCGGTTGTCTCCCGACTGATTGTGGCAGGGGTTTGCCTGTTTGCCGTCTCCCATTGGGGAGGGCTGATGAATTTCTCCAACGCCCTCTATTTCCTTATCGGCATGACGGTGAGCCAAAGCGGGCTGCGTTTCACACAGGTCTTCCGCGCCACTCCCCTTGCCATTGTCCCATTCGCAATGCTATGCTGCTTTCCTGCCAATCTGGACAGGGGCACTCTGGCAGGCATCACCATCACCTGGCTTTCCATCAGCCTGCTGCTGGCAGCCTACGGCCACCTGCCGGCACAAGCCCGGCGGCTTTCCTTCTTTATAGGACGCAATACGCTGGTCATACTCCTTTTCTCGCCCATCTTCACGATTCTCTCCAAGGCGTTTCTGCCCGTATTCGCCTTCGACCCTACGGGAATGCTGTTCCTTGTCACTGCCACCGCCTTCACCCTTTGCGGCTGCATGGGCATGGCGTGGGCAATGGACAGGCTGCACGTCTCCAGATTCTTCTTCGGGAAGGAAGCCATATTGTGCTGAGACGAAAGCAGACGACGAGCAGCAATCCAAGGCAAACTTCTCAGCCAAAGTCCCCATAACTTCGGCTTATGCGCCACGGACACATGCCCCATTCCGATACCTCCACGCATCTTCAACAGAAATACCGGAGGAAAGAATCTGGAAGAATATTCATATTTTACAGAAAACAGCTATCTTTGCACATCCAAAAGCGTTCATAACAAAAGAGATACATATTTAACACAATGGAAAAGAAATTCAAACGTACCACCGTGACAGCGGCACTGCCGTATGCAAACGGCCCGGTTCATATCGGACACCTGGCAGGCGTTTATGTTCCTGCCGACATTTATGTCCGCTACCTGCGACTGAAAAAGGAAGATGTGGTCTTCATCGGAGGCTCCGACGAACACGGGGTGCCCATCACCATCCGTGCCAAGAAAGAAGGCATCACTCCACAAGACGTGGTAGACCGCTATCATACACTTATCAAGAAGTCTTTCGAAGAGTTCGGTGTCTCTTTCGACATATACAGCCGCACGACCTCAAAGATTCATCACGACACGGCTTCCGAGTTCTTCCGCAAACTGTATGACAAGGGAGAATTCATCGAGAAGACCAGCATGCAGTATTACGACGAGGAAGCCAAGACGTTCCTTGCCGACCGCTACATCACCGGCGAGTGTCCCCACTGCCATGCCGAAGGCGCCTACGGCGACCAATGCGAGAAATGCGGTACCAGCCTCAGCCCTACGGAACTGATTAATCCGAAGAGCGCCATCAGCGGCAGCCAGCCCGTGATGCGCGAAACGAAGCACTGGTATCTGCCACTGGACAAGCACGAAGCCTGGCTGCGCCAATGGATTCTGGAAGACCATAAGGAGTGGCGTCCCAACGTCTACGGTCAGTGCAAGAGCTGGCTCGACATGGGCTTGCAGCCGCGTGCCGTGAGCCGCGACCTGGATTGGGGCATCCCCGTTCCGGTGGAAGGCGCCGAAGGCAAGGTGCTCTATGTATGGTTCGACGCTCCCATCGGCTACATCAGCAACACCAAGGAACTGCTGCCCGACTCTTGGGAGAAATGGTGGAAAGACCCCGAAACACGCCTGGTGCACTTCATCGGAAAAGACAATATCGTGTTCCACTGCATCGTATTTCCCGCCATGCTGAAAGCGGAAGGCAGCTACATCCTGCCGGACAACGTACCGAGCAACGAGTTCCTGAACCTGGAGGGTGACAAGATTTCCACTTCACGCAACTGGGCAGTATGGCTGCACGAGTATCTGGCAGACTTCCCCGGCAAGCAGGACGTGCTCCGCTATGTGCTGACCGCCAATGCACCGGAAACAAAAGACAACGACTTCACCTGGAAGGACTTCCAGGCACGCAATAACAACGAGCTGGTTGCTGTATACGGAAACTTCGTGAACCGTGCCCTGCAACTCACCAAGAAGTACTTCGACGGTGTGGTTCCGGCCGCAAGCGAACTGAACGACTACGACCGCGAGACTCTGAAAGAGTTTGCCGACGTAAAAGCCGAAGTAGAGAAACTGTTGGATGTATTCAAGTTCCGCGATGCACAGAAAGAGGCGATGAACCTTGCCCGCATCGGAAACAAGTACCTGGCAGATACCGAGCCGTGGAAGCTTGCCAAGACGGATATGGCACGTGTCGCCACCATCCTCAACATTTCATTGCAACTGGTTGCCAACCTTGCCATTGCTTTCGAACCGTTCCTGCCGTTCAGCAGCGAGAAACTCCGCAGGATGCTGAACATGGACAGCTTTGACTGGGCAGAACTGGGACACACCGACCTGCTTCCTGCCGGACATCAGTTGGGCACTCCCGAACTGCTGTTCGAAAAGATAGAGGACGACGCCATCCAAGCCCAGGTAGACAAACTGCTCGCCACCAAGAAGGCCAACGAAGCAGCCGCATACAAGGCAAATCCCATCAAGCCGACCATTACGTTCGAGGATTTCGAAAAGCTGGACATCCGCGTAGGTACGGTGCTTGAATGCGAAGCAGTGCCCAAGATGAAGAAGCTGCTGAAGTTCAAGATTGCCGACGGGCTGGAAAACCGCACCATCGTCAGCGGCATAGCACAGCACTACCGGCCGGAAGAACTGGTAGGCAAGCAGGTGCTGTTCATAGCCAACCTTGCTCCACGCCAATTCAAGAACGGGCTGGTGAGTGAGGGAATGATTCTCTCTGCCGAGAATTATGACGGCTCGCTGGCGGTGACTTCATTGCTGAAAGAGGTGAAGCCAGGCAGCGAGGTGAAATAAAAGAAAGCCCACAGTAATGAAAGAGGCAGGAGAAATTATACTATATCAACCGGATGAAGAGGTAAGGTTGGAAGTAAGATTGGAAGATGAAACAGTTTGGCTGACCCAAGAACAGATAGCCAATCTATTCGGGACCAAGCGACCAGCCATTACCAAACATCTGAATAATATATATAATAGCGGTGAATTAGACAAAAGAACCACATGTTCCATTTTGGAACATGTGGGCAATGAGGGAAAACAGAAGTATGCCACCCAATATTATAATCTGGATGCCATACTTTCCGTAGGCTATCGCGTAAACAGCCGCAATGCGACACTCTTTCGGCGATGGGCTTCAAATATACTAAAAGAATACCTGTTGAAAGGGTATGCCATCAACCAACGGCTATCGGAATTAGAACAAACAGTAACGGA
>CAJJYX010000197.1 GCA_905197435.1 uncultured Bacteroides sp.
CAAACCGGTGGAAGTTGCCGCTAAACTAAAGCTGCCTATATTTGTTCTTCAAGGGGAGAGAGATTACCAAGTGACTATGGAAGACTTCGGCTTATGGCGTTCCGGTCTGTTGCATTGTAAGAATGCCTGTTTCAAATCATATCCGAAATTGAATCACTTGTTGCAGGAAGGTAGCGGCAAGGCAACTCCGTTTGAGTATGGCCATGCTTCTCCCGTACCGGCATACGTTATGGATGATATCGCTTCCTTTTTACATGGGAAGCGGAATAATCTCTGAACTAATTATAAATAATCACCAACCATTAATCAGCAGAATAATGGCTAAAAAAGAAACTTCAACCAAAAGCTTTGTCCTCCGTGTGGATGCTGCAACGATGGATGCCATTGAAAAATGGGCAGCCGACGAGTTTCGTAGCACCAATGGGCAGCTTCAGTGGATTATCGCTGAGGCGTTACGGAAGAGCGGACGGATGAAGAAGTCCAAGAATCCTCCTCCGGCAGAGGAAAAAACAGAAAAGAATTAGTAACAATAAACATTGAATCTATTATGATTAACCTTGGTCCTTATCCCGGCAAGAATTGCCCTAATGTTCATTTTCGTCCAACTGTGATTGACCGTATTCTGGAATGTGCGGCTTTGATTGTCGTACTTGCCACGTGGGTTGGCATTTACTGGCTGTATGAGATAGAAGATGTCTCCCTGTCGGCGGATGTCTGGATGGCGGGTGGCTTTTCTGTTTTCAGTTACCTGTTTATGGGGATAGCCGGATATCTCCCTATCCGTTTTATCAATTTTCCCGTTCGGGTCACTGAGCGCAATGTGGCTGTCCAATATCTGCTTGCCACACGCTTTATCCGGGTAATGACTGTTATTCTGTCCCTGATGTTTTTAGGTGCCGTTTTTAAGAAGCTCTGTGCTTTAGGGGGAATTCTTTTCTTTGTTCCGTTAGTTTTGCTGGGATTGGCATTTGCTGTATACTATATATTAGCGTTTAAATATAAGTAGTCCCGCTGTCTGTCCAATAGCCTTTCTTGCCCTAAATCCTTAACTTTTCCTTTTTCATCTTTTATTTCTTGCCCTTATTCTGCCATTACCTATTAATGGCTACTCTTTTCTCTTCTTTTCGCAATTTTTAGGTATTGTTCTCCTTTTTAACTACCTCTACCTTTGCCCAATAAAATTTAAGATAAAAGATGAGAAAATTAACTGGCTTATTCGTTTTGTGTTCTTTGCTTTCTGTCAATGCTTTACAGGCTGGTGAGCCTGAAAAAGTTACTTCTGCGGAGGAAGGTACGGAAACTGTAGTAAACAAAGAGAAAAAGGAAAAAGTTGCGAATGATGGCGACGACTACAAAAAATTCCGTTTCGGTGGATATGGAGAAGCGGTGGCAAGTTTCAAGGATTATGGTATAAATCGCTTTTATGGTGGGAATGATGGAAACAAGAACGATCACCGTAATACTATTTCCATTCCCCGTTTTGTGCTTGCGTTGGATTATAAATTCAACTCCAAATGGATACTGGGAGCTGAAATCGAATTTGAAGCGGGCGGTGTGGGTACTGCATACGAAATAGAGAATTCAGAGAATGGCGAGTATGAGACCGAGGTTGAAAAAGGCGGTGAGGTAGCTTTGGAGCAATTCCATATCACCCGTTTGATTCATCCTGCCTTTAATATCCGTGCCGGTCATATCATTGTGCCGGTGGGGCTGACTAATGCACACCACGAACCTATTAATTTCTTCGGTACTTATCGTCCGGAGGGTGAAACGACGATTCTCCCTTCCACATGGCATGAAAACGGTATTGAGTTGTTCGGCTCTTTTGGAAAAGGGTATGCGGCTTTTGACTACCAGGCAATGGTGGTTGCAGGCTTGAATGCAAACGGATTTGACCGTAATACTTGGATAGCCAGTGGTAAGCAGGGCATTTTTGAGGAAGACAATTTTACCTCTCCGGGATATGTGGCCCGCTTGGATTATAAAGGGGTTCCGGGCTTGAGACTGGGCGCATCTTTTTATTATTGTGCCGATGCGGGAGCCAATTCCGACAAGATGACTGAATACAATTTCAAAGTGCCTGTGCGTATTTATACGGCGGATGCCCAATACCGTAACCGTTATGTGACAGCGCGTGCCAATTTTGTTTGGGGCAATTTGGGTAACTCGACGCAGGTGAGCAATGTAAATACAAAACTTTCAAATAAAGCACCCTATACCCGTGTGACTCCGGTAGCCAAGAAAGCGGTGAGCTACGCCGGTGAAGTGGGGGTGAATATCAGCTCTTTCTTCAAAGAAAAGAAGTGCCCGGTGATTTATCCGTTTGCACGTTATGAATATTACAATCCCCAGCAGGCAGGAGAAAGCATGCAGGTGATGGAGCTTCGCAATAAGGTGAGCATGTGGACTGCTGGACTGAATTGGTATGCACTGCCTAACCTCGTTGTAAAAGCAGACTACATGACACGCCAGATTGGTACCGGCAAGATGTTTGGCACCGGTCCGTATAATAGCGAGAATGAATTCTCGATAGGTATTGCTTATGTGGGTTGGTTTATTAAGAAATAAGATTATTAATCAAATTAAAAATTATACGAATATGAAGAAGATTGTTTTATTTGTGTCATTGTTGGTTTGTGGACTGGCTTTTACCTTGTCTTCATGCAGCGATGAGAAAAAAGATCCTGATGTGAATCCGGCAGATGTTGACCTGACTGCAAAAAATGCAAGTGCATGGTACAACTACATGAAGAATGTGGTGGCATTGCTGAATGAGGATTCTGAAAAGTTGTATACAGCTTGGGCTGTTTCTTACAATGCCACAGGAAAACCTTATGGCGAACTGTTTAAAAAACATGATAGTGCTTCCGGTTACACCAGCGTGCAGAGCTGCGCACAAGAGGTAGTAGAGAAATGCGCTGAAATTGCCAATGAAGTAGGTACTGCAAAGATTGGAGACCCGTATGATAAATGGGTGAAAGGCGATCAGAATGCAGCTCTGTATGCGGTGGAATCTTGGTATAGCTGGCACTCCCGTGATGACTATACCAATAATATCTATTCTATTCAGAATGCTTACTTTGGTTCTCTGGACGGAACCATTGCCGAACACTCTTTTGCAAAGGCATTGGAAGGCAAAGATATCGATGTGAAAGTGAGAGCTGCCATCAAAGCTGCAGCCAAGGCTATTCAAGATATCACACAGCCGTTCCGTAACCATATCGGAAGTGCGGAGTCTAAAAGCGCCATGGAAGCTTGTGCCACTTTGCAGGCTTTGCTGAGTGAGGTAGAGACGGAAGACGGTGAACATATTTCTGCCGATGATGTGAATTTGAGAGATGCAGTGCTTAACATTGATGAAGCAGAACTTCAGAATATCATCGATAATTATGTGGATAATGTAGTGGTTCCTACTTACAAAAACCTGAAAGAGAAAAATGAGCTGCTTCTTGCTGCAGTCAACAGCTTGCTGAATGCTCCTACCAACAGCGCATTCAAATCTGCTTGCGACGCATGGCTGGTTGCCCGCGAACCGTGGGAAAAGAGTGAGGCATTCTTGTTTGGTCCGGTAGATGAATTCGGCCTTGACCCCAATATGGACAGCTGGCCTTTGGACCAGAATGCCATCATGCAAATAATGAACTCTCAGAGTTGGAACGATTTGATTTGGAAAGAGGGTGATGATGACAGCAAGGTTGAGTCGGCACAGAATGTACGCGGCTTCCATACGTTGGAGTTCCTGCTTTTCAAAGATGGACAGGCACGTACTGTTCCGGCAGGAAACTAAGTACTTTTGAAGAAACCTTATAGAGGGGAGTAAGGGAGGGATTTCTATAATCTTCTCCTTTACTTCTTTTGTACGTATAAATGTAGTGCTTTTAGAAATTACTCATAGTTTTTTGTATGATAAGACATTTATTGAAGTATTTATTCGTTGCAAGTGGCCTGCTCTCTTTTGTTGCTTGTGATGACGAGGGAATAGATGTGACAGACATTCAGGTGCCCGCCGGCTATGCCTTGTCTGCCGACATATCTACCATTTTCCTCAATTCATCCACTGCTTATGACACGGAGGCCGGTTGGGTGAGCGGTCTTTATATGAAGCGTTTCACCGCAGGCGATGCGCTTTACGGAAAAACGATTCCGAGTGGCGACAATGGCAACCAACCCGGAGGCTTGGGACCGGTTTATGCCGGTTATTCCTGTGAGAGTTGCCACTTGAAGGCCGGGCGGACCAAGCCCACCTTATGGAGCAATGGCGGGTCGGGCAGTACGGGATTCTCATCCATGCTGGTGTATATCACTCGGAAGAACGGAGCTTTCTTCCCGGATTATGGGCGAGTGCTCCATGACCAGGCCATCTACGGTGTGAAGCCGGAAGGAAAGCTGAAAGTGAATTATACCGAGGAGACTTTCCACTTCCCCGATGGTGAGGAATACAAACTGGTGAAGCCGGAGTATTCCATCAGCGAGTGGTATGCCGACAGCATTAAGCCGGAAGAACTGTTCTGCACGGTGCGCATCCCGTTGCGTCATGTCGGCATGGGGCCGATGATGGCCATCGACCGCCACGAAATAGAGCAACTGGCCGCGAAGAGCAACTACCCGGAATACGGTATCAGCGGACGCGCCAACTATATCACGGAAAAAGGGAAACTGCAATTAGGGCTGAGCGGCAACAAAGCACAGCATGCCGACCTGACCGTGGAACTTGGCTTCA
>CAJJYX010000198.1 GCA_905197435.1 uncultured Bacteroides sp.
TGAAAACTTCATCCTGCTGCACCGGCTGCCGAAGCCCCTGCTGCTGAGGAAGCTAAAGCTGAATAATTCAACTATTCTTTTTATATATAGAGGCCGTCCCAATTGTTTGGGGCGGCTTTTTGTTTCCTATAAATCCCCCAAGAAAGATTAAAAGATGTGCGTATTAAACAAATTCCAGAAATAAACTGTTATATTTGCACATAGATATGGCTAAATTCTTAAGATTCATAGGATTCATGGTGCTTGCATTGGCTTTGTGGCAGACTGCGGGCGATGCATTTGCCGATGAAGCGGTGAGTGGCGGGGATGTTGTGAACGAGCAGAGCATTGCCGTATATAAGCAGAGCGGTTCCTATATTGCGATGCCTCAACTTCCATATTTGCCGGATGCAGAGCTGGCTGGTATCGGGGGGCAGTTACGTTCGTTGACGTATTCCCGTATACAGCGTATCTCGACCACAGAATACATTTTCTCTTTGAAAGACTGGATTGACAAGCTGGCCCAGCGAGAGGCTGTCCTGTCTCTGCACCGTGAGAAACTTTATGATGCCACGGCCTGCTATCGTTGTCAACCAGTGTGTCAGTATTACATTTTCACACTAAGGCGTATTCTCATTTAGTGTTTTATTGAGAGCCTGTTTAAATATTCTTCAAAAAGTATTTCTTCCGCTTCGTTTGAGCCTCTTTCCGCTCTGTTTTCCTTTTTTATATTCGTCGCATAGCTCGCTATGTCCTTATAAAGACAGAAAAACGCCCTCAGAAAGAACTCTCTAAATGATGCTGGGTAAAAATTAAACAGACTCTGAATTTATCTTTTTCCCTTGCGCATGGTCAGACTATGTGCTTGCAGGGGACTATTGTGTTTCTTCCTTTTAATAAATTCATTAAAACATATTATAGATTATGGCGACTCAAACTATTGACGCAACTATTTTTGCGTCTTCACATCCCGATATTGTAAAACGTACCAGTGTTTCAGGACTTATCCTTTCTGTGGCGATGCTGCTGGTTGGTATTTTTATTTTTGTATCCATTTTTGAGATGAGTGATAAATCTTCCACTCTCAGTATGTCTTTGATGGTGCTGGGAACGGCATTCATCCTGCTTGGCGTGTTCCGTCTCTTTTGGAAATCGAAGGAGATAGTCTATTTGCCGACGGGCAGTGTGACCAAGGAACGTAGCGTTTTCTTTGATTTGAAATATTTGGGTAAACTTACGGAATTGATTGAGAATGAACAACTGAATGGTGAGGCAGAAGTCAAAAGTAGCGGCAGTGGAAATGTGCGTATGGATGTCATGATTTCGCAGGACAATAAATTTGCAGCCGTACAGTTGTATCAGTTTGTGCCTTATACGTATACTCCGGTAACCTCCGTACGCTATTTTACAGGTAGCGATGCGGTTGCAGTGTCTACTTTCCTGGAGAAATGTAAAACTGCATAATCAGCCGAGGAGTTAGACTTGACTTTAACTGTGGTGGGGATTAGTCGGCAACGGCGATCCCCATTTTTTTCATCAGGAAGCAAGCGTTCATGTTTTGGGCGATGCCCGGGCGCAGACGGTAGGAGAAGGTCAACTCATTATCCGTGATGTCTGCTTCGAAGCAATAGTTGCGGATGTTGTCGGGAAAGAGCTCGATGAGCGTCCCCAACAGCAGGTCGTGGGTGGCAATGATGCCATTGGCCTGCAAAGTCATGAATTGCTTGATTAGTGCAAAGGAACCTTTCTGCTTGTCCATGGAGTTGGTGCCTTTCAGAATTTCGTCGAGGATAATGAACAGTTCCTCGCCCGCTTGCAGCTTGTCTATGATGAGTTTCAGACGTTTGAGTTCGGCAAAGAAGTATGACTCGTTGTCGTTCAGCGAATCCGAGGTGCGCAGGCTGGTGATGAGTCGGGCCGGGCATATTTCCATTTGGCGGGCACAGACAGGGGCACCGATGCATGCGAGGAGATAGTTGATGCCTACCGTACGCAGGTAGGTACTTTTCCCTGCCATATTGGCGCCGGTGATGATGATGAAGAATGGCCGTTTCGCCATATCGATGTCATTGCGGACACAGCGGTCGCGGTTCATCAGCGGGTGACCCAAGGCCTGGGCGCGGAGACGGAAGGGGGAAGGGCTGCTCTTATGTGTTGTTGCATCAGTTTTTTCCTGGCAGATGGCTGGGTATACATAGTCCGGATGGTTGTAGGCAAACGTCGCCAGGGAGTTGAGCGCATCCATTTGTCCGATGGCATCGAGCCACCCGGGCAGTTCGGCGGCATATTGTTCTTTCCAAGCTTCGATACGCATGATTTGCCGCAGTTCCCAGAAGAAGAGACCGTTCAGGATGACGTACATAAAGACATTGTTGCGTTGGTCGAGCTCATCCATGAGCTTGTTCAGTTGGCTGATGGAGTGGGAGGCTTTCCGTTTTTCTCTGCCAATCTGCAACTTTATCTCTTTGAGCAGGGCGGCTTGTGCAGGCTGCTTTTCCATGAGGCGGAGTAATCCGGCATAGGTGGAGAGGATTTGCAGTTTTTTGCCATAGATGGCTTGCATCTTGGTAATTTTGCCCGTGAAGCCGAAACCGGCAATGACAAAGCAGGTCCAGATGATGCCGTAGACACTTGCAGGCAGGATTCCGGCAATGGCAAGTCCGAGGCAGATGATGTTGGTTCCCGTTACCAATGGCGGCAGGAGGCGCAGCGGTTTTCGGGTTCGGAATATACTCGGACTTTCCGCCCATTGGCACAGTTCGGTTTCATCGGCGGCTTTTCCTTGGTGCAGCAGACCGAGGATACGGAAGCGCTGGCGGAATCCCAGTTCCGCGGCCAGTTCGCCGACAGCCTCCTGGCGTCGGATGATTTCTTCTTTTTCCTCGAGATGCTTGCCCAGCCAGGAGGCGAGGCGGTGCTTTCCGGGCTGTGTGCAGGTGCGGTTGATGTATTGGAAAAGGGAATGCGGGCCGAAAACATCCAAATCGTATGTGTAGAGATGGGTGGGGTCGATGTACGCCTCACCGTCATCGAAGGCGGAAGTGTCGTAATTCAGTGCGGCGAGTTCCTGCTCGTTGATTTCTATTTTCTTTTCCAGATAATCCTTGCGATGGAACAGCCGGTTGTGGCATTTGACTAATAGCAGGAACGGCAGCAGGGTGACGAGTGCAATGCCTGCCAGTGTGCTCCAGCTTTCGCCCCGGAAATAGATGTTGCCTGTCCCCCCTGCCACGAACAGCAGCAGGCGCAGGGTGCCGATGCGGTAAATCTTTTGTTGTATTTTGTTTAGCTTTTGTCTTGCCTCTTCTGCCGTGTTCCGGTAGATGGCGCTGATTTTATCTATTGCATCCATTTGCTTCATACGCGTTAAGTTCAAGACAAAGATATACATTTCCAATTGTTTTTTCCATGAATTTTTGTCTACTTCCGATAAAAAATGTACCTTTCGCTCACTAAAACAAAGTTTCGGAAATGAGGAGGCCAGGTTATGAAAAGAAGTTGGTTGTTAGGCGTTTTTATATTGTTGGCGGCTCTGCCGGCAGCTGCGCAGCAGGTAATGTATTCTAATCTGAAGGAATTGGTGGAGAATCGTGGCGATACGGTTACCACGCTGAAGGTGGAGAAGCGTACAAAGAACCAGATATACCTGTTGGGCGGTGCCGATTATCGTATTACGGTGGACGACAATCCCGGTCTTTGCCGTTATC
Source organism: uncultured Bacteroides sp. (assembly GCA_905197435.1). Lineage (GTDB taxonomy): Bacteria > Bacteroidota > Bacteroidia > Bacteroidales > Bacteroidaceae > Bacteroides. The sequence goes on from CAJJYX010000198.1 coordinate 3,687, forward strand.
TGAAGTCCCGCTGTTATGCTGTGCGAATAGATACGGCACTTTATGTCAACTGCCGTAAGATGCGCTATAAGCGTTATCGTTTCGGACAGTGGTATGCGCCTGCCATGTGGCTAAATGGAAAGGTTTACTTCTATGCGCACCCCGTGGGACAAGCAGCCACCAGTACCATGACTCCCGATGATGCTACGCGGCTGGGGGGTGAAGTGGGAGATGCCATCAATGCTTCGGGACTGGTGTATGCCCGTGTTTGTTACGAACTGAATCCCGAAACCGGAAAATCCGAGTTCGTGGGGCGTGAGCGGATGATGCAACTGCTGGACGGATACCCGGAACTGCGCGCCGAGTTTGAGAAAGAAACAAGCGAGTCGGCGGAGGTGATGGGGAAGTATCTGAAACAGCTCCGCATGGCTGTGCATCACACTCGCTGAACGGTGTCACTGCCTGCGAGACTTAAACAAACAAACTTATAGAGTATGATACTACGTCAAGACATTCCCAGCGGATATCTTTATTGCCTTTCCGGAGACCGTTGTCCCAAAGCCGAAACTTGCCTGCATGCCATTGCAGCCCGTCTGCAGACGGATGGCAGTGGCAAACCGTCACAGACGCTTCATACGGTCAGTCCTTATTATCTCGACAGTCTGCCCGGCATGGACAGTTGCCCGTTCTACCGCAGCAATGTCCTGCAACAGTATGCCCGTGGCATGACCCATCTTTTCGATGATGTCCCTTTGCGCCTTTCCTCCCTTGTGCGCCACCGGGTAATGAATTGCTTTTCTTGCGAGCGCTACTTCTACCACAGCCGCAAGGGCGACCGCCTCATTACACCTGCAGAACAGCAGGGTATTGCCGAAGTGTTCCGCCGTAGTGGCATTTCCACTCCTCCCAAATTCGATGGCTACGTGGATGCCCTTGCTTGGTAGTCTGGCGGGTTTCTTAGTATAGAGTTGCAGGCATTGGTGTGCAGTGTCTCAGTGGCCGGTGTGCGATGTC
>CAJJYX010000199.1 GCA_905197435.1 uncultured Bacteroides sp.
GATGTCCGGTTCGCTGGCAAGCGCCGCCTCTCCCAGAATTTCGGGGCAGGTAGGCACATTGCGCAAGTGCATCAACGTCAATCCTTCCTTTTCAATTTCTTCGATAATGACGCTCAGAATGGCAGCCTGGTCTTTTTCGTCTTTGGGAAGGAAAAGCAGGCCGGTGCCGTATTTCCCTTTTTCGGGAACCGGAATGCCTTGCAACAGAATGAATTCATGCGGTATCTGCAGCATGATGCCGGCGCCGTCTCCGGTTTTATTGTCGGCACCTTCCGCTCCACGATGGCGCATGTTTTCCAGTACTTTCAATGCCGATTCTACCAGTTCGTGCGATTTTCCTCCCTGGATATTGACCAGCATGCCCACTCCGCAGGCATCGTGTTCATTGGATGCCTCATACAAGCCCAACTGCTGGGGGCGTCGTTGGCAAATCTCTACTTTTGTTTCGTTGTTAAAAAGTTCTTCTTTCATTACTACAAGCTTTCTTTATTGCCAAATAATTTTGTTTGTGGTATCAAAATGTTCTGCAAATATAGAGTATTAATTTCAAAATGTCATTATTAATTCAAACTTCTCTCCTGTAAAATTCTTGCAATGGAGGATGAGGTTATGATTTGATAGAAAATACACTCTATTTTCTTTAAATCTTAAATTAAAAACAAATGGTTTGATTTAGATTTGTAAATTGTGCCTTTTGCTTTTAAAATAATATTTTCTTTAACTTTTTGACAAAAAAACAACTTTTTTCTATTCTTTTGATAAATAAATAGGTGAAAGATTAACTTTATGTTCTTAAGAATATGTATATTTGCAGCGCAAAATCAAATATTGATATATTATGTGCGGAATAGTGGGCTATATGGGTCAAAGAAAAGCCTACCCCATTCTCATCAAAGGTCTGAAACGGTTGGAGTACCGTGGATATGATAGTGCAGGGGTAGCTTTAATCAGTGATAACGGACAACTGAACGTGTATAAAGCGAAAGGTAAGGTTTCGGAACTTGAGGCTTTCGCTGCTCAAAAAGATATTTCCGGTAACATTGGTATTGCACATACACGCTGGGCCACCCACGGAGAACCTTGTTCCGTCAATGCCCATCCTCATTATTCCTCTTCCGAACGTCTCGCCCTCATCCATAACGGCATCATTGAAAACTACGCCGTCCTTAAAGAAAAACTTCAAGCCAAAGGTTATGTATTTAAAAGCAGCACTGATACTGAGGTATTGGTACAGCTCATTGAATATATTCAGGTAACAAACCGCATTGATTTGCTGACGGCCGTACAGCTTGCCTTGCAGGAAGTGATTGGGGCGTATGCCATTGCGGTGCTCGACAAGGACAATCCGGATGAGATAATAGCTGCGCGAAAGAGCAGCCCGTTGGTAGTGGGCATCGGTGAAGGAGAGTTTTTCCTGGCTTCGGATGCCACCCCGATTGTGGAATACACAGACAAGATGGTGTATCTTGAAGACGAGGAGATAGCCCTCATCCGCCGGGGGAAGAAACTGAAGGTGGTCAATCTGAAGAATGTGGAATGCCCGCACGAGGTAAAGACGGTAGCACTCAATCTCGGACAGTTGGAGAAGGGCGGCTACCCGCACTTCATGTTGAAGGAAATCTTCGAACAGCCCGGCTGCATTCACGATTGCATGCGTGGACGCATCAATGTGGAGGGTACGAGTGTGGTCCTTTCTGCGGTGATTGATTATAAGGAACGCCTGCTGGCAGCCAAACGCTTTGTCATTGTGGCATGCGGCACGTCATGGCATGCAGCCCTCATCGGCAAGCATTTGATTGAAAGCTTCTGCCGCATTCCGGTAGAGGTGGAGTATGCCAGTGAGTTCCGTTACCGCGACCCGGTGATTGACAGCAACGATGTGGTGATTGCCATTTCGCAGAGCGGCGAAACGGCCGATACGCTGGCTGCCGTGGAGCTTGCCAAAAGCCGCGGAGCATTTATATACGGTATCTGCAACGCCATCGGTTCCAGTATTCCCCGTGCCACGCACACGGGTTCCTATATACACGTAGGTCCGGAAATCGGTGTGGCGTCTACCAAGGCCTTTACGGGACAGGTGACAGTGCTCACCATGCTGGCCCTGACACTTGCCAAGGAAAAAAAGACGATTGACGAAGGGCAATACCTGGCAATTGTCAAGGAACTGGGGCATATTCCCGACAAGATGCAGGAAGTCTTGAAGCTGAACGACCGCATTGCGGAGCTTGCCAAAATATTCACATACGCACACAATTTTATCTACCTGGGACGTGGCTACAGTTATCCCGTAGCTCTGGAAGGCGCCTTGAAGCTGAAGGAAATTTCGTATATCCATGCCGAAGGCTATCCTGCCGCCGAAATGAAGCACGGGCCGATTGCCTTGGTGGATGCCGAGATGCCGGTGGTGGTCATTGCCACCCAGAACGGGCTTTACGAAAAGGTGCTGAGCAATATTCAGGAAATAAAGGCGCGTAAAGGCAGGGTCATCGCCATCGTGACGAAAGGGGATGCGGTCATCAGTAAGATTGCCGACACCTGCATCGAGCTTCCCGAAACAATGGAGTGCCTGGACCCGTTGGTAACTACGGTGCCTTTGCAGTTGCTTGCCTATCACATTGCCGTGTGCAAGGGAATGGATGTAGACCGGCCGAGGAACCTTGCAAAATCGGTCACTGTGGAGTGAACGGCATGCCTGTAAATAGTAAAATAGTAAATTGTCAAACAGTAAATATATAGATGGAACAATTAAAGCATGAATGTGGCGTCGCCCTGATACGCCTGCTGAAACCGCTGGAGTACTATGAAGAGAAGTATGGCACATGGATGTATGGGCTGAACAAGCTCTACCTCCTGATGGAGAAACAGCACAACCGGGGGCAGGAAGGTGCCGGACTGGCCTGTGTGAAACTGGAAGCCAATCCCGGCGAGGAATACATGTTCCGTGAGCGTGCTCTCGGTTCGGGTGCCATTACCGAAATTTTCGGTACGGTGCAGGGCAACTTCAAGGACCTGGCCAAAGAGCAGTTGCACGATGCTGAATACGCCAAGCGCGTACTGCCCTTTGCCGGAGAGGTCTATATGGGACACCTGCGCTACTCCACTACCGGGAAGTCCGGCATTTCGTATGTGCATCCGTTCCTTCGCAGAAACAACTGGCGTGCCAAGAACCTCGCCCTCTGCGGCAACTTCAACATGACGAATGTGGATGAAATCTTCGCACGTATTACTGCCATCGGCCAGCATCCGCGCAAATATGCCGATACCTACATCATGCTGGAGCAGTTGGGGCACCGCCTCGACCGCGAAGTGGAGCGCCTCTTCAACCTTGCCGAAGCGGAAGGACTGACAGGCATGGATATCACCCGTTATATAGAAGACCACATCGACCTTGCCAACGTGCTGCGCACTTCGAGCAAGGAGTGGGACGGGGGATACGTGATGTGCGGACTCACCGGAAGCGGAGAGACTTTTGCCGTACGCGACCCGTGGGGCATCCGTACAGCCTTCTGGTATCAGGATGACGAGATAGCAGTACTTGCCAGTGAACGTCCCGTGATACAGACAGCCTTTAATGTTCCCGCCGAGTCCGTCAAGGAACTGCAGCCCGGACAGTCGCTGCTCATCAATAAGGCCGGCAAAGCCCGCACAGTGCAAATCAACAAGCCGCGCGAGGTGAAACCTTGTTCCTTCGAGCGCATCTACTTCAGCCGGGGCAGCGATGTGGATATCTACAGAGAACGTAAACTGTTGGGCGAGAAGCTCGTCCCCAACATCTTGAAAGCCATAGACAACGATGTGGACCATACCGTCTTTTCCTTCATCCCCAATACGGCGGAAGTTGCTTTCTACGGAATGTTGCAGGGATTGGACGAATACCTCAATGAGGAGAAGGTGCAGCAGATTGCCGCCCTGGGGCATAACCCCAGCCACGACGAACTGGAGCATATCTTGTCGCGGCGCATACGGAGCGAGAAGGTGGCCATCAAGGACATCAAGCTGCGCACCTTCATTGCCGAAGGAAACAGCAGGAACGACCTTGCCGCCCATGTGTACGACATCACTTACGGAAGCCTTGTCCCGGGGGTGGATAATCTGGTCATCATCGACGACTCGATAGTGCGCGGAACAACCCTGAAGCAAAGCATCATCGGCATCCTCGACCGCCTGGGTCCGAAGAAGATAGTCATTGTGAGCTCTTCGCCGCAGGTGCGCTATCCCGACTACTACGGCATCGACATGGCTAAGATGAGCGAATTCATTGCTTTCAAGGCTGCTGTGGAACTGCTGAAAGACCGTGAGATGCGTGATGTCATTGCCGCCGTCTACCGCAAGTCCAAGGAGCAGGTGGGGCTGCCCAAGGAGCAGATGGTGAACTATGTGAAGGATATTTATGCCCCTTTCACCGACGAGGAAATCTCTGCCAAGATGGTGGAACTGCTGACTCCCAAGGGAACAAAGGCGAAAGTGGAAATTGTCTATCAACCGTTGGAGGGATTGCACGAGGCTTGTCCGCGTCATAAAGGCGACTGGTATTTTAGCGGTAACTACCCTACACCGGGAGGTGTGAAAATGGTGAACCGGGCGTTCATCGACTATATAGAACA
>CAJJYX010000200.1 GCA_905197435.1 uncultured Bacteroides sp.
GTAGCCATTATCCTTAATTATTTATCCTTCCGTGCCATCTACAAGGATGAGGTGATGGTAAAGGCAGCAGACCGTTTGAGAAGATAAGAGAGAAGCTCTCTGTATAAAATAAAGGGCAGGGCGTGTGTTCCGAGGAATGCACGCCCTGCCCTTTTATTCTAAATGAATCAGTCTGTGATAAGCTAAGTCCCCATGATAAACGTACAGGCGTTGGCATTTTAAGATGCCTTCTCGAGAGTGATGAGGGGTAGGAAGAGGTGAACCTCTATTTCTTCAAATCAAATAAATAAGTAATCTTGGCCGTAATGACTCCGTGTGCGGAACGAGAGAAAAAGTCTTTCTTCGTACTGCTGTAAAAGTCGGACAACGCATAGTAATATCTTCCTTCTACCATAAAATTCCCTGCCTTGGTGCGCAACTCTATGCCTGCTCCGCCCGCAATGCCGTAGTCGAATTTATTGTCTATGGCTTTGCCGTGCTGCTCTACGGTGATGTTGGTGTAGGAGTCTGCGACAGTACCGTCCCAATCACCGTCTATCTTTTCGCTGTCTCCAAGCAGGAAGCCTATCTGCGGACCGGCATGGATAAAGAACTGCAGGCCGCGGTCCTTGCCGAAAGCCAGATGTGCCAAGAAGGGTATTTCCACATAGTTCATGGTGCGGGTATAGCTCAGTGTAGGGTAGTCCTCGTAGTATTCGTCCCAACCGCGCTGCGAGAAGTTGACTTCGACTTGTGCACCGCAAATCATGCTGAAATATTTTTCCGAGATATATCGGGCTGTCACACCTCCGTTTATGCCCATCAGATTTTTCTGCTTGACAGATGGGGAGAAGCTCACGCTACTCAGATTGATACCTCCATTGATGCCGACAGCGAAATTATGGCGCTGTTCGCCCACCTGGGCATGTACCGGTAATGCACATACACATGCCAGCAAGGCGGTTCCTATGATTGTTTTCAGTTTCATCCGGAATACAATTACAAATTACGAATTACAAATTACCACTCATCATTAATCGAAGTCCAATTTCACCAGTTCGAAATTCTTGGTGAAATGAACAAAGAATACCTTCTTGTTGATGAAGCCGCCCCAGTTGTTTACCCGTTGGAACTTGAAGCCGGTCTGGATGGGAATCAAATCCAATCCCTGCATGTTTTTCTCGAAAGAAGAGCCGTAGCGTGCAAGTCCTTTCAGGAAGAAGTAACCGGTGTCGAAGCCCAGCATCCCGAATTTGGGATAACGCTCGTCCATCTCCTTGCCATACCATCTGCGGTAGCTCTTGGTGAAGTTGATGGCGGCGGGTAACAGGTTGTTGGTATAGAAAGAGGAATAGAAATAGGTGTCCAGCTCGAAGAAAGCTTCCAGATGGTCTTTGGTATAAGTCTGCCACTCCGGATAACCGAACAGATGTACACGGCTTTCGGGCTGCTCGCGTACCAGCAGGGTCAGCTGGGGCAGTATCTTGATCAGCGTCAGGTTGCTGCCGGACGTGGGAATGAAAATATTCTCACGATCTGCGCGTAGCACTGTTTTCAGGGATTCCGCGGTGGCATCCTCTTTCAGGCTTTTCATCGGAATGGAACGGCTGCGCAGTTCGTCTTTCAGCCCTTTGATGAATTCCGCCTTGTCCTGGGTTCCCTGGTTGGCTTCGATGAAGATGACGTTGGCATTGGGGAACTGGCGCATGAAATGGTCGTACACCTCGGAGTACAGATAAGACTGGGGAGTATTTATCTGGTACACTGCCGGATTCTGGAATACCGTGTTGTCTTTCGAGGTGAACGGTATTACCAGGCGCGTGTCATGCTTCTTGGCAAACTCTGCCAGCGGCTTGATGTGCTGCTGGTACAAAGGCCCGAAGATGATGTCCATGTCCTTCATCTCGCCCTTACCCAGTATGGAATTCAACGAGGCGCTTTCGGGACCGGAATTGTAGGTGTATAAATCAATGGAGGTTCCGGTGCGTTTCAAGCTGTCCACGGCCATCAGCAATCCTTCGTAGTATTCCACCATACGGGCGGATTCACTTTTTGATACCCCGTCTAAAAAGGGGAGGATGACGGCTGCCTTGATGGTGCTGAAACGCTCCGTCTCTTTTCTGTTTTCGCGGAACAGCTCGCTGTCGGTGGGGATTGCCTGCGACTGGACATTGCGTTCGGCCTGTGCCTTGGGGTAAGGGATGCAGAGGAAGGCTCCCTTTTTTATTTTGTTTTCGCCTTTCAGTTCGGGGTTGGCAGCTATCAGTTCAGCTTCGCTGATGCCATATTCGCGGCTGATGCTGAATACCGTTTCTTTTCGTTTCACTTTGTGCATGTCGCGGCAGCGTGATTCTATGGGACCGAGGATATCGTTGTTGGCAGCCACAGCGTTGCTCTGCATCTCGGTAGGGGCAGCGGTGCCTGCTTCGGCTGTGGAGGGGATGCGGATTACCTGTCCGATGCGGAAGTTCTCGGCACTCAGTCCCGGGTTGGCATCGCAGATGGCTTTGGCGGATACATTGTATTTCACGGTCAGCCGGTAGAGGGTCTCTCCGGCTTCAATGGTGTGGTAGGTTTCCTTTTGTATGTTGGCAGCGCTGCGGGGGATGCGTAGCGTGCGTCCGGTGAATATTTTCTCGTCGCTACCGGGGTTCAGCTTGATGATGTCCGACTGGCTGACGCCGTACATGCTGGCGATGGAATAAAGACTTTGTCCTTTCTCGATAGTATGCAGAAAATAAGATTGATTTTCTTGTGCTACTGCACCGAAACTGCATGCGCCGGCAAACAGTAGGGAGCAGATGATGCGGTTAATCGTTTTCATTCAGTAATCGTTGGTTTATGTTTACAATTTCCCAAAGTAGTCGCAAAGGTACGAATATTGTGGCATTTTAGCCAAAGGATTGCGTTAAGAAATAATATTGTGCATTTCAAAACTGAAAAATAGCGCTTTCCGGCTGATATTCGGGGGGAAACAGTTATTTTTGCGGTTAAAACGATAGGATAATCAACATGCAAGAAGAAACAGAATATATCAATGTATATGGTGCACGTGTGCACAACCTCAAGAATATCGACGCAGAAATTCCCCGTAACAGCCTTACGGTGATTACCGGGCTTAGCGGAAGCGGTAAATCTTCTTTGGCGTTCGATACCATTTTTGCCGAAGGGCAGCGCCGCTATATCGAAACATTCTCAGCCTATGCCCGCAACTTTCTGGGGAATTTGGAACGTCCGGACGTTGATAAAATAACGGGACTGAGCCCGGTTATCTCCATCGAACAGAAGACCACGAACAAGAATCCCCGTTCCACGGTAGGTACTACGACAGAGGTTTACGACTACCTCCGTCTGTTGTATGCCCGTGCCGGTGAGGCCTATTCTTATCTTTCCGGCGAGAAGATGGTGAAATATACCGAGGAGCAGATACTCGACCTCATATTGAAGGATTATAAGGGAAAGCGTATTTACATCCTTGCCCCGCTGGTACGTAGCCGTAAAGGTCATTATAAAGAACTTTTCGAGCAGGTGCGCAAGAAGGGATACCTTTATGTCCGTGTGGACGGTGAGGTGCGTGAGGCTTTGCCGGGTATGAAGCTGGACCGTTACAAGAACCATGACGTGGAAGTGGTGATAGACAAACTGGTGGTTGCCGACAAAGACGATACGCGGTTGAAGAACAGTGTGGCCACTGCCATGCGCCAGGGAGACGGGCTGCTGATGATACTCGATGCCCAGACAGACAGTATACGCCATTACAGCAAGCGGTTGATGTGTCCCGTGACCGGGTTGTCCTATCGGGAACCGGCGCCGCATAACTTTTCTTTCAACTCACCGCAAGGCGCATGCCCCAAGTGCAAGGGACTGGGAGTTGTCAGCCAGATTGATATAGACAAGGTCATTCCCGACCGTGAGCTTTCCATTTCCGAAGGTGCGATTGCTCCTTTGGGGAAATACAAGAACAGTATGATTTTCTGGCAGATTGCCGCTTTGCTGGAGAAATACGAAGCAACCCTTAAAACTCCGGTCAGGGAGTTGCCGGACGATGCATTGGATGAAATCCTTTATGGTTCGGATGAGCGCATCAAGATAAAGAGCTCTTTGATAGGTACTTCTTCCGATTATTTTGTGACTTTTGAAGGAGTGGTGAAATATATTCAGATGCTTCAGGAGAAAGACGCATCTGCAACGGCCCAGAAATGGGCGGAGCAGTTTGCCAAGACTGCCGTTTGCCCGGAATGTCATGGCGCCAAGTTGAATAAGGAAGCGCTTTCATTCCGCATTCACGACAAGAACATCTACGAATTGTCTACGATGGACATCAATGAGCTGTATGACTGGCTGGTAAACGTAGACCCGTATCTCAGTAGCAAGCAACAGCAGATTGCCGGTGAGATTCTGAAGGAAATCCGCACGCGCCTGAAGTTCCTGCTTGATGTGGGGTTGGACTATCTTTCCTTGAACCGCAGTGCCGTCAGCCTTTCCGGAGGTGAGAGCCAGCGTATCCGCCTTGCCACGCAAATCGGTTCCCAGTTGGTCAATGTCCTGTATATCCTTGACGAGCCGAGCATCGGCCTGCACCAACGGGACAAC
>CAJJYX010000201.1 GCA_905197435.1 uncultured Bacteroides sp.
GGTAGTGAAGCTGATCTGGCAGAGCGGCTGTAAGTATCTGGGGTATCTTTTAGTCTTACCCGGCAGATGCTGATTCTGCTTCCCTGCCTGCTTGTCTTGCCGCAATTCTTTGGTGTGGCCGGTGTGTGGTACAGCATGCCGGTGTCCGACCTCCTTGCAAGCCTGATAGCATTGGTGATGCTGGTCTGTCAGTTCCGCAAATTTAAGTCTGCCGCTGCACATTAAAATGAAATTTTCCACATGCTTTCTGTGGATATTCCACAGGAATATTTATATTTGCTATCTGCAAACTAATAGGAGGACAAGCATATGGATAATAAATTTATAGTCAATATAGGCCGTCAGCTGGGCAGTGGCGGACGCGAGGTAGGTGAGAAACTGGCTGCACGCCTGGGAATTGGTTTTTATGACAAGGAACTGATCAGGCTGGCTTCCGAGGAGAGCGGGCTGTGTTGCGAGTTTTTTGAAAAGGCTGATGAGAAAGCCTCGCAAGGTATTATCGGAGGAGTGTTCGGCATGCGTTTCCCTTTTGTCAGCGATGGGGCCATCCCCGCAACGAACTGCTTGAGCAATGATGCCCTGTTCAAAGTGCAGAGTGACGTGATACGCCGGCTGGCGGAGGAGCAATCCTGCCTGTTTGTGGGGCGTTGTGCCGATTATATCCTGCGGGATAATCCGCGTTGCGTCAATGTGTTCATTTCCTGTTCCAATGAGGAACGTATCAAACGCCTCTGCCGGATTCACTCTATCTCTGAGCATGAAGCGGAGGAAATGATGAATAAAGCGGACAAGCGGCGTGCCGAATACTACAATTACTATAGTTATAAGAAATGGGGAGCTGCCGAGACATACCACTTGTGCATTGATTCTTCCGTATTGGGCATTGATGCCACGGTGGATTTTGTGGAGGAATTCGTCAAGAAGAAACTGAAGCTTTAGCCCCGTTCCGGAGAATGCGGGCAGGGCTTGGCTTCAATTGAGTATGTTTTGCCTATACTCGTTCGGCGTACACCCGGTCATTTTCCTGAACCATCGGCTGAAATGTTGCGGATATGGGAATCCTAAGTTGTAGGATATCTCGCCGATGGACTGTGATGTGTTGAATACCCGTTCTTTTGCTACATCGAGCATTTTCTGCTGGATATGTTTCAAGGCGGATATTCCCGTCTCTTTCCGGCATAAATCACTGAAGTAATTAGCGGAAAGGCATAGCTTGTCGGCACAATACTGTACCGACAGCATGCCTTTCTCTGTCGATATGTCTGATGAGAAATATTCGTCCAGGAGACTTTCAAAGCGGCTCAGGATGTCTTTATTGGCATTTTCGCGGGTAATGAACTGGCGGTCATAGAAACGGATGCAATAGTCGAGCAACAATTTGATATTATCTATAATCAATGATTTGCTGTGCTTGTCTATCGGATATTGCAACTCGGCATTGATTTTCTTCATGCAATCAATAATTATTTGCCGTTCTTGTTCTGAGAGGTGCAGGGCCTCTTTGGCATTATATGAGAAATAGGAGTATTCCTTTATAAGGTTCATCAACGGGGTGCCTCGCAGCAGTTCGGGATGAAAGGCCAATGCCCATCCTTCGGGTTGGTGTAACAATCCGTCGTCCTCCGAACCCATAACCTGACCGGGTGCAAGGAAAAGCATGGAGCCTTGTTGATAGTCATAGATGCTTTGGCCGTATTTCAGATTCCCGCAGTTTGTATCTTTCAGCAAAATGGCATAGACATTGTATAGCTTTCTGCAGAATCGCAATGGTTTTGCTTTATTCCCCTCGATTACGCTGACTAACGGATGGCAGGTCTCCACCCCGAAATAATCGTTATATTGCTGGACTGTATCTATTGTCATTATCCCATTCATATCCCATTCCTATTAGTGGTACTGCAAAGCTACTTATTTATTGGCAAAAGTAGCACATAAATGTAAGCCGAAAGGTATCAAAATCATAGAGATTATGACCAATTTTACAGATGTGCCATCGTGAACGATGAAATTGGTCTTTTAATCCGTGGTATTGATACAGGTTCTGTAGAATCAATGCCATACTTTTGCAGACATGGAACAGCTAATTAAATAAATAATGAGGAAAGGAACATGGAAAAGAAACAGGATTGTATAAACAAGGTGGAAATGAACCGTCGGGATTTCCTGAAACGGGCAGTCGGGGCAAGTGCGGCAATCTGTATTGCACCGGCGTTGGAGAGAGTGGCGGCAGCCGGGAAAACCATATCCGGTAAGTCTGCAACATCGGCAATGACTATTCCGGAAGGAATGGCGGCAGTCCGTACACACAGAGTGTTGGGCAGCGGCAATGCGGCATTTACGGTTTCTGCTATGGGATTCGGGTGTATGGGGCTTAACCACCATCGGAGCCAGTCGCCCGATGAAAAGGCTTGCATCCGCTTGGTTCACGAAGCGATAGAGCGTGGGGTGACTCTGTTTGATACGGCAGAAAGCTACGGTTACCACAAGAATGAAATATTGATGGGCAAAGCCCTGGAAGGCTATGCCGACCGTGTATTTGTTTCATCGAAGTTTGGACACAAGTTTGTGAACGGTGTGCAAATAAGAACGGAAGAAGACAGCACTCCTGCCAATATCCGCCGTGTATGCGAGAATTCCCTGCGCAATCTCAGGGTGGAAACGCTTGGCATGTTTTATCAGCATCGCATTGACCCGGACACTCCGATTGAGCTTGTGGCTGAAACTGTCGGTGAACTTATCAAGGAAGGCAAAATTCTGCATTGGGGCATGTGTGAAGTGAATACGGAAACAATTCGGCGTGCACACAAAGTATGCCCTGTTACGGCTATCCAAAGCGAATACCATTTGATGCACCGCGCGGTTGAAGAGAGTGGCGTGTTGGCTCTTTGCGAGGAGTTAGGCATCGGTTTTGTTCCTTACAGTCCTCTTAACAGAGGTTTCCTCGGAGGTATGATTAATGAATATACGCAGTTTGATGCCACCAATGATAACCGCCAGACCTTGCCTCGTTTCCAGCCCGAAGCAATTCGTGCCAATACTCGGATTGTGGAAGTCCTTAATGCTTTTGGCAGGACAAGGGGAATGACTCCTGCACAAGTGGCTTTTGCCTGGTTGATGAACAACAAGGAGTTTATTGTGCCTATTCCCGGTACTACCAAGCTCTCGCATCTGGAGGAGAATCTCCGGGCCTGTGACATTGTGCTTACCGCAGGGGAAATGGCGGAATTGGAAAATAAAGTATCTGCCATTCCTATTGTAGGCAGTCGCTATGATGCTTTGCAGGAATCAAAAATACAAAAGTAAGAAATGAGTATGAAGTCAATCGTTTTTTTTAGTTTACTGATTGCATTGACCGCTTGTCATGGCGATGGCGGCACATTGCAAATTGAAGAACAAGGCAGTTTCGCAGTAGGTGGAACTGTGCTACGCGACTCTTTGGGGCGGAGCTATCATGGTGACCACGCATACGTGTTTTATCAGAAACCTGTCAATGCACGGAAATACCCTCTCGTGTTTGCACATGGTGTGGGCCAGTTCTCCAAGACTTGGGAAACCACGCCTGACGGGCGGGAGGGATTCCAAAACATTTTCCTGCGGCGTGGCTTTTCTACTTATCTGGTAGACCAGCCCAGACGTGGCAATGCAGGGCGCAGTACGGAGGCTGCTGCTATATCTCCTACCTTTGACGAAGAAGAGTGGTTCAATCGTTTTCGTATAGGGATATATCCCGACTATTTCGAGGGTGTACAGTTCAGCCGTGACAAGGAAACCCTCAATCAATATTTCCGCCAGATGACACCCAATGTCGGTTCAGTGGATTTTGAGGTCTATTCCGATGCCTATGCGGCATTGTTTGATAAAATCGGCGGGGCTATATTCGTTACCCATTCCCAGGGTGGTCCGGTAGGTTGGCGCACGTTGCTCAAGACAGATAATATCAAAGCGATTGTTGCCTATGAGCCGGGAGGCGGCATTCCGTTTCCTGAGGGACAAGTTCCCGAAGAAGGAAAGGTGCTGACCTTATCGAAGAAGACAGAGGGGATAGAGGTGCCGATGTCTGATTTCATGAAATATACAAAAATCCCGATTATCATCTATTATGGCGATAACCTGCCCGAAACCAACGAGAGACCGGAACTTTATGAATGGACACGCCGTCTGCATCTTATGCGTAAGTGGGCAAAGATGCTCAACGATTTGGGTGGTGAGGTGACAGTAATCCATTTGCCGGAAATGGGATTGTATGGTAATACGCATTTCCCCTTCTCGGACTTGAATAATGTTGAAATAGCCAATCTGCTTTCGAGCTGGCTGCATGAAAAAGGATTGGATTGATTGAAATAAAAAAGAGGCTGTCTCAAAACTCTGGCGAACGATAGTAAGC
>CAJJYX010000202.1 GCA_905197435.1 uncultured Bacteroides sp.
TCGGAAGCGGTTGCCGCCCGCACATACGACTATGCCCGGTACATGAACACGCAGACCGTTCCGGAGATTGTGCGTGCCGCCACCGCTTATCGGAATGCCATATCGAGTGCCGCCAATGCGCATGAGCTGATGCGTAAGGGAGGGTTCGACTTTGACCAGTTCAGGGCCTGGGGATTCGAGCAGGACGAAAACGGGCTATGGAAACAGCGGGCACTGGGGCAGAACGCCACCGATGCGCAGCGTATAGACAACATCGCGCATCGCAAGCTGGCACATACGACACTCGTGAAGTTCTTTTCATCGCTCCGGCAGACTTTCGGAGGTTCGGCGGAGGCAGCCGAGAACATCCTCCGCGTGGCGGGCTTCACTCCCGACCAGTACGGCAACGAACCGGATTCCAACGATACACGTCCGTTTGCTGCCAACCCGATTACCAACACGCATCTGGATGACGGAGGGGCCGGCGGCAACTATTCCGGCACGGGGCGGTTGTCCTCGGCGGCACCTAAACAGGTCATCGTGAACATAGAGAGCCTGCTCAGTGTCAGGACCATCGACCTGATGAAGTCGAAGGAGGGGCAGACGGAAGAGATACAGAACCTGAAAGAACAACTGGCACAGGCGCTCATCGATGTCGTGCATGACTTCGATGCCTCCTGGAACGCATAAAATGAAAGGATTATGGGAAGACTGATACAAATCGCGGCCTCGACTTTGTTGAGCGGAGGCATACTCAACCACGGTTCGCTTGGCGGATACATCAGCAACGCCACGCGTCTGGCGTTGGGCATGGGGCTTGCCGAATTGCAGGACGGGCAGGTACATTACTTCTCCAGGCACCATGACCTGCTCAAACGGGCAGCCATACAGGTTGCCTCGCAGACGGCTTACGGGTTGCTACGTTCCTATCCCCGATACCTCAAATACTGGGAACAGCAGGTGCGGGACAAATATCTTCAGACACAGTCGCAGTCCAGCCTTGCGAACAAGACCGGACAGTACTACCAGCTCATCAGGGAACAGCAGGCGGTGGCGCAGAAGAAAAACCATATCGATTCCATCGTCGGCCGGACAGTGGCGGATTTTCTGGAACTGTCCATATCAGAGGAGGGGAAGTATTATGACAACAGCGAGTGCAAGGTTTTGCCGAACAGCCGGTATGGACTGGTGACATTCGTGGACCTGGGACCGCAGGTACAGGTCAGCAGCCGGAACAATATCCTGCTGACCCGGGTACAGGGGCGGGACTATACCCGCAAGGAATATATATCCGGGGGTGACCTCGAGATTACCATCAACGGCAAGATCACCTCCAAATACCCGGACGTGTATCCCGAGGCGGAAGTGTCCAAGTTTATCAGGCTGGTACAATACAAGGGTGTCATCGATTGCGACAACACGGTATTGCGCCAGTTCAACATTTCACGGTTGATTATACAGGGCTATACCTTACAGCCTACGGATTGCCGGAACGTGCAGCCGTATTCGCTGAACTGTGTCGCCGTGGAGCCATCGGAAGCCGTGGAACTGAAACTGGCGGAACAGGAAAAGGTGGACACGGCCATCAAGCACACGAACAAGTGGATCAAGTATGTTAAATTCGGTACGGAGGTCATCGACCCCGCCTCGTTGCTTAAACTGACACGTTTATGGGTATAGCTGCAATGGATATCCTCTGCTGTCGCATCACCATCGGGGATGCCGACCCATCCAATCCGATGAGGATACAGAACGGCGTGGAGATTACGGAAGTCCAGTCGCTCGAAATCAACGAGAGTTACAAGAAGCTGATCGGAACGGCCAAAGTGATATTCCCGAAAGGGTCGGTATGCCGCTCCACGATTATCGGGAACGTGACATTGGAGGGCAAGGACGTGTCGAGGATAACGACGGAGGTGATGCAGGACGGTGTCATCATCGAGAAACGCAGCGCGCAGCGTCTGGTTGACGAGACGACATTCAAGGTCGGACAGCGCATCAATATCAAGCTGGGCTACAACGGCGTGCTGAAAAATATGTTCGACGGATACATTACCGGATACAATTCGGACAGCACGCTGGAAATCCAGTGTGAGAATATGGCCTACAAACTCAAACTGAAACAGGCACCTCATTTCGAGACCCCGGCGAAAGGGACGACGGTGAACGAGGTGCTGGAAGGCAAGTATAATATCCTGAAAGATACCGGCTTCAGGATACACTCGGATACGAAGCGGTTTGAGATACATATCGGCAAGGTAAAGGTCACGGACAACTTCACGGTAGCGGATATCCTTTCCGAATGGTCGAAGTACAAGGTCTACTGTTTTTTAAAATACGATGCCGATGATGACGGGGCCATACCGTCCATTGCCGTCGGGCGTCCTTATTCGTCCAGCAAGGCTCAGCCGGTATTCCCGGAGGATGAATCGACAGGACCGTACAGGATATACTTCAACGAGCATGTGGCGCAGAGCAACCTGAAAGTGGTCAAGACCGATCCGAAGTTTTTGGCGGTGACGGGCAAGGCACTCGGGACGGATGAAAAATTCTTTGAGGTGACAGTACGCATGAATCCTGAATACGACCCGGCGACGCCGGGCAGCAAGGAGTTTCAGACGGTCAATGCCACGCAGATTTCAAAAAAGACGCACAAAGTAACGGGCAACACGACGGCATCAGGAGCGAAGACCAGGACCAAGGTGGATTTATCCACATATACCATCGTACCATATATGTCACCTCATGTCGGAATCAATTCCGACCGGCTTGTAGAAGAGACGACGGAATACTTTCGGAATTACAATCTGAACGGAATCACCGGCAATGTGACAGTATTCGGGGATTTCGGACTGTCTCCTGCCGTACAGGTGGAACTGATCGACTACCGTAATCCTTCCAAGAACGGCGTATACCTCGTGGAAGAGGTAACGACTACTTTCGGGGTGGGTGGATACAGGCAACAACTGAGTATTCCGTATAAAATTAGGAAATAAGATTTACCGTTATTCAACAGGAGGAATTTCTATCAATGGTTCTTCGTTTATTACCTTGATAATATTCGGAAGTTCGCTATTGTATTTATCGTCAGTAGAGCAATCAAAACCTTTTCTTCCACTAATGAAATCCGGTGTCGAAGTTTCAAAAGACCCTTTGCGTACAACCGGTATAAATTTAGTGGTTCCCTGATTGTTATATATTTCATGTGATATTATACCCCCTTCATAAGCGGCACCTCCTTTACCGGATTCAGCTTTCTCTTTATACTTTGGAGTCAGAATGCACAGAACTTTAGTTGCCTTACGGATGCTTTCAAGCATAAATTTAGGCAAGTCAGTTCCATGAGGTTGATACTGGTCTATTTGAGCATCAATCCCTCGTCTTCGCAAATCTTTGGCGAAAGTTTGAATCCAATTCATAAAGACATTGTCTTCTACCTCCCACGCATACGAAATCAACACAAACGGCTTGTTTTTATTCACAATTGGTTCTTCCGCCACTTTATTGAGAATTTCAGGCAGAGGCGTATTATCGATTGTAGGAATGTCTACATCTGCCCAAGGATTCAAAGCTTCTTGTATCGCATCTTTTGGAGTATTCATTAGCAGCAGCCTGTTTATTTTGATAGACAAATCTTTGAGGAATTTTTGTACATCATTCTCATCAAGAGCTAAAAATAAAGTCCTATACCATTTAATTCTTGATGTAAATTCTTCCTTTTCCCGCAATTCTGCCATATATTCCCCATATGTATGAGGTAACGACAATGTTGTTAAATATGGCCTGATTGTATTATAAAACAATGGTCCATCTACATACAGCGGCGCATAATCATTTTCTTTGTTCGATCCGATAATATTCCAAAGCTGTTCATATATATCTGATCTACTGGTCTCTTTTTCATAAATTGTCCGCTCAAGGGAAATTTTAGGAATAACACACTCTCCCCCATTTATAACATCGGCACCATTCTCCGTAAGAGCTATAAAATCTCTATCTTTTAAGTAGAGATAGCCATTATCAATGAGGGTATTTACCAGGAAATACAATATACCCAATTGATTACGAGTAAATTGCTTTTCAGCTGCAAATCTAAAATTTCTGAGCATGTTACCTTGCCCGGCTTTAAAGCATCTTGATTTTTGAAAGAAATCAAATATATATGTAATATAGGATTCTAAAATTTCTTGTTTCATAAGTAATATCATTGTCTTTGCAAAAGTACAAAATAATTGGCAACCAATAAACTATGCTCCTCCTATTCTTTCAAAAAACTCATGTCTTCAGACAAATCCAACCAGTTGCTTATCCGTGAGGCTATCCGCAAGATAGCCTTGGGACGGAGTATGGAGCGTATCAATCTGGC
>CAJJYX010000203.1 GCA_905197435.1 uncultured Bacteroides sp.
ATAACCATGGATAGGATGTCTCCGAAAATAATAAAAGAGGAGGAAGGGGAAAACTATGTTATTCGCTTACCACATCTATGTTTCTTTCGCACTACAACTGGAGTAAGAAGAAAACATAGATGTGGCAACATTACATAATAATAGTAGTAAAAAATACGCTAATTATCAGCGAGATGGTAAAAAGTGTACAGTAAGTTCAAGGTTAGTGCATGGAAGACAAGCCGGAAGTAGAAGACAATGCCCGGGAAAGAGATTTCCAAAGCTGGCGACTGATGCTCTCCATCCCTTGTATAGAAGGATGCCCCTCTTGTTTATCCACATCACGCAGGCAGATATTCTCTATCCCGTAATGCCGGCAGATTTCATTCATGGAATTTGTTATCTCTTCCGACAATTCAGAATTGGTGATATTATATATTTGAGCCTCAGGATAGAGCTGTTTGAGCGATGCAAGCAGATAACAAAAAGCGGGACGGAAGCTATACAGATCAGCTTTAGTCCAACCCTCATATTGGTACACACCAATGGGGGCACCAGCCCAACTGTCATTGGTTCCACCAAAAACAAGGATTATATCGGGGTTGCCAAGATTGTGAATACGGGTTATAAAGGAACGGTCGGAGTAATCGGCCTTCTCGTAACCGGTATGGCAGACGGTGGAACCGGAATAGGAATTGTTACGTTCCAACTGAAAACCATGTTCATTGACGAAACGGTACCACCAGGTTTCCTCCACCTTCGTTACATTATTTTCTCTCTTTTCGCCGGGAACCCCATACCAGCAGAGATTGGCGGCAGGAGAGACATGCCCGTAAAAGGTGGAATAGGAATCACCAAGGATAGAAACTTTCTTTTGAGCAAACATCCCTGATATAAAGGTCAGGGAAAAAACAACCAGAAAAAACAAGGATTTACAGTTCATAATAAATAGATTTTTATGTCACATGCCGCAAAGTTATAAAGTTTGTCCCAGTTTGACGACAGGGAACCGTAGTTTTTTGCAACATCCCGTTTATGTGAAACCCCTCTACCACCGGATTTCCACGAAAAAGGAAATACCGGATTGATAGAGGGGTGAGAGAATGAAGATGAGAAAGAGTATATTTTATTCCCGCCCGCCACCGAGGGCCTGGTAGAGGTTGATGATACCTTGTATTTCATCAAAGCGGTCGGCTACCTGCGTCAGTTGGGCAGAGAGCAACCCTTGTTGGGCAGTGAGTACCTCCAGATAGGTGGAGGTGCCGTGCTGCATCAGTAACCGGGTGCTGCGGACGGTAGTTTCCAGCGAAGCTATCTGCCTTGTGCGAAGTTCCGTCTTTCCACGGGCTACTTGCACTTGAGTCAGAGCATTGTTCACTTCGCCACCGGCATTGAGCAAAGCTTGCTGAAAAGCGAGCCTGGCTTCTTCCTGCTGTGCTCTGGCTATCTTGAGCTGTGCCACGTTCAGCCCTTTGTTGAACAAGGGTTGTGTCAGTGAGCCGATGGCAGAAAGGAGTAATTTACCCGGATTGACAATCATACTTCCCGCCGAGTTGGTCCAGCCTGCCGTTCCACTCAAAGTGATGGACGGATAAAAGGCGGAACGGGCTGCATTTGTGCTATAAAAAGCGGATGCCAGCGAAAGTTCGGCACTTTTCACATCGGGACGGCGGGAAAGCAGTTGCAGAGGTACGCCCACCGCAAGTTCCTGCGGGAACTCCTGCCCCTCCAACCGTCCGCGCTCAATGGTGCCCGGAACATCGCCCAGCAGAATGGAGAGACTATTCTCCACTTCCTTTACCTGCTGCCGAAGGTCGAGCAGCGAGGCTTCCACCTGACGGCAGTTGGCTTCGGATTGCGAGACGCTCGCCTCGTTCGTCATGCCTGCGGTCATCATGGCGCGCATGGTCCGTACGCTTTCGCGCCAACTGGCGGCTGTCTCCTCGGAGATGCGGTATTGCTCATCGAGCATCAGCAGGGTGTAGTACAGATTGGACACATTAGCTATCAACGAAGTGCTGACAGCTTGTTCGTACTCCAAACTTTGAAGATAGAGCACTTTGGAACGGCGCTTGGCATTGGTCAGCTTGCCAAAGATATCGACTTCCCAACTTGCCGAGGCAATGCCGGAATAGGTCCACGAAGCTTTGGAACTATCGAAGCTGCTTACGCCACCTTGCGGAGTGAGCATAAACGAAGGCAGGTATGAAAGTTTGGCCGACATCAACGTGGCTTCCGCCTCCTTGATACGTTGCTGAGCAGAGAGCAGGTCGGTATTGCTTTGCAGGGCTTGCTCGATGAGCGACTGTAATTGCGGGTCTGTAAAAAGCTCGCGCCAGGAAAGAGAGGCAATGGAAGCAGTGTCCGGTACTGCAAACAGACTCAGGCTATCAAGACTTTTCCCGTCCAAATCGTGTCCATAAAGTCCATCGGTCGTGATGTCCTCCGGACGCTGGTATTTGGTATAGATGCCGCAACTGGTCAAGACCAAGCCGGCGGCAGCTAATAATATGAATTGTTTCTTCATTATTTCTTATGTTAGTTAGTTTAGCACAAAACTCGATAATGTGCTAATGTGATTCTTCTATCTCCTTCCGGCTTACTTTCATCTCTTCTTCAATCTGCCAGTCGCTCGTCGGGACGGATTGGGCCGGACGAAGCCGCTCCTGCAACCACTGGAAGCTGATGAACAAGACCGGAACAATGAACAGCAGTGCCAGTGTACCGATGAACATACCACCGACGACACCCGTACCCAATGAACGGTTACCGTTGGCTCCGACACCCGTGGCTACCACCAAGGGGAAGAGTCCGAAAATCATGGTAAGTACCGTCATCAGGATGGGGCGGAAACGTGCCTTTGCCGCACTGACGGCAGAAGCAATCAGCCCCATTCCCGCCTTACGGCGCTCGGCGGCATACTCCGTCAACAGAATAGCGGTCTTTGCCAGCAGACCTATCAGCATGATAAGTCCCGTCTGCAAATATATGTTATTCTCCAGCCCGGCTATCTTGGCAAAGAGAAACGACCCCATCAGACCCGCAGGAACAGCCAGGATAACGGCAAACGGAATCAGGAAGCTCTCGTAAAGTGCACTCAGAATCAAGTAAATCATCAAGATACAGATACCGAAGATAATAACTGTAGTGCCACTCTGCTGGCTTTCCTCGCGGGTGATACCACCAAAATCATAGCCATACCCCCTTGGCAAAGCTATCTCCGCCGTCTCCTGCACGGCATGGATGGCATCGCCGGTACTGTATCCCTCGGCAGGCATGGCATTCACCGCAATGGAGTTGAACATATTGAAACGACTCAAAGACTCGGCACCATACGAACGGGTCAGTGTAACGAACTGGCTCAATGGAGCCATCTCACCGTTGGACATGCGCACAAAGACATTATCGAGCGAAGCCTCATCCAAACGGAACTTCGGGTCGGCCTGAATCATTACCTTGTAGACTTTGGAGAAACGATTGAAGTTGGAGACATACTGCCCGCCATAATAGCCCGAAAGAGTGGACAACACCGCATCGGGAGTAATCCCGGCACGCTTGCATTTGGAGGCATCCACCCGGACAGTCCACTGCGGGTAGCGTACATCGAACGTAGAGTATGCCATCGAAATCTCCGGACGCCGGTTCAATGCAGCCAGGTACTGCTGGGTGGTCTGATAGAAAGTGTTCATATCTCCTCCCTGCTTGTCCTGCACATTCAAGTCCAGCGCATTACCCATACCATAGCCCGGAATCATACCCGGAGCAATGGCAAATACCGTTGCATCCTTAATGTCTGCCGTGCTGCCGTATATCTGGTTAATGACCGCCTGCACCTGGTCCTCCTTATTCTTACGCTCGCCCCAAGGTTTCAGTTTCATTACAATCATACCAAAAGAGTTTCCTTGTCCGGAGAGCAGGCCATAGCCAGCCACCTTCTGCAAGTGCAACTTTTGGGGAATATCCTCCAGACGCTTCTCCACACGATTCATGATGTCATCCGTCGTCTTAAGCGAACTTCCCGGAGCTGTACTTACGTTTACAAACAATACTCCCTGGTCTTCATCGGGCACCAACCCGGTCTTGGTTGTATTCATCAGGAATACCAGCAGCACTACCGAAAGTGCCAGCAACGACCATCCCAGCCAGCGGCGCTTGATGAACAGCAGCACTATCTTCTTATACTTCTCGACCACCGCCTCGAAAGCCGTGTTGAATGCCTTGCGGAAGCGCGAAGCAAAATTATTCTTCTCCGTCCCATCCTCATTGATATAAGGTTTCAGCAGCAAGGCACAAAGTGCGGGACTGAGTGTCAGCGCATTAATCGCCGAAATGCCAACGGCCACC
>CAJJYX010000204.1 GCA_905197435.1 uncultured Bacteroides sp.
TGATATAAAATCATCTTTTTCATTTCTATCCATTAGGAGATTCCCATTGTCGTATGGCATACAACCAAAGCACATTTTGGGCAGTCCTGTCGGAGGTTCATTTCTTCTTCTATGGAACACATGCATTGCCTATTTCAATATGCATTCCTGTAATCCGTTCTAATTCACGCTTGTATCTCGCAATCCGTTTTTCGAGTAATACTTTCTCGTCTATACCTACTTTTTCCGGATTATAAGTTGTCTGGTTTGCAACCATGGCAAAGAATATCTCAGCGACCTTGTGGGCGGTGGCAATGACTGCGGCTTTACCTCCGGCCCGTGAACGTATCCTGCGGTAGAAGTTTCCCAACTGGTTCTTCGCATTGGCGAGCGAAGAAGCGATACTTCTAAAAATCAATCCGACATTGTTCCGACGGTGTGGCACGTGGCTTGATATTCTTTTTCCTCCTGATATCTTGGTGTTCGGTGAGATGTTGCACCAACAGCAGAACTGTTTGGAAGACGGGAACTTCCGGGTAAAGTCGTGCCCCAGTTCACTCATCAGTTCAAGTGCGGTCAGGTGGCTTATGCCCGGTATCTCAAAAACGTTTACTCCCCACATTTCGTATGCTTTCCTTTCCACGTCGAAGCTCACGGTATGCCTGGTCTTTTTATAATCGCGGCGTTTTTTTGCCGGGCTATATGAAGTACCTTCCACTTTGGCTACCTCCGCACGGTAGTTTTCCATGAGTTTCTCCAGTTCTGCATCGCACTCGCCAAGTTGGGTACAATAATGTTTGAAAGTATCATAGTTTTGTCTGAGGACAAACATGAGGTCTTCTTCCCAGTTGCCCTCAAGTGCCTTGGCTATTTCCTCTTTCGGGGTTTTGCACTGGATGTCAGCCAATTCCGCAAGTTTCTTGGGGTCACGTTCACCTGCAAGAATGGCCTCGATGATACGTATGCCGGATTTTCCCGTAATGTCAGACAGGACAAGCGTAAGTTTTATGTTCATCTGCTGCATGGCTTTCTGCATACGCAGGACTATGCTTGAAGCCTCACGGGAGAGGGTGTCACGATGACGGGTGAGTGTCCTCATCCGTTTGGCGTCGTTGTGCGGTTGGAAACTTGCCTTGAGCAACCCGTACTGGTGCAGCAACATCAGCCATTCGGCATCCGACTCGTCGGTTTTCCTCTCCGTTATGTTCTTCACGTCCCTTGCGTTGGTCAATACGACATCCATCTCGTCCTCCTGAAGACGGCAGAACAGCGGTATCCAGTAAACCCCGGTGGATTCCATTGCGACTGTCTTTATGCCGCACTATCTGAGCCATGCCGAGATGGCGTGCAGGTCGGATGTATACGCTCCGAACGCGCGGTTGTTGTCCTTGGAGCGGTCGGCAGGGACGCAAACTTGCATGATACCGTCCGCGATGTCTACCCCAGCCGCATCGGGATTGACTATCCGAAGTTCCGCACCTTTGGCCGTCTTGACTTTTTTTGCTTTCTTTGCCATGATAATAATTGTTACTGTTGTTGATGGATAAAGGCATAAGCCATGTCCTGTCAATGAGCATTCTTCTATACGGCCTCCGACGACCAATCTTCAATTCGCAGGACAAGGAGCCATACTCTTTTGTGGAATTAAAAGCCCAAGAAAAAACCGGCTTGCTTCTTATGCCTACAGCAAAGGTAACTAAAAACGTTTCTGCCGCCATAGGCGGCGGAAACGTTCTGTGTTCCACTCTGATTTCAATCAAGACAAAGGCTTGGCTTTACTCTTTTCGGCAGTGGGAAATTGAGGGGCAGTAGAAATTTAGTGGGGATAGCCATACAGCTTAGCGATTCTGAAGAGGAAGAATTTTTTGTCGGCTACCCCATGCTGATTAGCCCTGAAAAGTTTGATTTTGGCATTGAATGATTCGGCTGCGGCATTTGTCGAACGGTGGTTATAGAAGTTTAGGATTTCATCATAATGTTCATAAAAGGTGGCCGCAATGACATTGAACTGCTTCATCCTTGCTTCGTCCACTTTGTTGTACCATTTGGCCATGCTCAGCCTTGCGGCAGCCTTAATCGTGTTCTTGGAGAATATCATCCTCAGTGAATGCGACAGCCCGTAAGCGAGTTGGATGTCGGGATACTCTGCGAACAGGATTTTCGCCCTTTCCTTTTGCTTTTCCGTCCACTTGTCTGCCGACTTGAACAGGAGATAGCGGCTCCTGATGAGCAGTTCGGGCCGTGTGTCCCCGTTTGGGAAACGGAACGGGTGGTATGGCTTGCCAGAAAGCCTGCACTCTTCCATTTCGTCGTTGGCCTGCTGCAATGCGTCCCAGCGGTGTGCCACGCGGATTTCCTGTACGGCCTCGCAGGCCATTTTCTGTATGTGGAAACGGTCAATCACCCTTTGAGCTTTAGGGAATGCGATGGCAACAATCCTGCGCATCGAGTCGGAAAGGTCGAGGGTCACTTCCTCCACCTTCATGCGTTCCTCCTCGTCAACCTGTTTCAGCACCCGTATCACGTCCTCTGATTTCGTGCCGGAAACGACCGCCACCAAGCTTCTTTCTCCGGCATGACGGTCGCGGTTGGTGACAAACGTATATAACTCTCCGTTGGACAGGGAGGTCTCGTCTATGGCCAGGTGCGGACCCATGTTTTCCGTAAACAACAGCCACGTGTCGGCATGGTCAAACTGCTCCCACCCGCGGAAGCCGCTTAGTGTCTCCTTGTATTGTTTCTCGAATGTATGCGCGTTTATATGATAGAATATCTCAAGCGTACGGCAGGTCACCGGGGATGTCTCCATACGTCTCTTTTAAAAAAGCCCCGAACTCCTTGGAGTAACGGGTTCCTTTGCAGGCTATGTCCAGGCTGATTGGAAGGCTGAAACTCTTGCCGGTGCGCATGTCCGTCCACCTGCGACGACGGATGACCAGTATCACCTTATGGTCGCGGATTGGGAAATCGGTAACGTTCACAGCCTCCATGAAGCCTTTGGATTCGAAATGCACATCACAAGATAGATTCGGATTCATCAGTTCATCCAGATGAATCCGAATTTCCGTCGAAGTCTGTTCCACACTTGTTATCTCAAAATAATCCAATATTTCTGAAGGCAGCACGATACGCGCAAGCAATTCCAATTGATTCGTTTCCATAAGGCAAAGGTCGGAATACATTCTCAATATAAAAACAAATCCCCCACTAAATTTCTACTGTCCCTGTTTATGTACGTTATGTATGGAAACAAAAAAGGTCGAACGGCTTTAAAGCTGCCCGACCTTTAGGTCTTATTCCATGTTTCAGTCGTGGAACAGTTTTATGCGCTGTTCTTCCGACAATTTGCAAATCAAAAGTATGCCGTCTTTTTCGGCAACGATGTAACCGTCCAAACCTTGCACCACTACTTTCTTGGCTTCGGCGCAGTGTATTATGCAATTATTGGTTTCATACAGGTCTACGTTTCCTACAGTGGCATTCCCGTGCACATCCTGGGTTATCTGCTGCCTCAGTACTCCCCATGTGCCAACGTCGCTCCAACCGAATGAAACAGGATATACAAATATTTCCTCGGCTTTTTCCATAATGGCGTAGTCTACGCTTATGTTTTCACATTTGGGGAATTCTGCGTCTATGGCTTCCTGTTCTTTAGGCGTATCGAACAATGGAGTCATTGATTCGAAAGTCTTGGCGATTTCAGGCTGGTAAACGCGGTATGCATTCACTATAGTCTGTACGCTCCACACAAATATTCCGGCATTCCAAAAGTAGTTGTTCTTAGCTATGTACTGTGTTGCCACCTCGACGGAGGGCTTTTCACGGAACGAGTCGACACGGAAAATTTGCTTGTTCCTTGATGATGAATAGCTGAGGTCTGCCTCAATATATCCATACCCTGTTTCTGGTCTGGTAGGATGTATTCCGAGCGTAACAATAGAGTCTGTTTCGGCTGTGAAGTTCATTGCGTCGCGCAATGCTTCCTTGAACACCTTTACGTCTTTTACAATGTGGTCGCTGGGCGTTACTACGATGTTTGCACGTGGGTTGCGCTTTTTTATTTTCCAGCTTACGTATGCAATGCACGGGGCGGTGTTCCTTCTGCATGGTTCGAGAAGTATGTTTTCTGCAGGCAACTCCGGTAATTGCTCACGCACGAGGTTTTCGTACATCTTAGATGTTACGACCCATGTGTTTTCAATGGGGCAAAGACCTGAGAACCTGTCCAATGTCATTTGCAGTAATGACCGCCCAACTCCGAGCACATCAAGGAATTGTTTCGGACGCTCTGCATTGCTCATGGGCCAGAAACGGCTTCCTA
>CAJJYX010000205.1 GCA_905197435.1 uncultured Bacteroides sp.
TCGTTCGTGGCAAAGCAATAGGCATAGTTATGAGGCTTGGTTTTCAGGCTTGGTTTCATGTTGTTTTTGTTATATTTAAGTTTATCGTTTTTCATTCTATATCTCTGATACCTTCCGCTTCTCCTATCCGTTCAGCATTATTCCCGACAGTATGCGTCCCGACTTGATGCCCAGCCGTCGCGCCGAGAAGAAGTCCTCGTGCTGCCGGTAAGTGCAGATGCCGGCGGTCTCTATCTGCCGGGAAGGCACCCCGAAATCGGAGAGCTGCAAATGGTTGGCTTTCCATAGGTCGATGTGGTATTTGTGCGTTTCGGGTTTCCACGCGGATATCTGTTCCATCGGGAAACCTTCGGCGCGGAATGCCTCGTGTACTTCGTCTCCCACTTCAAAAGAGGCGAAGGAGATGCCCGGTCCTATGCAGGCTATGATGTCTTTCCCTTCCGTACCGCAGGTTGCCTGCATCCGGCGGAGAGTATGCGCAAGAATGTGGCGAACCGTTCCCCGCCAGCCTGCGTGGACGGCGGCAATGGCATGGTGTTCCTTGTCATAGAGCAGTATGGGGATGCAGTCGGCGGTAGAGATGCAGATGCAACAGCCGGGTGTGCGTGTGATAAGTGCGTCGACGCCTTGCAGCATGGATTGACGTTCGCTGTGCGTTGCGTTCAGGTAGGTTTCGTCGATGATGAGTGAGCTGATGCCATGAGTTTGGAAAGGGATAACCAGTTCCCGCGGTGTGAAGGGCAGGGCGGCGCATAGCAACTCTTGGTTCTTGCGTACGCAATCCGGATGGTCCCCGGTGTAGGGGGTGCAGTTGAAGGATGCATAGTTGCCGGTGCTGCATCCGCCGTGACGGGTGGTTACAAAACAAGAAATGTCGGGATATGAGGCAAGTATCTCATATCCCAACATTTTCCTATCTTCAGTGAGAGGAATCATTTCTTGTCTTCCTCCCAATCTTCTTCGTATTCAAAGTCCTCCAGGTCTTCTATGTCTTCGTCTTCGTTGACATATTCATAGCTGAGGTCTTCGTCCTCACCCTCTTCTTTCAGCTCTTCCTGCAGGTGGCTGAGGTCTTTGGCGCGATGGGCAATATTGTCCACTTTGCCTTCTATCTTATTGCTTTCCTTGTTCAGCTCTTCCCAAAGGATGTCTTTCAGTGCCGGGATACCCATGCCGGAGACGGCAGAAATGAATATATGCGGAATCCCTTCGGGCAATGTCGGCTCTATTTCGTCCATCAGTTCCTGGTCGAGCATGTCGCATTTGGTGACGGCAAGCACCCTCTGCTTGTCCAGCATTTCGGGGTTGAAAGTACGAAGCTCGTTCAAGAGGATTTCGTATTCCTTACGGATGTCGTCACTGTCGGCGGGAACCATGAACAGCAGGAGCGAGTTGCGCTCGATGTGGCGCAGGAAACGCAATCCCAAGCCTTTTCCGGCGCTGGCTCCTTCGATGATGCCGGGGATGTCTGCCATGACGAATGACTTGCTGTCACGATAGGACACGATGCCCAGGTTGGGCTCCAAAGTGGTGAACGGATAATTGGCGATTTTGGGCTTTGCCGCAGAAACGGCTGCCAGTAAAGTCGATTTGCCTGCATTGGGAAAACCTACCAGACCAACGTCTGCCAGCAACTTCAACTCCATGATTACCGTCAACTCCTGCATCGGTTCACCCGGTTGTGCGAAACGGGGAGCCTGGCGTGTCGCGGTTTTGAAGTGCCAGTTGCCCAGTCCTCCGCGTCCGCCTTTCAGCAGGATAACCTCTTGCCCGTGCTCAGTGACATCACAGATGTATTCGCCGGTTTCGGCATTATACACCACGGTGCCGCAGGGTACTTCAATAACCTTGTCTGCCCCGTCTTTCCCGAAACTGCGGTTTTTGGAACCGGATTCTCCATGGCCTGCCAGGATGTGGCGGTCATATTTCAGGTGGAGCAGTGTCCAGTAGTTGCGGTTACCCCGCAAAATGACATGGCCTCCTCGTCCTCCGTCACCTCCGTCGGGGCCTCCGTTGGGTATGTATTTCTCACGCCGCATATGCGTAGAGCCTCGTCCACCCTTTCCGGAGCGGCAATATATTTTTACGTAGTCAACAAAATTCGATTCAGCCATATTATTTAAGTAGTTAGTAGTAGGTAGTCAGAGTAGTTAAGTAGGATACTCTTATTTCACTGCATCAATTGCCTTGCAAACGTCGGCAAAGATTTCTTCCAATGCACCGAAGCCTTGGATGTGCTGGTATTTGCCGTCCTGTTTGTACCAGTCAATCAGCGGAGCTGTCTGAGAGTGGTAAACGACAAGGCGTTTTTTGATTGTCTCTTCGTTGTCGTCTGCACGTCCGGATTCTTTTCCGCGCTTGATGAGGCGCTTCATCAGTTCCTCTTCGGGAACGTCGAGGTCGAGCATCACGCTGACTTCCTGTCCGCGTTCGGCAAGCATTTTCTTTAACGCTTCGGCCTGGGCGATTGTTCTGGGGAAACCATCGAAAATAACACCTTTACTATCCTTGAAAC
Organism: uncultured Bacteroides sp.; assembly: GCA_905197435.1. Lineage (GTDB taxonomy): Bacteria > Bacteroidota > Bacteroidia > Bacteroidales > Bacteroidaceae > Bacteroides. The sequence goes on from CAJJYX010000205.1 coordinate 2,516, forward strand.
TGTCGAATACGCTTGCCAGGATATCGATCATCAGTTCATCGGGAATCAATTGGCCCTGATCGATATAGCCTTTGGCTGTCTTGCCCAGTTCTGTACCGTTCTTCATCTCGGCACGGAGTACGTCTCCGGTAGAGATGTGGTTGATTCCATACTTTCCTACAATCTTTTCGCTTTGTGTTCCCTTACCTGAACCGGGAGCACCAAAAATTACAATGTTCAACATATCTTTTTAAAAGCTATTTATGGTTTTACTTCTTTGATTCTTTTCTTTTGTGCAGCCTCGTTGCTCGTGGCTATTCCACTACGGTGTAGATGTCGGGATAGTTGCGTCCGAAGCCGTCGTAATCCAAGCCATAGCCCACGATAAAGTCGTTCGGGATGTTCATGGCTACATATTCTATATTCAAATCTACTTTCAGCTTGTCCGGCTTTACCAGCAGGGAGGCGATGTGAATTTCCCTGGGACCGCGGGTGCCGAGGGTATCCAATAAGCGTTGCATGGTGAGCCCGGTATCTACGATGTCTTCTACAATGACTATGGTGCGGTCTGTGAGGTCTTCGTTGATACCTATTACTTCCTTGATTACCCCGGTAGAGGATACTCCTTGATAAGATGCCAGTTTGACAAACGAAATTTCGCAGGGAATCGTGATTCGTTTCAGCAAATCGGCGGTAAACATGAACGAGCCGTTCAATACGCTGAGGAAAAGAGGATTCTTTCCTGCCAGGTCGCGGTTGATCTCGTCCGCTACACGGGTTACTTCTTTCAGTATGTCCTGCTCCTTGATGGAGACTGTGAACATCTTGTCTTTTATTTGTATGGTATCCATAGATGGGATGTTTTTTAGAAAGTTGGGGCAAAAATAATGATTTTATTCCACTCCGTGCATCATCTTTTGCAATTTCTTTGAAAGTAGGAAGAGGATGAGCGATGCCGTGGCTGACATGATGACGAATACCATAAAGAAATCGTACATCGTCTCAATGCGGTAGCCCAGCAATGTCTTTACTTTTCCGGCTTCGGGATAGAGACCGCTCAGAATGCCTGCAAACTTGTTGGCAGTGGCGGTGGAGAGATACCATATCCCCATCATCAGAGAGGCGAAGCGGATGGGAGTAAGCTTGTTTACCATGGACAACCCGATGGGCGAGAGGCAGATTTCGCCCATGGTATGGATGAAATAGAGGCCGGTCAGCCAGATGAGGCTTACCTTGATGCCGGGCTGTACGTCCTTCACTCCGAAACAGATGATCAGATATCCCAGTGAAAGCAGCAGCAGGCCGATGGCTTGCTTGGTGGGAGAGGCGGGTTCCATGCCCCGCTTGCCAAGGGCGCCCCATACGCCCGGCATGATGGCGGCAAGTATCACCACAAAGAAGGGGTTGAAGGACTGAATCCAGGAGGCGGGCATTTCCCACCCCAGGATGACGCGGTCGGTCTGTTCGGAAGCAAAAAGCGTGAGTGATGCACCAGCCTGCTCATAGGCCGCCCAGAAGAAAATCACGAAAAAGGCAATGATGTAGATGACGAAGATACGGTCTCGCTCTATCTTGGTGAGCGAGCCTTCCAAAAGGATGCTGACGGGGAACACGATGCAGGCGGTGAAGATGCCGATGCTTATCCAATCGCTCCCGAAACACCAGTAGAAGAAACCGGCAAGCGCGATGGCAAGCAGGGCGAGCAGCAGGTAGTTGCGCATGGGCCGT
>CAJJYX010000206.1 GCA_905197435.1 uncultured Bacteroides sp.
ATTTAAATTTTTAAAAAACTATGGCAGACAGTAAAGAAAAACTCTTCTCCGACTTCTCTCCCGTTTCCACTGAGCAGTGGATGGAGAAAGTTACCGCAGACCTGAAAGGAGCGGATTTCGAGAAGAAGCTCGTTTGGAAGACAAATGAAGGATTTAAGGTGAAACCTTTCTATCGTATGGAAGACCTCGAAGGCTTAAAGACGACAGATGCTCTCCCCGGCGAGTTCCCTTATCTCAGAGGTACCAAGAAGGACAACAACGAATGGCTCGTTCGTCAGGAAATCAAGGTGGAATGCCCCAAAGAGGCCAATGCCAAGGCGCTGGACATTTTGAATAAGGGGGTAGATTCACTTTCTTTCCATGTAAAGGCCAAAGAGTTGAGTGCGGAGTATATCGAAACCTTGTTGAAAGATATCTATGCGGAATGTGTCGAGTTGAATTTCTCTACCTGCCAAGGACATGTGGTGGAGCTTGCAGAACTTCTTGTCGCATATTTCCGGAAAAAGGATTATGACTTGACGAAGTTGCAGGGTTCCATCAACTACGACTACTTCAACAAGATGCTGGCCAATGGTAGAGAGAAAGGCGATATGGTGGCAACGGCCAAGGCTTTGATTGAAGCTACTTCTTCCCTTCCGAAATATCGTGTGTTGAATGTGAATGCGTTGACATTGAACAATGCGGGTTCTTATATTTTCCAGGAGCTGGGTTATGCTTTGGCTTGGGGTAATGAGTACATGAACCAGTTGGTTGATGCCGGTCTGCCTGCCACAACGGTAGCCAAGAAGATTAAATTCAACTTCGGTATCAGTTCCAACTACTTCCTTGAAATAGCCAAATTCCGTGCAGCGCGTATGTTGTGGGCGAATATCGTGGCTTCTTACAGCCCCGAATGCCATTGTGCTGCCAAGATGAAGATTCATGCGGAAACGTCCTCATTTAACCTGACTCTGTTTGATGCATACGTAAACTTGTTGCGTACGCAGACCGAAGCGATGAGTGCGGCTCTTGCCGGTGTCGATTCAATGACGGTTACTCCCTTTGACAAGGCTTATGATGCTCCTAACGAGTTCTCTGAACGTATGGCGCGTAACCAGCAGTTGCTATTGAAAGAAGAGTCACATTTCGACAAGGTCATTGACCCGGCTGCCGGTTCCTACTATATCGAAAATCTGACTGTTTCCATTGCCAAGCAGGCTTGGGACTTGTTCCTGGCTGTAGAGGAAGACGGAGGTTTTTATGCTTCCGTAAAAGCAGGAAAAGTGCAGGCTGCCGTAAACGAGAGCAACAAGGCCCGTCATGCCGCAGTTGCCAAGCGTAAGGAGATTTTGTTGGGTACCAACCAATATCCTAATTTCACAGAAAAGGCCGGAGATAAGAAACCGGTTGAGGCTGCCTGCTGTTGCGGCGGCGGACATACGTGTGAGAAAGATGTTCCGACATTGAACTTTGATCGTGCTGCCAGTGAATTTGAAGCGTTGCGCCTTGAAACGGAGGCTTCCGGTAAGCGTCCGAAAGCATTTATGCTGACTATCGGCAATCTGGCCATGCGCCAGGCGCGTGCGCAGTATTCTTGCAACTTCCTGGCTTGTGCCGGATATGAAGTCGTTGACAATCTCGGCTTCTCTACTGTAGAGGAGGGTATAGAAGCTGCTATGGCTGCCAAGGCTGACATTGTGGTACTGTGCTCAAGTGATGATGAATATGCAGAATATGCTGTTCCAGCCTTCAAGGCTCTGAACGGTCGTGCCATGTTTATTGTAGCCGGTGCTCCTGCCTGCATGGATGATTTGAAGGCTGCCGGTATCGAGAATTTTATCCATGTCCGCGTCAACGTGCTGGAAACATTAAAGGAATACAACGCTAAACTTTTGAAGTAAGATGAGAAAAGATTTTAAAAACTTAGATATATATGCTGCTTTCCAGCCTGTCAACGGTGCTGAGTGGCAAAAGGCTAACGGCATCCATGCTGATTGGAAAACGCCGGAACACATTGAGGTGAAGCCTGTTTATACAAAAGAAGACCTCGAGGGGATGGAACATCTTGGTTATGCTGCCGGACTTCCTCCTTATCTGCGTGGTCCGTACTCTGTGATGTATACGTTACGTCCTTGGACAATCCGCCAGTATGCAGGTTTCTCCACCGCCGAAGAGTCAAATGCTTTCTATCGCCGTAACCTGGCTTCCGGCCAGAAGGGCTTGTCCGTAGCTTTCGACTTGGCTACTCACCGTGGCTATGACCCTGACCACGAACGTGTGGTGGGTGATGTAGGTAAGGCAGGTGTATCCATTTGCTCATTGGAAAACATGAAGGTCCTTTTCGACGGTATTCCTTTGAACAAGATGTCTGTGTCCATGACAATGAACGGTGCTGTGCTGCCAATCATGGCGTTCTATATCAATGCAGGTTTGGAACAAGGTGCCAAACTGGAAGAAATGGCCGGTACTATCCAAAATGATATCCTGAAGGAGTTCATGGTGCGTAATACCTATATCTATCCGCCTGCATTCTCCATGAAGATTATCTCTGACATCTTTGAATATACTTCCCAGAAGATGCCTAAGTTCAACTCTATTTCCATTTCCGGCTATCACATGCAGGAAGCAGGTGCTACGGCGGATATTGAGCTGGCTTATACATTGGCCGACGGTTTGGAATATCTTCGTGCCGGCGTTGCAGCAGGCATTGGCATTGATGCTTTCGCGCCGCGTCTGTCTTTCTTCTGGGCCATCGGAACAAATCACTTCATGGAAATCGCCAAGATGCGTGCTGCCCGTATGTTGTGGGCAAAGATTGTGAAGCAGTTTAATCCGAAGAACCCGAAATCACTGGCTTTGCGTACACACTCCCAGACTTCCGGCTGGTCATTGACAGAGCAAGACCCGTTCAACAATGTGGGGCGTACTTGTATCGAAGCAATGGCTGCTGCGTTGGGACATACCCAGTCGCTGCATACCAATGCTCTTGACGAGGCTATCGCTTTGCCGACGGATTTCTCTGCACGTATTGCACGTAATACGCAGATTTATATTCAGGAAGAAACTTACATTTGCAAGAATGTAGACCCATGGGGTGGCTCTTATTATGTGGAAAGCTTGACCAATGAGCTGGCTCACAAGGCTTGGGAGTTGATTCAGGAAGTCGAGAAGCTGGGCGGTATGGCAAAAGCCATCGAAACCGGTATTCCCAAAATGCGTATCGAAGAGGCTGCTGCACGCACGCAAGCCCGTATCGATAGCGGTTCACAGACCATTGTCGGTGTGAATAAGTATCGCTTGGAGAAAGAAGCTCCGATTGATATTCTTGAAATCGATAATACGGCTGTTCGTCAGGAGCAGATTGAAAACCTGAAGCGCCTGAAGGAAGGGCGTAACCAGGCTGAAGTGGACAAGGCTTTGGATGCTATCACTGAATGTGTGAAGACCGGTAAGGGTAACTTGCTGGAGTTGGCCGTGGAGGCTGCTCGTGTTCGTGCCACTTTGGGAGAAATTTCTTATGCTTGTGAAAAGATTGTAGGACGTTATAAAGCTGTAATTAGAACTATATCAGGCGTGTATTCATCAGAAAGTAAAAATGACAGCGACTTCCACCGTGCATGTGAACTGGCGGAGAAGTTTGCAAAGAAAGAGGGACGTCAACCTCGTATCATGGTAGCAAAAATGGGCCAGGACGGTCATGACCGCGGTGCCAAGGTGGTTGCAACCGGATATGCCGACTGCGGTTTCGACGTGGATATGGGACCGTTGTTCCAGACACCGGCCGAGGCTGCCCGCGAAGCGGTTGAGAACGATGTTCATGTAGTGGGAGTTTCTTCACTGGCTGCCGGACACAAGACATTGGTTCCGCAGATTATCGAAGAACTCAAGAAATTGGGACGCGAGGATATCGTAGTGATTGCCGGTGGTGTAATTCCCGCACAAGACTATGACTTCCTTTACAAGGCAGGTGTGGCTGCCATCTTCGGCCCCGGCACTCCGGTTGCCAAGGCTGCTTGCCAGATATTGGAAATCTTGTTGGATGAGGAATAATCCGATACGTTAAATGTTAAAAGAGGGCGGTGTGCGTTTGCATATCCGTCCTCTTTTCTTAATCTATGTTATGAAACATACTTTTTTTCTTGGATAATTTGCAGATATGTCAGAAGTCCGTATCTTTGCACTGTGTTTTTCATAGTATTAGATTTAAGGTTAACAAAGGT
>CAJJYX010000207.1 GCA_905197435.1 uncultured Bacteroides sp.
CTCCTGGGTCATGGGGCGTTCTTCGCTTTTCAAACCGATAAGTTTGTTCAGTAACCGGGTAGAGACACTCAGCAACCATACAAAAGGATAAGAAACCTTTGTCAGGAGAATCATGACCGGGCTGAACAAAGTGGCGTATCGCTCCGGATTACTAAGAGCGATAGATTTGGGTACTAGCTCTCCGATAATCAGAGAAAGATAGGTAATGATTGCTACGGTAGTAATCATTGCCAGGTTGCGTGCGTATGCTTCTGCGCCCGGAATGAGAGAAAAGAAAGGTACGAGGTCGTCGGCAATAGCCACACCACCATACGCACCGGATACGATACCGATCAGCGTGATACCAATCTGAATGGTAGACAAGAACTTTTCCGGTTCTTCCAATTGTTTTAAAACTCCTCGGGCTGATTTGTTACCTTTTGCGACAAGTGTTTCAAGACGTGCTTTGCTGGATGATACCAACGCAATTTCATACATGGCAAAAATGCCGTTCAGAATAAGTAAAAGTAGAATGATTATAAATTCCATAGTGGATTTTGAATAGTTTGTGAGACAAAGATAGGGATTTTTCAGCATTTATTGTTAATATTGCCATCCGTTAGAAAAAATAAGCAATAAATATATGAAAAGGAGAATTGTAGCCTTGGGGCTTTTGTGGTATCTGTCTGCCATTGCGTTGCAGGCAGCACGTGTAGACACGGTATTGGTGAGAAGCGTGGCCATGAATAAGGATGTGAAAGTAGTGTATGTATTACCTGATAAGGCTGTAGGTAAGCAGGCTTGTCCGGTAATTTATTTATTGCACGGCTATGGCGGCAATGCGCGGAGCTGGGTACAGTTGAAACCGGAATTACCGCAGATTGCCGATGAGAAAGGAATTATATTTGTGTGTCCGGACGGCAGGAACAGTTGGTATTGGGACAGTCCGAAGAATCCTGCCTACCGTTATGAGACTTTTGTCACCTCGGAACTGGTGAAGTATACAGACGGGAACTACGCTACCGTTCCCGACAAAAAGGCGCGTGCTATCAGTGGTTTGAGTATGGGCGGCCACGGTGCTTTATGGAGTGCTATCCGTCATAAGGATGTGTTTGGTGCGGCGGGCAGTATGAGTGGAGGAGTGGATATCCGGCCGTTCCCCCAGAATTGGGAAATGAACAAGCAGTTGGGAGAGTTCGCTGCTAACAAATCCTCTTGGGATGCACATACGGTGGTCAACCAGTTGGATAAGATTGAGAATGGAGATTTGGCTCTAATTATCGACTGCGGTGAGGCCGACTTCTTTCTTGAAGTGAACAAGGACTTGCATAACCGATTGTTGGCAAGGAAGATAGACCATGATTTTATTACACGCCCCGGTGGGCATACCGGAACGTATTGGAACAATTCGATAGACTATCACATTCTCTTTTTCGATAAGTTCTTCAAGAAAAGAAAGTGATTATTTTTCTATTGTATAATTGATGGTACGGATGTGGCTTCTTGTATATCCGTATTTATCCAGATAGCTTGTCTCTGCTTTGCAGGAAGTAACGATACCTCGCTCGTCAAGCGTATATGTATAAGTGGTGATTTCGTTACCCTCTTCGTTTTGATCCGGGATGATTTTAGTAATCATTGTATGGAAAGGTTCACCCAATATCTTCCCGTATATGGCAGCGGCATGCATGGAAAGCGGATATATCTCCGTGATGAATAGGCTCGGTATTTCGGAGGTATTTGCAAGCTCATCGCCGGATGGTGTGGTAGCCGTACTGTTGTGCTCAAAAGTATCTACCTTTTGCTGTATGCGCAATGCTCTGAAATTACTGTAGTCTATGGTAACGGATGAGTATTCTTTTCCATCATTCAGTTTTTCTGTGATGTTTTCCAGATAATACTTGCCTTCGGTATTGGTGAGATAGGAGAAAGTATAGGTACGGGTATTCCCTGCAATATCCTGACTGACACAATTGGTGGCATAGCCTCTGTCATTCAGAGTGTAGGTTGATACTGTGCCCGCTTCGTCGGTTATCACGGCCTGATGTTCCTTGTATTCGACGGTGGTGGTATTCTCCATCTCGAAGAGTTCGCCTCCTGCCGTAAAACTCTGTTTGCCGGTGTAGCCGGCCAGTCGGCCTGCGCTGTTGTAAAGATAGGTGTGGGTGGATGTGACCGGTTGTGCATCACTCTCTATCACTTCCTCCAGCTCGATTTTGGAAAAAGAAGTGGTGGGGTAGGTTGACGGTTCCGGCTCAGGCGTATCACTGCCATTGTTGTCATCGCTGCAAGCTGTCAGTCCGCCGAGCAACAGCAGGCTAAGTATGATTCCCGAGCATCGGGCGGTTATCGTAGCTCTCCTGTTTGGTTTCATCCTATTTGTGCTCTTATTCGATGCGTACGGCATGGCTTGCCCGACGTTCAATGGAGCTTGCGATAGTGGTTGCTTTCAAGGAGCGGGTCTCTTCTTGTGCAGGCGGTTTTATACTTCCGTCGATAACACCGAGCGCGGTGCTCAATAAGGCCTCATTAGTGTCTCCAAAGGGTAGGAAACGTGCCATGTCGCTCGTCTCGCTTACTGTATATTCCGAGTAGGCGGGTCGGAATCCGGATTCATAATCGGACTTTCCTTCCGAATTGTATATCTTGCAGACAATGGGATTCATCGTTATCATTAGTTCGGGACTGGCAAAATTTCTGGAACCCACATTCTTGCCTACGGTAGTGCCGCCGATGACAACAACATTCATATACGGGTCGAGACAGTTGATCACCATTTCGGAGGCGGAAGCCGTCTGGTTGCTGGTAAGCACATAGAGGGTATTCAAATTCAGGTTTGCTCCGTTTCCGATGAGTCCGGAGTTCAGGGTGAATGGTACTGTCTGCGGGTTGAAACGGTGATTGAATTCCAGATATCCCAACTCTTTCCCCAAGGCGGAGGAAGGTGCAAGCATGGCGCACATCAGTTCTGCGCAACTCAGTAGTCCGCCGTTGTTATAGCGCAGGTCAAGGATGAATTCGTTGATTTGCTGTGATGCAAAATATTGGAATGCGCTACGCAGGTCATCATCATATTCACTGCTGTTGTCTGTGAGACCAGAGCTGAAGTGGTTGTAAACCAGGTAACCGATGCGTTTGCTTCCGCTTACATATACATTCTTATAATATACAGGATTGTCGTTGACCGGGCGTGCAGAGGCTATTTGCCTCGGTTGGTCGTAGGCAACTACAGTGCCGTTTTCCGCATCATAGTATCCTATTGTCAGTTCCATGGAATTGCTTCCATACAAACGGGTGTAGTTGTTTTCGGTGATGGGCTCCCCGTTCATTTCCATAATCCAGTCACCCCGTTTCAAATCAATGGCAGCGGCCGGACTGTCGTCAGCAACATACAGCACATGGGCGTAAAGGCCGTCGTCGTTTCCTTCCATCTGGTTGATAGTGAACTGGAATCCATAGCTATAGTCCGTATAGGGGATGCTGCGGGTGGTGGTGACGCTGACCAGGCTGTCGATTGTGGAGAACTTGTCCTCTTTGGATTTCAGCGAGGCAAAGAAGGTAAAAGGAGGCTGGAAATAGTTCAGGCTGTTGGTATGGGGAATTGCATCGACCCAATAGTACCACACACGCATGGTGTCGTCGATCCAGCGGTCTGTCTGGGTCTGTCCGGAATATTCCTTCCAGCGGTCTACTCCGCAGGAGGTCAGATAGATGGGAAGAATCAAGATTCCCAATATGAGTATCGGTATATTTTTTGCTTTCATGGGGGCAAAGATAGTGCAAATTGAGTGTAGAACTTTCATGCTTGCATGAAAAAGTTTTGCCGAAAATGCAGCCTATCTTATCTAAGGATAGGAAATGGCTTGTTTATCTACCACAATTGTGGTATAAAATTCCCTAACCTATGTCATTGTCCATTCCGGCTTATTGCTCTATCTTTGCAACATCCGAATGAGAAACAGTTTATTCATTTAAAATACAAACGACAATGGAAACGAAGAAATTGCACTTTGAGACTTTACAACTCCACGTTGGACAAGAACAACCCGACCCGGCAACTGATGCCCGTGCCGTACCTATTTATCAGACAACTTCATACGTATTCCGTAATTCGGCCCATGCAGCAGCCCGTTTCGGTTTGCAGGATCCGGGGAATA
>CAJJYX010000208.1 GCA_905197435.1 uncultured Bacteroides sp.
AAGCAGAAGAACAAGTCCAGAATGCCATCTCATATGATGACGCAGTGGCAGCCCTGAAAAATCATCAGTTTGTCATGGAGGCCAATCAGGTGATGTTCCGCAACGGACAGACCGCATTTGTAAACTCCAACACCAATTTCGTATTGGTCAACCAAGAACGCGGAACCGTGCAGGTAGCCTTCAACACCGTATACCCGGGTCCTAACGGCATTGGCGGTGTAACAGTGGACGGAACCGTATCGGATATCCAGATGACCACCGACAAACAGGGCAACGTGAATTGCAACTTCAGCATCCAGGGTATCGGCATTTCCGCCCAGATATTCCTTACGCTGACCAGTGGTGGAAACAATGCAACCGTAACCATCAGCCCGAACTTCAACTCCAACAACATGACTTTGAGCGGAAACCTGGTTCCCCTGGGACAATCCAATATATTCAAGGGACGTTCCTGGTAAAACCCTTATATAAATTATTATATTCCCACTCCGCCGCAAATCACACTAAAAAGTGTACATTTGCAGCGGAGTTTTTTATTTAACAAATGTCATGAGAGAATTTATCATTGCAGATAATCAAGATATCACCAAAGCAGGCATGATGTTTCTGTTGGGCAGGCAAAAGGAGACCTCCCTGCTTCTGGAAGCCGACAACAAGGCAGAACTGATACAACAGTTACGCTTGCACCCCACTGCCGTTGTCATTCTGGACTATACCCTTTTTGATTTTTCGGGAGCCGAAGAACTGATTGTGCTCCATGAGCGCTTTAAAGAAACCGACTGGCTACTCTTTTCGGGTGAATTGAGCCTGCCGTTCCTGCGCCAGGTATTGTTCAGCAGTATGGCATTCGGTGTAGCGCTGAAAGATAATTCCAAAGAAGAGATACTGACCGCACTGCAATGCGCTTCACGCAAGGAACGATTCATCTGTAACCACGTCAGCAATCTGCTACTTGCAGGCAATGGCTCCTCCTCTCCCACCCATCCTGCCATCAAGGATGACTTACTGACCACCGCAGAACGAAGTATCCTGAAAGAAATAGCCTTGGGAAAAACAACCAAAGAAATAGCCTCCGAAAGAAATCTCAGCTTCCATACGGTAAACAGCCACAGGAAGAATATTTTCCGGAAACTATGTGTAAACAATGCGCACGAAGCTACCAAATATGCCATGAAGGCAGGTATCGTGGACCTGGTGGAGTATTATATATAAATCTCCCCACTCCCGATACACAGCCGGGCATCGGCATCATACACCACTCCAAATTGTCCCGGAGCAATGCCTTGCAACTTTTCCTCTGAAAGAATGCGGTATCCTTCCGCCTCCTTTTGCAACCGGCCTTTGGTGAACTCCGGTGTATGGCGTATCTTGAAAGTCACCTCCACCTCCTCCTGCATCTCCTTCCAGGGGTTATCCGTAATGAAATGAAAATCGTGCATATGGAATTCATTGCCGTATTGCAATGCCGTGTCGTATCCACGGGACACGTAAATCACATTCTCTTCGACATCCTTGCGAACTACAAACCACGGCCCTTCACTCAACCCCAATCCTTTGCGCTGGCCGATGGTATGAAACCAATAGCCCCGATGCTTGCCCAACTTCCTGCCCGTTTTCCACTCCACAATATCCCCTTCTCTTTCGCCAAGGAAACGGCGCACAAAATCATTATAATTAATCTTCCCCAAGAAGCAGATACCTTGGCTGTCACGACGTTTGGCACTGGGCAACCCGGCACGCAGGGCTATGTCACGGACTTCATGCTTCATCAGCCCGCCTAACGGAAACATCAGTTTTGAAACTTGTAGATAATCTATCTGTGCCAGAAAATCTGTCTGGTCTTTTACGGGGTCAATGGCGGTGCCGAGCCAGGTCTTCCCATCACGGAGCACAGTCGTGGCATAGTGTCCGGTTGCCGTAAAATCAAATTCCTTTCCCACGCGCTGTTCAAAACATCCGAACTTTATCAGTTTGTTGCACATCACATCCGGATTGGGAGTCAGCCCACGCCTTATTTTGTCAATGGCATAAGCCGCCACCTGTTCCCAATACTCCCGGTGCAAATCCACCACTTCCAACGATAATCCATAGCGTCGGGCAATGGCAGAAGCCATCTCCATATCCTCTTCCGCAGAACAATCCATATAATCGGTATCGTCCCTCCCTATTTTAATATAAAATAGAGAAGGACGGTAACCCTGTTCACAAAGGAGATGCACAACTACGGAACTGTCCACACCTCCCGACAACAATACAGCAATATTCATTCTATAATGCTATTCTTTTAAATCCTATCCAATGCCTGAGACAAGTCGGCCAGCAAATCATCGATATGTTCTGTTCCGATGGAGAGGCGTACCGTGCCCGGCTTGATGCCTTGTTCCTCCAATTCCTGCGCATTCAATTGGGAGTGGGTAGTGGTGGCAGGATGGATAACCAAAGACTTCACGTCTGCCACATTGGCCAGCAACGAGAATATCTGTAAACTGTCGATGAACGTCTGTGCTTCCTTCACACCGCCCCGCACCTCAAACGTAAAGATGGAGCCGCCTCCGTTCGGGAAATATTTCTCGTAAAGTGCATGGTCCGGATGTTCGGGCAAAGACGGATGATTTACAGAAGCTACTTTAGGATGCTTCTTCAGGAACTCAACCACCTTCAAGGCATTCTCCACATGCCGTTCCACACGAAGTGATAATGTCTCAAGGCCTTGCAACAGAATGAAAGCGTTGAAAGGGCTGATTGTTGCACCGGTATCACGCAACAATACGGCACGAATACGGACGGCATAAGCGGCAGGACCGGCAGCATCGACAAAACGTACTCCATGATAGCTCGGATCCGGTTCCGTCAGTTGGGGGAACTTTCCCGAAGCCACCCAGTCGAACTTGCCACCGTCTACAATGACGCCACCCAAAGAAGTTCCATGTCCTCCGATGAACTTCGTTGCCGAATGGACTACAATATCCGCACCATGCTCTATGGGGCGAATCAAGTAAGGAGTACCGAAAGTATTATCTATAATCAGAGGAATCCGATGGCGATGCGCAATCTCGGCAACCGCATCAATATCAATGATGTTGCAATTCGGATTACCCATAGTTTCAATGAATACAGCCTTGGTGTTCTCCTGAATTGCTTTCTCAAAAGCATCCAAGTCCAATGCATCTACAAACGTTGTTGTAATGCCGTACTGCGGAAGTGTATGCTCAAGCAGGTTATAAGAACCACCGTAAATATTGTTTGCCGCTACGATGTGATCTCCCGCCTGCGCAAGATTTTCTATGGTATAGGTGATCGCTGCCGCACCGGATGCAACCGCAAGTGCCGCAACACCACCTTCCAGTGCCGCGATACGTCTCTCAAACACGTCCTCGGTCGGGTTGGTCAGTCTGCCGTAGATATTTCCGGCATCGGTCAGTCCAAATCTTGCCGCTGCGTGTTCGGAATTGTGGAATACATAGGAAGATGTCGCGTAGATCGGAACCGCTCTTGCGTCGGTAACCGGGTCTGCTTCTTCCTGTCCGATATGTAACTGTAAGGTTTCAAATTTTAAATTTCTATCTGTATATGCTGATTTGCTCATAATATTTTCTCCAATCTATGTGTTGTATTTTTGTTATCTATGTTTCTCATTGAAAAGGCAGCTCATACAACAACACATTCGATCGTCCTTCGCAATATATCCAGATGTAATTTCCAAATTCTTCATGCTGTCTTCTCTCCTTCTTTGCTTGATTTCATATATATCATATTTGATAAGTATGATTTTATTCCCGTATTCCTACTTTGTCAATAGGTTTTCCGGAAATTTGTCATAGGTTTTTTTGATAGCTGGCTATCAGTTTGAAAATACTTTATAATGTAGGTATCGAACTTTTTACCTATATGCGCACTTATGAAACAAAACATGCAGGTCAACAGATGAGTCTGTTTGACCTGCATGGGGAATGAACCTATTT
>CAJJYX010000209.1 GCA_905197435.1 uncultured Bacteroides sp.
TAATACAATATGTCAAAGAACACTTGATGCTTACTTTTTACACAACCTCCCGGGGAGGAGGGGTGCCCGAAGGGCGGGGTGGTAGGTGAGAAAAGAAAACCTTATTACCCTGATTCATCGGTATTTATTGTTTTACCTACCACCTCCCCCTACGGGTACTCCTCCTCCCCGGGAGGAGGAGAATTAAGATAGCACTAACTATTAGCTCATGTCAGTTATAAGCAAAGTCTTATATCGAATTCAGATTAACATAAATGGGGGAGGTGCCGAAGCTAAAGTCCACTGTCATTTTACCCGGTCCTTAGCTTCGCCCAAACCTCATCCGACTTTCTCATTAAGGTATATCAGAGCGAAGCATCTCTTCTCCTATTCGCAAAGAGAAGAGATGCTTCGCTACGTTCTGCATGACACGATGATATGTCTGCCTGAGTTTTGATACGTTTACGGGTTAAAAAGGCCTACGCCCTCCGAATCCGCCGGGACCAGGACCCGGGCCGAATCCCGGACCGCCGAATCCGCGTCTGCCCTGCATCTTCTCGCGGGCAGCCTTATTGCCGAAAATATTCAGCCGGTAGATGAAGTGAAGCATGCAGTAGCTGTTCACGCCATTATACTCGTACACCGAGCGGCCGCTTGCGGTCAGCGAACGGCTGATGTTGCTCTGTTTCTTCAGGATGTCATACATCTCGAAGCTGACAGTGGCATTCCCTTTCAGGAAAGTCTGCGACAACTGTGCATTCCAAATGAGCTCATTACGGTTCATACTGCTGTCTGTGTATCCGCGACGGCTCTGGTTTGCGATGTTGGTGGAGAGTGTCATGCTCCAAGGCATGGAAATCTGTGTGTTGGCACCGTAAGAGAAGGTGTAGGGCTCCTGATTATTGTCGGGCGTCAGTTTATCTTTCTCGATAGAATAGGAGATACTTCCGTTCAAGCCGAATTCAAACCAGTCATTACGGTAAGCGGCATTCAGACGTTCACCCAGCGTCAGGTTGGTAGTCGTATTTTTCTGTTCCACGGCATCGGCTCCCCTGCCGGATGTCAGGTAGGCCACATTGTTCTGGTAGTTGGCATTGGAGAAGGAGTTGATGGTGTATTTCTTGTTGGGCAGTGCCGTGTTGAAGCCGAACATGCCGAACGCATTCCAATTACCATTGATATTCTTCGGGGTCGTGGTCCATCCACCGGTCTCCGAATTGTACACGCGGCTGTTGCTGATGCTGTTTTGCGTTGCCGAGAAGTTGGCATGCGACATGATGCCGCGCTGCTTTTCGGCGTTGTATGTGTTATAGAAGAAGTTCATGTTGTGGGTAAATGCCGGCTTCAAGCCCGGGTTACCGATGCGGATATTCTGTGGATTGGAGTTGTCCACAATCGGCAACAGGTTCTCCATGCTCGGCTGGCTGCTACGGCCGCGGTATGTCATACGCAACTGGCTCACTTTGGAGAAACGGACACGCAAGTCCAGGTTCGGAGCGAAGTTGAACACATTGCGGGTGGTATCAATCATATAGTTGCCACGCTTGTAGGACAGTATGGAATGTTGCGGCTGGAACGACATACCTGCACTCAACTGGTACTTCTCGCGGATAAAGCGCAAGGATACGGATGCGTCGTGGTTGTAGTAGCGGTATTCCGCATACTTGCCCAGACTGTCCACCGCATGCTCCTCGTACCCCGCAGGGAGCTGGGCTGACAATCCCCAATCCGGGAACCCTTGCAAATCATACGTCGTCTTGTCGCTCTCGCTATACTTGTACTGGAACTGATAGCTGAATTGCAAGAAAGTGGCACGGGCTATCGGCTCGCTGTAAGTCAGCTGTGCACTGTAATTATAGTTCTTAGTAGGGGTGGTGATGTACTGGTTACGAATCAGCACGGAGTCTCCTCCCAAATAGTTCATCAACTGGAAATAGTGCGTCTCCGACTCTGTGTACTGATTATTGTCATTATTGGCATAGCCGAACCTGCCGCGGAACGTGATGTTGCGTCCTTTGTTGTTCAGCTTTCTGTTCAACTGCAAGGTTGCATCCGTAGACACACTCTTGCTGTCGTTCAGCGAACCGCTGTTGATGGCGTTTATACGGATGCTTCTCAACGGGTCATCATCCGGATTGAGGATTTTCTCCAGATTCAGCCAGTTATTGGGGTCGGTCACCAGGCTGTAGGGGTCGGAATTGAACGTACCACTCTCCGAATTGGAAAGATTGTCCGTCTTTCCGTACGAGAAGTTGGGACGGAAGATGATGTTCGTCATCGAGTCCGGCTTCCACTCCAGACGGAAATCCGCATTAAAGTTCTTGCCTTTGTTGCGTTGTTTGCTGTTCGAGTTGGAGTAAGAGTTGCCGTTCGGCAGGAAGTCCTCGGTAGAGCCGATACTTGCAATATCCCCATCCCGGTAGTTGTAGCGCGCGCTACCGCCCAATTCCAGTTTATCCGTCTGGGTGGCAAAGTTCACGCCCAGCATCTTCGTTGCAGTAAGCCCGTTGTTCCTGCGCCAGCGCGGTCCGCCGCCACCACCGGAGAATCCCTGGTCGTTCACGTTATTGGCCGAACCTACCAGCGAGAATTGAGTCCTGTCCACGAAGCGGTTCAGCATGAAGCGGCCCATGTAGCGGTTTTCCGTACCTCCGGCCGCGTCGGCATTACCGAACCATCCCTGGTTCATGCCTTTCTTCACGGTCAGGTCGAGCACCGTTTCCTCCTCACCGTCGTCAATACCGGTAATACGTGCCAGGTCGGACTTCTTATCATAGGTTTTCAGTTTCTCAACCATGTCTACCGGCAGGTTCTTCAATCCGGTCTTTACGTCTCCGCCAAAGAATTCCTTGCCGTCGACCATAATCTTTTTCAGGTCCTTGCCGTTTATTTTCACATTGCCTTCGTCGTCAATCTCCGCGCCGGGCAGTTTCTTCACCAGCTCCTCGAGCATGGCTCCTTCGGGAGTACGGTAGGCAGAGGAGTTATAGACCAATGTATCTTCCACCACCTGCACTTGTGGCGCTTCTGCCGTAACCACAGCCTCGGCCAGCATCACCGCGTCTGTTTCCAGCGTCAATGTACCTACGTTTTTGGCAGGCTCCGAAGCAGCCAGTTGCAGAGGAAAGAATTTGCTTTTAAAACCGATGTAGGAAACCTTCAGCACATATTTTCCCGCTTTTACTTTGGGCAGAGTGAAATAACCTTGGTTGGAAGTTGCCACACCCGCTGCCTGGGTGCTGTCGGGCAGTGACAGCAACTGCACGGTGGCTTGTATCGCCGGCTCCTTGGTGTCCTCCACGACACGGCCCGATACCGTAATGTTTTTAGTCTGTGAAAATGCAGACAGCGTTGTCATCAACAGCAACGCCATCCCCGTGATAATTTTCTTCATGTGTCTATTTTTTATCTATTCTCTAAATGAACAATGCCTTTTTCTTCACTGTTTCATTTGACAGACTTCCGGGCAAAAGGTTTAATGCCCCACATGACGATTTGCTCCATTTATCGACTATTCCGCTTAAATAATCTATCAACTGTCGCTTTCTTTATACCAAATTCCAAGCAAAGAACGTTTAAAATAAGAAATATGAGGAAAGAGGAAGAATCGACTGACAGGAAGTCGCCCTGTGCCACCCGGTAGAGCATGCCGCCGAAGATAAAGAGAACGGTCAGGAAGATGGCGTTGCGCGTGGCCTTGTTGCGCACTTGCTCTATCTCCTTGTTCTCGTGTTTTGTCAAGGCAAAGATAATCATCAATGCCCCCATCATCATCAGCAGTTTGGAGCATTCCTTGTAGAACAGCAGGTTGGTATCTGTCACTTTTCCCCACAACAGGAATATGAAAGGGAGGAACAACGCCAAGGCTATGATGGAATAACCCAGCGGACGGCAATAAACGGGAAGTAATGCTCTCATTTCTATAAGTCAATTATGAATTACTAATTTTAC
>CAJJYX010000210.1 GCA_905197435.1 uncultured Bacteroides sp.
CATCATCATCTTTCCAAGAAGTCACACCGCGCACCTGCAAAGTGGCAGAAGAACCGGCAGCACCACTGCCAAAGTTTACCGACAAACCCGGAGCCATACCTTGCAATGCCATCTCTGCATTGGCGGTAGGAATCTTAGACAATTTGTCGCCCGATACCGATGTCACAGAACCGGATACATCCGACTTCTTCTGTGTACCGTAGCCGATAACGACTACCTCGTCCAGAGTCTCGGTATCTTCTTTCAATGTAATGTTCAGTGGTTTGGAATCGGCAATAGTGACACTCCTGTCCACGAAGCCGATATAGGAGATTTTAAGTACATCTCCCTTATTTGCCTGAATCGAGAAATTTCCATCGATGTCGGAAATCGTACCGTTGGTAGTGCCCACCACAATAATATTGGCTCCGATGATGGGGTCACCGGCTGCATCGACTACCTTTCCTTTGATGTTTCCTGCCTGATTGATTCCTTCGGAAGAAGAAGTGCCGGCTGCTGCACGGGCAGAAAGGATAATGCTCTTATCCAGCACTTTGTAAGATACTCCGGTACCTTTGAATACTTTGTCCAGCACTGTGAAAATGTCTCCCGACTTGACGTTGACCGATACTTTGCGCGTCACGTCCACCTCATTGTTGTTGTAGAAGAATGTGAAGTCACTCTGTTGCTCTACTTCATTCAAGACTTCGCGAACCACCTTGCTTTCCGGTGTAATGTTCAGCATTGTTTTTTGTGCATAGCTGTTGTCGGCCGAGGCAAAGCCAACCATACAAAACAGCATAAAAAGTGCAATCCTCATAGTAAGAGAAATTTTGTTAACACCACTCATTAGGATATTTTTCACCCCAAATGATTGGATACAATTGTGTTTTTCCATAACTTTGTAATGAATTACGATTAATAAAAGCATTGTTTATTTATCTGTCGCCTAAACAGATAGAAAAATGTTTGTCTTTTTTACATACAGGGGAATACGCCTAATATTTTCCTGTATGTTTTTTTAGTCTCACGTCTTTACCATACTATCTTTTTTATTTAAGGTTAATAAACTTCTATTATCTGTTTCTCTCTGTTAATATTCTTGTCTTTTATATATCTGAAACGGTAGCCGGAAGCCAGGCTGAAATGCTCCAAAATCCTATCCAGCCGCTGATTGACGAAGACTCCCGTAAACGAATTCTTCTTCAACGATTCCTTACGGAGAATAAACTCCACTCCATAGCGTTTTCCCAAACTCCTCAGTGCCTGTTCAAAAGGTGTGTTGTAAAAATACAAGCGACCGTCTTTCCAGGAAGTTTCCACATCCACATTGGCTTTGACCAGCTTAATGGATTCCTGCCCGATGTCATAAGTCAGCTTCTGCCCCGGGGCCAGAACCACTTCTTTCGTTACCCCGCTGTTGGGAAACGAAAAGCCGACCTTCCCTTCCACCAAAGTAGTCAGTACTTCCCGGGAGCCCTCATAGGCGTCTATATTGAACTCGGTTCCGTAAACCACCGCCGAGGTGCCATGAGGAGTATGCACCACAAAACGTTTCTTCTCGTCCTTCTTCACCGAAAAGAAGGCCTCTCCGGATAGTTTCACCTCGCGGGTCTCACCGGTAAACAAAGAAGAGTAGGTCAGCACAGACGATGAATTCAGCACCACCACCGTACTGTCGGGCAACGTCACCTTTGCCGTCATTCCCGGACTCGTCTTCACTTCCATCATCTGAGGCACCATTTTCGGCTCGCGGGTCAGATACAGATAAAGCCATCCGCCAAGCAACGGAATGAACATCACCGCGGCAACCCGCTGCATCCACCGGCCTATCGCTGCATGCCTGCGTTTGCCACTGCTCATCTTCGAACCGTCCATCTTCGAATGGAGCAGCCTCAACTCTTCTTCCTCGTCTACTTCGGAAGCCACCTGCGCCATCTCGGCTGCAAAACTTATCCGCTGCACGTTACGCATCAGTTTGCGGTTGTCTTCCGACTCCTGCATCCATTTTTCCACCGTGGCGTCTTCTTCCACCGATGTTTTTCCTTCTATATATCGCAATAATAATTCTTCCATTTCCAATGATACACAAGATGTGATTCAAAAAGCCCTTTTATTATAAAGACAGTCTCCTCGACCATCATACTAAACGGAAATATACTTTTTTTTGCAAAAAACAGAAAAAAGTAATAATTTTGCCCTCAAAGGAGTTTGCATAATGGAAAAACAATTTGCTACAGACACTTTGTTATTATCTGCCGTACAAAGGGGAGACAGGAATGCATTCGACGCATTGTTCAGAAGATACTATATCCCGCTCCGCACTTATGCGGCCCGCTTCGTAGGCATGGAGAATGCCCACGAAATCGTGCAGGATGTCATGCTCCTGCTGTGGGAGAAGCGCGATATCCTGCACATCGAACACTCCTTCAACCAGTATATTTTCAAGGCTGTGTACCACCGTTCCATCAACCAGATTTCGCACGATGAAGCAGTGCAGCGTGTCCACACCACCTATACCCAGAAAATCTACGCCCAAAGGACCTATGCCATGCTTCAGGAGACCGACGTCTGCCAACTGAATGAACTGAGCAAACAGTTGCGGAAGGCCTTGGACGAACTGCCCGAATCTTATCGGAAAGCTTTCGTCATGCACCGCTTCAAAGGAATGAACTACAAAGAAATAGCCGATTTGCTGGAAGTCTCCCAAAAGACCGTGGCCTACCGCATACAACAGGCGCTGAAGCTACTTCGGATAAAGCTGAAGGATTACCTGCCACTCCTCCTGCTGATAGGTGCCAATCAGCCTCTTTGACTCTTCCTGTTCCTTCGCCTTTCCTGTCCCTCCCCCGGATTCACACCTGACGGCATCCGCCCCAAACAATAGCCAAGACACACATAAGGTTCGGTTACGAAATACCCTTCTACCGTTAGACAGGATGACTCACACCCATGGAAAGCTTCATCTTCAGGCAGAAGATGTGTATCTTCACCGTAAAAATAAAGTTTAAAGCCAAGGAGAGACAACCTTACAAGGCAGCCCCGACCTCTTCCCAAGGAGAGTCTGCATATTCCGTCCCTGGTATGTATGAGGACAAGGCAGGACATAACATGACGAGGAGCTAATTCCAGTAAAGGCTGAAAGGATGGGGATAATCTTCCCCGGTGTGTTTCTTGTATTCCGCCACAAATCTTTGGTAAGTACTAATAGCAGCATTTTCATGTTTCAGCATGAAAAATGACTTGATGCAACAAGACAAGGCCGTCTCGTTTACCGGGTCAACGTTGAATTCCGCCTTGGCAAGGCTCACGGTTCCCGAATAATCCTGCGCCTCGAAAGCCTCTTTCATCAGTTGCAAGATCAGTACCTCCATGTGGCACTCCACATCTTGCTTGAAGCTGTCGAACAGCGGGTCGTCCATAAAGCCGACAAACTTGCCACGCCCTACGATACGCAAAAACTCCTGCCGGCATTCCTCTATCCGGTTTCCGGCAACTATCGCCATAAACCGCAAGTAGTCGCAATAGAAAATGGAAGACAGCGTAAAGCGGAAACATCCTTTCTCGTAAACCAGTTCTATACCATCCAGCTCTTTCAGTATTTTGCGCAAGTGGTTGATAGCCACTCCGCGCGAGTTCTTCACTCTATCTTTCGGCTTGTCGGGCCATATCAAGTCGCTCAGGCGTTTGGAAGAAATTCCGTCGGCATCGCTATAACGCAAAATGAGACAGAATATTTGTTTGATACGCAAGGAAAACATATAAGAGATGTTGCGACCACTCCGGTCGAAAACGGAAAAATCACCGAATAAATACATGGAGTTGGCAGTTCCCGCATCTACTGCCTGCCTCTCCATCTTAGTGGTATCAGAAGCATCAAGAAGCTGTTCCTTGTCTTGTCTCACAGCTTTGCCAGCCTCGCCCTTACCGGAGTTTCGGCGCCACT
>CAJJYX010000211.1 GCA_905197435.1 uncultured Bacteroides sp.
AATAACATTCTTCTGCTGTGCAGCAGCCTTGTGGATGCTGGCCCTGGCAAGCTGCGAAGGAGGCGAACTCTATGACGTAAATGCTCCCGAATGGATTTCCGATAAAATACAGGAAATAGAAGACTCCAAGAAAGAACCGGAAGATGAAGTACTCGAAGGTATGCAGGAAGATGTGTACACCATCGGGAATACGGATTTCACCTCCGGTTTCTGGGCTGCCTTTTCCAAGTATTATGTGATACCTGACGGCGAGAAATGGAACGCGGTGTTCAATCTTAACATCAACCCTGCCGATAACACATACTACAAGAACTTTGCCCTTATCATCACCAATGATGTGGAACGTGGCGGTGAGGGATATACCGAATATGGAGCTATCCGCTTTGATGTTACAGGTAACCCTGAAACTTATAACTCTCAATGGGGCGATCATATTGACTTCCAGTACATATCGGGCACCTTGCTTCTTGATCCCGTTGATAACAAAGACGAGAACGTACAAAAGTTGGGTGGCAAAGTGACGCTCACCGTAGACCGCACCAGCGAAAATGCTTTCACCGTCAAGATGACCAACGGTGTGGCTAATAAGACCTATGCACAACCGAATAAAGAACCCAACCTGAATGCAGATGCAAGCAACACCAACATTCGCTGCTTCTTAGTCCCCGAAGGCTCTTACATCGACTTCCTGCAAACCAACATCGTTCCTGTCGGTGGGCTTACATCTGCCGCAGACAAAAATCCGGTATCAATGGTATTGCAGAATGTACCCGCACAGATATCTTTGGGTACTTCGCTTGAAGAGGCCATGACTAACATCTCTGCCATTGTAACCTTTGAAGAGGGAGTGACTAAAACCGTAACGGCTTCCGAACTCTCATTCTCAGCCATCCCTGATATAAATCAAACAGGAGATAAGACTCTTGTAGCTGTCTACAACAAAACCTTCAAGGGCGAAAACTGCGACAAACCGATTGTGGCTAACGCGTCTTTTAAGGTTGTGGGAGTACTTCAATCTATTTCAATAACCACTGCACCCTCGCGCACAAAGCCCTATTACTATACCTCGGAAGATGCCAAGAGTTGCACGATGCCTTTCGATCCAACAGGTATGGTAGTTACGGGAACCTACTCCGACGGAAGTTCGGTAGTCATTGACAATGCGAAACTCAGCTTCTCTGCCATTCCGGCAAAGGCCGGTTCGCAACCGGTTACCATTACCGCCGGAGAAAACATCACCGCAACGGTAAATGTCACCGTCTCCGAAGCGACTGTCGTGAAGAACAGTACCGACATGATAGGAACCGAAGATAACTCAACAGCTTTCTGGGGTGCCCACTCGGATGATTTCAATGTACCTGCAGGTCAAACAAAGTCTATCACTTTCACCAACTACAGCAGTCTGAGTGATAATTGGAACAACTTTGTTGTGATTCTCCGTAAAGCCGATCTTACCGAATATGCAGTGGTTCGCGCCGATAATTATGGCTGGGGCACTGGATATGGCGCCTGCACTCCTAACGGAACACAAGGCGACTGGGCCACTTGGCTTGCTGGTATGAATGGAGCCAAAGTTACGGTCTACGTGACTAATTGCGGTAATGGTACTGCAGACGTTCAGGCAGTAATG
The DNA here is from genome assembly GCA_905197435.1 of uncultured Bacteroides sp. Lineage (GTDB taxonomy): Bacteria > Bacteroidota > Bacteroidia > Bacteroidales > Bacteroidaceae > Bacteroides. The sequence goes on from CAJJYX010000211.1 coordinate 1,631, forward strand.
GTAGGTACTACAAGTACAATCTCCACCCAATGCTATTGGGGTATCAACACCATAGATGCAAATGACTTGAACTTCGCACTAACCGTTGACGGTTGCCATCTCATCTTCAATAATTAAGAATAACTATTAAATTCTTTATCATTCATATCGTTCCTTTTTATCAACGGAACGATATGGATCTTAAAAACTTACCCAAATGAAAAAAACAACATTTTTCTTACTATCCCTACTGACAGTATTCGTTTTCACAGCTTGTTCCGATGGGCTTGACAACATCGAATACAACAGAAACAGCGATGTAGTTTTAGCCACTCCCGAAGCAACTGCAACGGGCACCTCCCTGAGCGTTAAATCATCAATCACCGGCAATCTGAGCAGCGTAGTCAAGAAGGGATTTTGCTATAGTGTAAATGTCTCAAATCCTACTATCAAAGACATGGTGGTGGAAGCGGATGAGAATTTCAGTGCTACCCTCTCCGGATTGAAAATCAATACCCCTTACTACATACGCGCATACGTGTATGGCAACAGCCGCTACACTTACTCGGAAACATTCACGTCGACCATAGAAATCACAGACATTAATGAACAACTATGTAGCTCCGGAATACGAAGATAATTATGCGAGCATTGCAAGCTGGTCCAACCGTACTCAATGGAACTTGGCAAACGTGCACGATCCCAGCGTAGTGCTTGCCGAAGACGGATACTACTATATGTATCAGACAGATGCCTCCTACGGCAATGCACATACAGGACATGGGCACTTTCACGCCAGACGCTCCAAAGACCTCGTGAATTGGGAATACCTGGGCGGAACCATGCCGAAGCTTCCCGACTGGGTGATGCCGAAGTTAAATGAGATACGCAAAGCAATGGGATTGGAAGCAAGCGCTGCCGCAGAAAGTGACTTCGGATACTGGGCGCCAAATGTGCAGAAAGTTAAAAACGGACTGTATCGCATGTACTACTCCATCGTAGTACCCGGCTATCTGGACGGCGGAACCGGAGCAACCGCCTGGAGTGAACGTGCCTTTATCGGCATGATGGAGAACAGCAACCCTGCCAACAACAGCGATTGGGTGGACAAAGGATATGTAGTGACCAACGCATCGGACAAGGGATTGAACTTCAACATACCCAGCACCCAATACGACAACTGTTATTACAAATGGAATGCCATCGACCCCTCTTACATCATTACTCCTGAAAATACCCACTGGCTGATATACGGTTCATGGCATAGCGGCATCGTTGCTATGGAGTTGAATGTCGAAACAGGAATGCCTAAACAAGACTTAGGTGTACCCTGGGCAGAAGGAAGTGCTCCGGCGGAATACGGACAGCTGATAGCCACCCGCGACATCAACAACCGTTGGCAAGCCAGCGAAGGCCCTGAAATCATCTACAATGCCGAGACAGGCTACTACTATCTGTTCGTAGCATACGACGCACTGGACATACCTTACAACACACGCGTATGCCGTTCCAAGAGCATCACCGGCCCTTATATCGGCATCGACGGCGCCAATGTCACCGAAGGAGCGGAAATGCTGCCGGTGGTAACACACCCGTACAAGTTCGGCAAGAGCAACGGCTGGGTAGGCTTCTCACATTGCACCATCTTCAACGACGGCAAAGGTAATTGGTATTACGCTTCACAAGCACGTCTTCCCAAAAGCGTGGACAACGCTATTATGCTAGGACATGTACGCAGCATCCGTTGGACCAAAGACGGTTGGCCTTTGGTTATGCCCGAACGCTACGGAGCCGTACCCCAAGTAGCCATTACCGAAGAAGAGCTCATAGGAAACTGGGAACACATAGACTTGTCCTACTCTTACGGAGTTCAAAAAGAATCTGCAACCATGACGCTGGCCGCCGACCACACCATTACCGAAGGAACATGGAAAGGCGGCACATGGAGCTATGATGCAGAACAGCAAATTTTGACAGCAAATGGAATAGACCTTTACCTGCAACGGGAAGTTGACTGGGAAGCCAGTCCCAGAACACCTACCATTGTCTATGCCGCTTACGGAAGTAACCATAAGACATATTGGGGTAAAAAAGTAAAATAAGTGTTCTTTCACACATTGAAACAGCTTTGAGATACACCAATTTCAAAGCTGTTTTTTTTCTTTTATGTTACATAACATACAAAAGTGTATATATTACACCAAACAAAAGTGTTACTTTTACACCCGAAATAAGATAAGAATCTAATTTTCAAATTAAATAACACCATGAAGAATCACATTCTTATTGCCGGAATAGCTACATTAATGTT
>CAJJYX010000212.1 GCA_905197435.1 uncultured Bacteroides sp.
AAAATCTGTTCGTTAGCCACGACTATGGTGAAAGCTGGCAGCCGGTTGAGGGGCAGCCGGTGCAGTATCGCCCCACACATATGGTTTTGACCGGTGACGGCCAATTGGTCTTGACGTACGGAGACACTCCCGGTCCGAGTCAGATGGAGGACGGCGGAGTATGGAAGTACGATATCCGTAAAGGCAGGTGGACAGACATTTCGCCCGTCGGACTGTCCGGCGGCGGGAAGGCGGGATTTGGCTATGCGGCTGTATCGGTGGACTCCCGTAATCCGAAACATATGCTTGTCAGTACGCACAGCTTGGAAGGCAAGCACGGTTATAAGAGTGATGAGATGTTCCGTACGACCGACGGCGGCAAAAGCTGGAAACCGATTTTCAAAACGGGATATGAGTATGATTATTCCAAAGCTCCCTATACAAAGGTAGCACCCCTGCACTGGATGTTCGACATTGAGATAGACCCTGCCGATGCGGAACATGCCATGTTTACCACCGGTTTCGGCGGTTGGGAAACTTTCAACCTCTCGGACGTGGAACGTGGGAAACCGGTGAAATGGAGCATCATGTCTGCCGGTATCGAAGAGACCGTACCCCTCGAACTCTATGCTCCCGAAAAAGGGGCGCGCCTGATTTCCGGTATCGGCGACTATGGCGGCTTTACGCATTTCGACCTCAATCGGCCCGACCCGTTGGGCAGCCATGCCAATCCTCATTTCGGAAATACGAATGGAGTGACGGGCGCCTGGTTGAAGCAGGATTTGATAGTCAGGGTTGGTACACTGTTCGGCCATCAGCCGGGTGCACGCACCATCTCTTATTCGGAAGACGGTGGCAGAAGTTGGGCCATGTGCGCTACTGTCCCCGTAGAGAAGGCACGCAACGGGCATATTGCCGTTTCGGCCGACGGCTCTTCCTGGATTTGGACACCCGACCGTTCCGCCGCTTTCCTGACTCGCGATAAAGGAACCTCGTGGATGCCTTGTCAGGGTCTGCCTGAGAATACCCGCGTCATAGCCGACAAAGTGAATCCCAAACGTTTTTATGCTGTGGATGCTGTTGCCGGAATTTTATACAGCAGCGAAGATGGCGGAGCGACCTTTCATACCGATACTTTGCAACTGGCTGTAAAAACGCCCCGGCGAGGCAGTGTTCCTCTGGCGGTTCGCAGGGGTGACCCACGCGGAGGGCAAGACCGTATTTATTCGACTCCCGGTCGTGAAGGAGATTTGTGGATTGCTGCTTACGATGGTCTGTATCATTCCTCTACCCGTGCGGGATTTGATTTCCGTGCACTCGACAAAGTCCGCACCATTTATGCCTTCGGCTTTGGTAAGGCAAAACCGGACAGCGGCTATCCGGCTCTTTATCTGATTGGCGTCGTCAACGGTCAGTACGGCTTTTTCCGTTCGGATGATGCCGCCGCTTCCTGGGTGCGTATTAACGATGACGCCCATCAATACGGGTTGGTTCTGCACATCTGTGGGGATATGCAGGAGTATGGCCGGGTCTATATAGGGACACATGGCCGGGGGATTGTGACGGGAGTGCCTGCGTCATAACTTCTCTATGCAATCTCCGCAACATCTCCGTATCTGTTCCACATTAAGTCCGTACATCTTCTACCTCTATTATAGGCATGGAGATGGTACGGACTTTTTGGGATGAGGAGGTTGGTAAGTTGACTGACTATTGTTTGGCTGTATGAAAACTCACTTTTTCGGGGAAAAGACTTTCCATTCATTTATATTTTAATATATTTGCATTTCAACCTTCCCATCATTCCTTAATAAACGCTAATGTTTTATGATGGTATTGCGTAACCTTAAATGAAAATCTAATGGTACACTTATATAGATATGTCATTTTCATAATAAGCCTTTTCACTGCCCAAATGGTTTTTGCATACGGATTGAGATTTCGTGGTGCAGCCAGCCCCATCGACGGAAGGACATCCTATGACGTGTTTGCCCACAGCCGTCCTTCTTTCAGGGATTACTTTGACTTGGAATTCAACATGGCCCTGTATTCTACCGAGAGTGTCGGCTATGTGTTGCGCGTCAAGGGGGAGGATGAAGGGCAGACTTTCAATCTTTTTTTTGATTTCCGTGGCGATGACATCTTGTTCCGCCTGAACCAGGAGGGGAAGTGTGTGTTGATAGCCTTGCCGGTCAGTAAGGCCGGAGCCATGAAATCCCATTGGTTCAAGGTGAAGATAGCTTTCGACTTGAAGCAGGATGAGATTACCCTCAGGATTCATGACCGGGAAAAGGTGTGCAAGGGCGTGTCGCTCTCCGATGAGTTCAGCCCGAAAATCGTGTTCGGCAAGAGCGACCACATCATTGATGTCCCGGAGATAGCTGTTGACAAGTTGGTTGTGCATGCTGACCACACTTACATGTTCCCCTTGGATGAGGCGGAAGGAGAATCGGTTTGCAATCAGGCAGGCACTCTTTACGGTAAAGTGGAGAATCCGATATGGCTGATTAATGAGGCCTATCACTGGAGGAGGGAGGGTGGCTTTGCGTCGGCCTCGGAAGCCGGTTCTTGTTACAATGCCGACAGAAACGAAATTTATTATTTCAACCGTGACTCGTTGTTTGTCTACAATATGGAGACGGGAGTAACTTCTGCCAAGGCTTTTGTCGGGCGGTGTCCTGTGAGGCTGTTTCTTGCCGGCAGCTTTTTCGATAGTGGCAGTGAAAGGTTGTATGCCTACGAGGTGTATACTGAGAACGGAGGTGCGGAGCCTATGATAGCAAGCCTGGACTTGAATACGTTGAACTGGAAAGTGGAGAGCTACAGCCGGCTCAGCATGCAGTTGCATCACCACTGCTCCTATTATGATGCGGTTCGCAAGCGTTACACCATCTTCGGCGGCTTTGGCAATATGCACTACAGCAACAGGTCCTATATGTTCGATACGGAAGAAGCGCGTTGGGACACACTTGGCTCCCTATCCGGCGATTTCCTTTGTCCACGCTATTTCTCTTCGGCCGGTTATCTGGACAGTAACCACTCTGTCTATATTTTCGGCGGCATGGGCAACGAATCGGGTGACCAGGTGATAGGCCGCCGCTATTTCCACGACCTGCATAAGGTGGATTTGAAAGAAATGCGTGTGCAGAAGCTTTGGGATATTTCGGATGGGCAACCCAATGCGGTTCCGGCGCAGGATATGGTAATACTGAATGACTCTTGTTTCTATGTCTTGCGCTACCCGGAGAGTGTGTCTAACTCGTTTTTGCATCTCTACCGTTTTTCAGTGAAGGACGGCAGCTATCATACATTGGGAGATTCCATTCCCATTTATTCCGATAAAATCATGACGAACGCCCGTCTTTACTACAACGAGCGTCAAAGCAGGCTTTTTGCGACTGTACAGGAAACAGACGACGACGTGTCTTCCAGATTTACAGTCTATTCGTTGCTCTTCCCACCGGTCTCTCTTGAAGAATATATCGCAAATAATCGTGGCGGAGGTGCTTCATATACGTGGCTGGTACTGGCGGTCGCAGTTGCCGCTGTAGTTGGCGGGGGCATGTGGATAGTCCACAAATGGCGCCGGAACTCCGGCAGGGGTGCGGATGGCAAAGCGGTGTTGCAGGACAAGGAACAGCTTCCCGGTGCCTCCGGCACGAGGGTGGAGAAGGTGGCGGCAGACAGGGGAGTTGCCAATTCGATGTATCTGTTCGGTGATTTCTCCGTTTTCGATCGGAACGGCCGTAACATTTCCTATATGTTTTCCTTGCGCATCAAGCAAATATTCTGTCTCATTCTGCGTTATAGCGATGCCGACGGA
>CAJJYX010000213.1 GCA_905197435.1 uncultured Bacteroides sp.
AGGTATAAATTTTATTTGTTTGTTAATGTGTCTACCTATTTCAGCATAAGACATTACCTGCTGTGGTTTAGATTTTGCCTACAAGGTCAATGCTCGGTTTCAACGTTGCACCGCCCTTCTTCCACTTGGCCGGGCAGACCTCTCCGTCGTGGGTAGCTACGAACTGCGCAGCTTCCACCTTGCGCAGCAACTCGTCTGCATTGCGTCCGATGTTGTTGTCTTGTATTTCGGCAATCTTGATTCTTCCTTCGGGATTCACGAGGAATGTGCCGCGGTAGGCCATGCCTTCTTCCTCAATCATCACACCGAATGCACGGCTCAGCACCCCGGTCGGGTCGGCCAGCATCGGGTACTTGATTTTGCGGATGCTTTCGGAAGCATCGTGCCATGCCTTGTGCACGAAGTGCGAGTCTGTACTTACAGAATATACTTCTACGCCCATAGCCTGGAATTGGTCATATTTCTCGGCGATGTCCACCAGTTCGGTCGGACATACGAAGGTAAAGTCTGCCGGATAGAAGAAGAAAATGGCCCATTTGCCTTTTACGTCTTCGTGGGATACTGTCTTGAAACTTCCGTTTTGGAAAGCCTGAACTTTGAATTCAGGGAGTTGGGAATTGATAATCGGTTCCATAATTTTTCTTTTAATTGGTTTGGTTTTTGTTTTACCGATGCAAGGATTGTGCAAACCGAATGCAGAAGCAAGCTTGCTTGATGATGCTGCGTTGCAGCCAATCTTCGCTTTTTCTGTTTGCAAAAATATAGCATTTTTCTTCGATAGAACAAAGAAACCGATTGAAAGGTTTTATGGGCCGATAGATAAAATCTATTTGGCCGGCTATTTATCCGTTCCTATCCATGTCCATTTATGCCAGATGTGTTCCAATGGGCCTTGTTTATGTTTGGACAACCACCATTGGCAGAACTTCACTTGCAGCAGGAATGTGGAGAATCCAATCAGCAGGCTGATTGCATATCCGCAATAAGGGGCAAGATAGAAGCCTATCGGGAAATAGATGATTGCTCCTATTATGGATTGGGTGATATAGTTGGTGAGGCTCATCTTGCCATAAAAACGCAGGCTGTCGATGGAGTTTCTGAATTTCTTGCTTTGATAAAGAAGTATGAAGGACGCTATCAGGACCAGAGTAAAGGCCAATTTTTGCCACATATCGAATACAGTCCCTACCGTTTGCTGTATGATTGCACTGTTCTGCATGATAAGCTCCTTCAACGTATATAAGGGAGCAAACGCGATGGCGGAGACAATCAGTGTTTTTACCCAGAAGCGGAGATTCTTTTCGGAGGAAGCAAAAAGCTGTTTCCGGCCGATGTAGAAGCCCAATAGGAATAAGCCTGCCGTCTGGAAGAAACGTCCGGCATTTACCGCCCATAGCAGACTGGCCTTTTGTCCTAACGTGATGTTGTCTAAGATGAAATCCCGGAGATTTCCGGCTTTTGTGTATTCCGCTACTTCCGCATACATTTCACCTACTTTAAGGTCGGGTAGCTGATGGGCAGGGTTCACCAGGTTGGCGATGTAGTGATACCATTCGACAGGCTGCAATAGGAAAATGACGGCAGTTATAATGATGGCTTTGTCACTCCAGTTGCGTGCAACGAACAATACGAGTCCGATTATGGCAAACAGCAGCAAGACGTCTCCTGCAGGGAAGAATGCCGCATTTAATGTGGCAAAGCCTACCAGTAATACCAACCGCCACAGAAAGCGATAGCCGAAATCCTTGCCCTGCTTCTTCTGGTTGTTGGTTTGAATATAGAATGTGAATCCGAATAGAAGGGCGAAAATGGCGTAGGCTTTTCCGGCGAAGAGCGTGAAAACGCTGTTGAGCACTCCTTGGTCTATGATGTTCAGCCAGTCCGGAGAATCGGTCGGATAGACCGGAAAGATGAAATGTTCCAGGTTATGAACCAGGATAATAGCCATTACAGCAAAACCCCGTAAAGCATCTACGGCCTCTATACGAGGATTTTTGTTGAGGGATTGTATCATTCTTATATAAATAATTGGGTTATACCATGATTTGGGATGCTTTCAGGGAGAGCATTTCTTTGGGTACGGAAGATTTTATCTCTTTGGCAAGTGCTTCCAGCAGAGTATGGCGGATAAAGTTTTTGTTGGTCAGCATGACGATTTGGCGGGTGGGGCAGGGGATGGCGAAGGAGCGTACCAGCTCCTTCTGGGCGTCGCCCAGTTGCAAAACGGCCAGTTCGGGGATGAAGGTCACACCTTTGCCGCCTTCTACCATGCGCATGAAGGTCTCCATGCTGCCCAGGTGATAGGCAAGCTGGCTGGCGCGTGCCGACTTCATCTGGCAGAAACGTACCAGTTGGTCGCGGAAGCAATGACCTTCGTCGAGCAACCAAAGCTGTTCGCCGTTCAGGTCGGAGGTACGGATTACCTCGTTGTTGAAGAGGGCGTCTTTGCGCGATACATAGGCAAAGAACTGCTCATAAAACAGCGGTGTCTGTTGCAGCTCTTCCATGCCGGCCAGGCTTGCAACGATGCCTGCATCTATTTCTCCCGTCTGCAGGGCTTTCTTGATGTCGTTTGTCTTCATTTCGACCACCCGGATGTCGAGGCCGGAGTATTTATTCATCAGCTGCGGGAAGAAACGGGGCAGGAGGTAGGGGGCTATGGTTGGCAGTATGCCCAGTTTGAAGGTTCCGGTCAGTGAATGTTTCTCTTCTTCTATGATACTCTTTATGCGGTTTGCTTGATCCAATATATTCTGTGCTTGTTCTATGATGTGGATTCCGACTGGAGTGGGGCATACCGGCTGCTGGCTGCGGTCAAAAATCCGTGTGTCCAGTTCCTCTTCCAGTTTCTGAATCATGGCGCTGAGGGTGGGCTGTGTCACGCGGCAATATTCGGCTGCTTTGGCGAAATGGCGGAACCGGTCGACGGCAAGGATGTATTCCAATTGTTGCAAAGTCATGATGGGAAAGGCGTTTGAGGGTTATATATAGGATTTGTCTATGCAAAGATAGAAATTATCTGTTTGACAAGCCTTGATTTACCCCTTATCTTTGCAGTACCCCAAAGAAAAACAGTATAAATATTTAAAACAATAGAATTATGAGAACTTTAGATTACTTGCATTTGAATGAAAAGAGAGTGACTGGCGTAACATCAGCGTTGCACCAATTGCTGGCCGACTTCCAGGTACATTACACCAACTTGCACGGTATGCACTGGAATATCAAGGGACACGGTTTCTTTGTGCTGCACGAGAAGTTCGAGAGTATGTATGACGATACTGCCGAAAAGATAGATGAAATTGCAGAACGTATCCTTATGCTGGGCGGTGTGCCCGAAAATAAATTCAGTGAATACCTGAAGGTGGCCAAGGTAAAGGAAGTATCCGACATCTCTTGCGGCAGTGAGGCCGTGGACCATATCCTCGGAACTTACGGTTACTTGATTGGTGAAGAAAGAAGAGTGGTTGGACTGGCAAATGAAGCCGGCGACGACGTGACGGCAGATTTGATGACCGGCTACCTGAAAGAGCAGGAGAAGATGGTTTGGATGCTCACTGCATTCAGCACGAAGAGCTGCACGAAATAAAAGATAGAGAGCGATAAAAGGATAGGGTGATAAAACGGTAGCGGATGCTGCCGGTTTTATCACCTGAATTAGTCAAGACTTAATCTGACAGTTACGTATAAAAAGAATAAATTTGTACAGAAAACAGATTGAGTTATGACAACATCAGAAAAGGTCATCAAGAACAAACTG
>CAJJYX010000214.1 GCA_905197435.1 uncultured Bacteroides sp.
AGCAAAGAATTGCCCTGGCAAGACTCTTATTACATGATACAAAAATCATATTATGTGATGAACCAACGGGTAACCTAGACAAAGAAAATAGAGATATCGTCTTTGATATTCTCTATAAGTTATCTAGAAAAGGTAAGATAGTCATTATGGTCACACATGATTTAGAACTTGCTTCAAGATGTGATGAAGAAATTAAACTATAAGCTAAAAAGGTGGATTATTCAATTTCCACCTTTTTCTTATGATTATAGATTATACTTATTATAATATAACAGTAAGTACGGATTATAATCGTTTTGTAACTTTGAATAATTATTATCCGGTTAATATCAGCACTTGCAATTGATGAAGTTATCCTCATTATTAATTTTACTTATATTATTATCTGCATGTTCTTGTCGGAATGATGAAGTCATAGCAGAAGTGAATGGGCGCAAAATCTACAATTCAGAGTTATCTCAGGTAACTAAGCAAGAAATTTTTGATTTCTTGAATAGAACTTATGAGATAAAGATGAGGTCGTTGGATGATCTGGTCAAACGAAAACTGATAGAATATGAAGCTTCCAAACAGAATCTTTCTGTAGATGATTTTCTGAATATTTATGTCTGTAGGGCAATGCAGGATTCGGCAATGGCAGGAGTAGCAGATATGCCAGCCAAAAAACTGAGGGGGCGTTTAATCCAACGATTGGTAGATTCTTTGTTCTATGAAGCACAAATTACGAGGTATATCTATCCTCCCAAAATGCCGAGTTGTGTTATTACGGATCTGAATATACGCTATAGAGGGAATCTTGATGCCAAAACCTACTTGATAGTTGCATCTGATTTTGATTGCCAACGTTGTGGTGAATTCGAGAAGACGTTAAAACGTATTTATAACGAGTATAAAAGTAAGGTGAAATTGGGTTTCGTGAATTTTGCTGATGAACCTACGTTTGCATCTCTTGCATGTGAAGCAGCCGATAAATATGGAAAATTTTGGGAGTTTCACGATGCGCTGTTTTCATATGCTGCTCCGCTCGATTCAGTCTATGTGTACGGACTTGCAAAGAATATGGGAATGGACGTTGCTGCCTACAAACAAGACATACTGTCGGCCGAGACTTATAATAGTGTGAACCGCACTATTAATAAGCTGATGGAAAGAGGACTTTTTGCTACTCCTACTATCATTATCAATAATCGGTTGGTATATATTACAAACTCTTATGAGGAGTTGACCAGGCTCCTTAATCAAGAACTGCAAAACGAATGAAACAACTATTGATTTTTCTCTGTATCCTATGGGGCGGGTGCCGGCTTGCCACTGCCCAGAAGGTCATTGTCCGTGGCCGTGTCACCAATGCCAGGACCGGAGAAATCCTTCCGGATGCCAACGTGCTGGAAAGGAAGACGGTGACGGGAATGGCAACGAACGCTTACGGGCTTTATTCCATTTCGCTCCCCAAGGGGCAGTGTGCGTTGCAATGCTCCATGTTGGGGTATGTCACTTGGAAAGACACCCTCATGCTGACCGGAAACACGGTGGTAAACATCGCCCTGCAGCCCGACGAATACTTGCTGAAAGGCATTGAGGTGGTGGGCAACCGCAGGCATAGCGGACAGTTTTCCTTGGATGCCAAGTCTATTCAGGCACTGCCCATGGTGGGTGGAGAGGCCGACCTGATGAAGTCACTCCAATTCCTGCCCGGCGTGCAGAGTGGCAACGAGGGGGCAAACAACCTCTCCGTGAGGGGCGGCGGCCAATGGGGAAACTTGGTGCTGCTGGACGAGGCCGTGGTCTATAACCCCACGCATGCCTTGTCTTTCTTTTCCGTTTTCAACAACGATGCCATCCGGAAGGTAAACCTCTATAAATCATTCTTCCCCCTGAAGTACGGCGGGCGTTCCTCGTCCGTAATCGACGTGCGCATGCGCGAGGGCAACAGCAAGCAGAGCGAACGAAGCGCCAGCATCGGATTGATTGCCTCCAAGCTGCTGCTGGAAGGGCCGTTGCAGAAGGGCAAAGGCTCTTACCTGGTTTCCGGCCGCTTCGCCTATCCGGGACCGGTGGCGGGCTTGCTGGGCAGCGACCTTGCATCGAAGCCGGAGATGCTCTTCTACGATGTCAACGCCAAGGTGAACTGGGCATGGAACGACCGCAACCGCATTTTCCTCTCGCTCTATGGCGGAGGCGACCACACATCTTTCCACAAGCTGGTGAAGGGCTACGGCATGGATTGGGGAAACGCCACCGCCACCCTGCGCTGGAACCACGTGCTGAGTAGCCGCACGAACGTGAACACAAGCGCCGTCTTCAGCAACTACTATTACCGCTACAAGTCGCTCTCCGACGGCCTGCATTACCTGTGGAAGTCGGACATGCAGTCCTACCGGTTGAAATCGGACTGGGAGACGCACTTCAGCAATACGTTCAGCCTGCAGTCGGGCATCAACCTGCACGCATTCACCACCATGCCCGGAGCGGTGGAAAAGTACGGCGACGATTCGAACGTAATCCCTTCGCGGCTTTCCGACAGGAAGCTGTGGGATGCTGCGCTCTATGCCGAGGGGAGCTACCGGTTCTTGCCACACTTCCTGCTGAATGCCGGCCTGCGGCTCTCGATGCTCCATGCGCCGTCCGCGTCTACCTATGGCTCGAAGACGTATGTGGTGGCCGAACCCCGCGCCGAACTTTCCTATACCCCCAATCCGTTCCACCGTTTTACGCTCTCCTACACGCAGGCGGCACAAAGCATGCACATGCTTTCCACCTCGTCCGTGGGGCTGCCGTCGGACATGTGGATGCCTGCCAATGCACTGCTGCAACCGGCGGTAATGAGGCAGGCTGCCGCGGGCTACGAATACAACTTCCCGCAGAAGAGCTATACCCTTTCGGCAGAGGCCTACGTGCGCCGCACGCGGCATGTGGTGGATTATAAGGAGAATGCTGACATCTTCCAGAACGAGCAGATAGAGACGGAAGTGGAAAGCGGCCGGGCCGAAGGCTGGGGAGTGGAGCTCTACCTGTCGAAGAACCGGGGCGCCCTGACCGGCTGGCTGAGCTACACGTTGTCTCGTACCCGCAACCACATCGGCGGCGAAGAGTACCGTCCGGCCTATGACCGCCCGCACAACCTGAAGCTGTTTCTGGATTGGAAGATGGACAACCGCTGGTCGTTCTCCTCCACCTTCTCCTATGCTTCGGGCATGAACCTGACGCTGCCCGTAGGGAAATACCATTTCCAGGAGGCCGTGTTCTACATCTATTCCGGCCGTGGCGGCTATCGTGCTCCCGCCTTCCACGAGCTCAACCTTGCCGCTACCTATCGGATGCAGCAAGGCCGCAGCAGCCTGACGCTTTCGGTGAACAACGTGTACAACCGCAAGAATGCTTTTTCGGTCTATGCCGGGCGAGACGGTGAGTCCATGAACAATTCCCGCATCTACAAGATGTACCTTTATGGCGTTGTACCTTCCCTGGTCTATACTTTTAAATTCTGATGGTTACCCGTGTTACGAACTAACTATAAATAACCCGGATTCGATATAAGGCTTTGCTTATGACTGATATGAAATGCTATCTTATATAAGGCTTTGCTTATGACTGATATGAAATGCTATCTTATATAAGATTTTGTTTATGACTGATATGAAATGAAGTAAATGGTTAAGCAGTACTATCTTAATTCTCCTCCTCCTGGGAGGTTGTGTAAAAAGTAAGCATCAAGTGTTCTTTGACATATTGTATTAAAAA
>CAJJYX010000215.1 GCA_905197435.1 uncultured Bacteroides sp.
GGCGCGCATCGACGGCGCAGACAACATGAAGATGCTGGGGCGCACCTTGAAAAAGCTCTTCGCTTACTATCCCGTGCTTGCGCCCGTCACGTTTGCGTGCATCCTGTTCTCTGCCATTGTTTCCTCCATTCCCTCGCTGTTCGTTCAAAACGTGATTCAGGTCATTGAAAAGTGCATGTCCGTCAGGGAAGGCAAAACCAAGCCCTCGCAGTTCGATGGCATGTTTAAAGGTAAAAGGGGTTGCTCCCGGCGCTTCTTCCTGCGGTTCGTCGCTGATTCCCTCTTCCACCACGGTGATGGTATGCGAGGCATTCTGAAGCATCACCCAACTGTTCAGCACACTGCGCACCGCCGGAATCAGCCGGAAGGCAGCCACCGCAAACACACCGCTCACCAATCCCAGGTCACCGCTTCCGGTGCCAATCAGCAAAGCCAGCCCTGCCACAATCGCCACTTCCGAGAGGAACGACGGAAACAGTTGGTATATCTCAGTGCGCAAGCGGTTGCGGACGATGAAATCCATTCCCTGGTCGAAGCTCGCAAGCGAAGTATGGAAAGCCCCGGATATCTCCAATTCCGGATAGCCGCGGAAAGCCTCCACCACCGTACGGCTCTGCTTCCGCCGCGCCTCCAGTTCTTCCATCCCGAAACGGCGCAGGCGCTTCCGCACCAGCCCCACATACAAAGCAGCCAAAGGGAAGAAGCACGCACAAAGCAGCAAACCGGCAAGCGGTTCCCAAATAATAAGTGCCGATACCATCAACAGCACCAGCATCAACTCTCCCGCCATACGAAAGACCGGAGCCAATACGCACAAACTGAATGTATAGCAGACGTAGTTTACCTCGTGTCCCAACTGGACACTGCTTTTCCCCCTCAAAAAGAGCAGGCCTCGGTGGTAATAATTCGCGAACATACGGCGGCTGAACTCGCGGTACACCTCCAATTGATACCGGCTCTGCACACGTGCCAGAAGCACCACCAACGCGTTTTTAAACAGGACGAACAGCAACACGGCCCCGCACAATGCCAGCATCATGCCCCGGCCGCCCTCTTCCCGTTTCACGACCACCAGCAGTATCGGAATCAGTGCTGCTACTCCCGCAAAATCGAGTATGGCGCGCAGCAATACGGCAAAAGCCGCCCGGATGCCCCGCTTACGTTGCTGTTCGGACAACAGTCCGTATATTTTTTCAATCATCAGCCTTCTGCCCGCCACCGGCCATCTGTTTCTTTCTGTTTCTCAGGAAATCTCTCACAAACAGCACCCAGCCCACGCTTCCCACGCCGGCCAGGAAGACACAGCCCACAAGAATCATCATCTTGCTCGGCTTCGAAGGCCGCAACGGGACCGATGCCGGTTGGATAATCGTATACACCGGGGTAATTTCTTCCACTTTGGCCTTGGCAAGCCGCAATTGCTGGCTCATCTGATTATAGGCGGAATAGGCCAAATTCATTTCGTTCTGCAGTTTCTCCAGTTCCGCGCGCGAGCTCAACATAGCCAATCCCTGATTGGCATCGGCAAAACGGGCATATTTCTCCTGGGCTTCGTAATATTCGGCCTGCGCCTCCTTGGTCAGTTTCTCGGTATACTCCAAGGTCGTGCGCGCCTTGCTCGTCCGATAGTCCGTCACATAGTCCTGCAGGCGCACCCGTACGGAGTCGGCCACCGTAGCGGCTATCAACGGGTCTTGCATGGTGACGGCCAATGTTGTCACCCATGTTTTCTTCTCTACCGTAACCATGATTTTGGAACCGATGGCACCGGCTATGCTTGCCTGTTCACGGGTCATCTGGAAAGGATTTATTTTCCCGGCTTCTCCTCCCTCTTCATCGGTTTTATTCTTGAACAAAGACGTCGCCCACCCTATCAGTTTAAAGGGTGCGCCGGTAATCCACTTCCACCACGGCGCTTTCTGATGCTCTTTCATGTAAGTGGCAAGAGTCATCATCGTGGTATCCTTATTTTCGTGCACGCTTATGTCGAAAAGACCGGTGAGGAACGGGGTGGAGCTCACAATGTCCGGATACAAGTCCGGATAAATGGCATCCCTGCCCGATGAGGACCCCAGACTGACACCCGCCATTGCCGCCAACGCGCTCATGCCGGACGACGAACTCTTGCTGGTAGACTCCGGAGCAATCAGAATTTTCGACGTATACTCCTTAGGGGTACTGAAGCCTATCACCAGCCCTATCACAGCCCCGATGCCACACACTTTCAGTATCAACTTCCGCGAATCCCAGACTTTCTTTGCCAGTTCCAGCAAATCGATTTCCTGCTCCTGCACGGGCTGCAGCTTATTTTCCTCGTTTGTAGTATTGCTATTCATCTATATATAAATAATGTATAAAGAAGGCATCCCCCACTCTGCCATCCGGGTTCCGGGAATACTCTTCTTCATTATGTTCGACCGCATATTTACACCGGTTGCAAAGATAATTCATTCTTTTCTAAGTAACTGTCTTTTTTCGCTTTTTTTAAAAAGCAGTGAAGACAGGCATGACGATATTCAAAAATACAGGAATAGTATCACATTCTCTCTGGCATTGTCCGGGACGAATTCACAGTTTGTAATAATAATTTCAAAACTTCAAACGCGTGTCCTCACCCCGAAAAAGCGGATATTCCACCGGGCAAAGGGCTTTTCCACTCCACATTTTCCTTTACTGCATTTTGTGACAAGTGTCCTAATCCGGTGTCAACAGCTATTCCAAAGCATTGGTTTTCGCATATTCCTAATGAGTTTATCACTTACAGTACAGTCTCTTAAGTTCTCACCAAATGGAGACAAATATTGGTGTCGCAATTCATAAGTAAAATAAATCTTCACACGGTATTTGCGAAATTAACATTCTGATAAATAGCCATATATTCACGCCCATTTATAGTAATACACTCACACAATGCAAGCCTTTTTTCAAGCACTTTTCAGGTAGAAACACAATTGATATACAGCAAGATACAGTTAAAAATGTATTTAGGAAATTTATTATTTGGCATGTAGGCTGAAACTGAGAAGAAACGGAAGGGACTTATGCACTTCATCGCACAGAGATTTAACGAAATGTTTATGCATAATTCACAATATTTCAAAAAGTTGCATAATTCCCGTAATAAAGTACATGACGAATAGATTACATGGTTCCGGCGCCGGAAATTCCAAGATGAGAGCAAAAACAGATTTCGTAAAAGCCGGTGATGATGTAAACCTGGAAATGCACGATATTGAAGAGTTCCGGGAAGCAAAAGGGCAATGTAAAGAAAAGCCGTTAAACAGCCTTTTAAAACGTAAAAATTTATTTCTTAATCTCACCCGCAAAACAATGCGGGCTTTCCACTCCCACATCTTTCATTTTTTCTGCCCCTATCCATAGGCATTGCCGATGGAACATCTTTTCCTCTCAAAAGACAAGTAGGACTCGGCAAGTCCGGCAAGGACAGTGCCAACGAAAACAGCACAACCGAACAGGTTCTGTCTATTCGTACAGTATGACTTCGGAACAAATGACTACTATATCAGTACAACATTTCAGAAACCGTCTGCAAATTACGTTTATCATCTCCAAAAGTGTAGTATAGTTAACCCGAATTCTATATAAGACTTTGCTTATAACTGATATGAACCGAAGTAAATGACCAAGCAGTACTATCTCAATTCTCCTCCTCTTGGGAGGTTGTGTAAAAAGTAAGCATCAAGTGTTCTTTGACATATTGTATTAAAA
>CAJJYX010000216.1 GCA_905197435.1 uncultured Bacteroides sp.
TACCATAAACGAAATGTTTTTGTCTCCTTTATTCACTTTGTGGTCTTTCCACATTGTGTTTGCAAAGAAAGTTTCCAGTACGTCTTGTTCGTCCACCTTTACGGGGTAGATGGAGTACATCAGGTTGGAGTTGTGCATCATGATCTTTGATGGTTTCTTAGGGAATTCTTCTCCCTTGGGATATACCATGTTGATAAGTCGTGCATCTGCCAGATACTTGATGTAGTTCATAACCGTAGCCCTGGATGTCTGTATGTCGTTGGCAAGCTGGCTCACATTCGGGGCTTTCGGTCCGTCTACGGCCAGGAAGTATAGCAATTTTTTTATCTTGGACAGATATTTCAGCTCTATTTGCTTGATCAGCAGAATATCCACTTCCACCATCATATTCATTGTCTTCAGCAGATTTTCCGAGAAGTTACGTTTTTCAAGGAAAAAAGGATAGAAGCCATGATGCATATAGTCCTGAAAATGATCTAACGGGCGTACTTTTGACAGGATGCCCTTGGCTATTTGTTCGTGATTGCTCAGGATTTCTTCCAGTGAGTAGGAACGGAATTTCATGCCGGTTTGCAGGTTCAGATACTCGCGGAAAGAGAAACCACGCAGGTTGTAGCTCTTTACGATGTCGCGCAATTCCAGATTCTCTTCTTTCAGGCGCATTACGGACGAACCGGTAAAGACAATTTTCAGGTTAGGAAAACGGTCGTAGCACAAACGCAATTCCTTGCTCCAGTCGGGATGTTTGAAAACTTGGTCTATCAACAGCACTTTTCCTCCGCGGCGCTGGAATTCGGCGGCAAACTCCACGATGCCATGTCCGGAGAAGTAGAAGTTGTTCATGTTGATGAAGAGGCAGGAGCGGTCCGTACCGAATTTCTCTTTGGCATATTGTAGCAAGAAAGTAGTCTTGCCTACGCCTCTTGTGCCTTTGATGCCGATAAGACGGTCATTCCAGTCTATTTCGTCCATGAGGTCGCGGCGTACGGGGGCATTGGTGTGCTCTACAAGATAAGCGTGTGTACGGTAAAATGCTTCCATGCTTTAAATTCGGTTTATCGGGCGACAAATATACTGCTTTTTTATGGATTTGCAAAGTAGAGATGGCAAAATATTGTGTATCTTTGCATCGACAAACAAAAAGTGTGTAATTAACTAATAATTGAAAGATGAAACTTTATGTATTCAATCCTGATGCGGATATGGCATTGGGGAACAACGAAGAAAACTATATGGCGCCTGCTACTATCCGCCGTATGGCCGAAGACCTGGCTTTATTGCCGGTCTGGTATGCTCAACCGGGTAGTGGCGTGTTGGCTCCTTCAGCCTATAATGCCGATTTCCTGAAACAGATGCAACAACTGTTTGAGTTGGATGTGCAATTGGTGACTGAGCCGGAATTGTCCGACTGTGCTGATGTACAGGTGATGCCTTGGGGGTGGAGCCCTGCCATCCGGAAGCGGTTGCTGAAGGGAGGGATTCCGGAACGGAACCTTCCGGATGAGAAATACATGAAAGGATACCGCAGGGTGGCTTCCCGTTATTCCGGGATGCTTGTATTCAGCTTTTTGGTAATGTCTAATTTTGATTATACCCATGTCAAACGCCCCATTTTGTGTGATGAGAAAAAGGGCAGCGAAATACTCTCTAATATGGATCCTGAAATGCTCGATAGAGGAATTGTCATAAAGTCGTTATGGTCGGGCAGTGGCAGAGGATTGCGCTGGTGCCGTAAGGAAATCACGGAGTCTACTTATCATTGGTGCCTCCGGCTGCTGAAAGAGGATGGTGCTTTCATTATAGAGCCTATATATGATAAGGTGGAGGACTTTGCAATGGAGTTTTATTCCGACGGCAAAGGGAAGGTGGACTTCATAGGCTACTCTCGCTTCACGACGGATGACAAGGGCGCTTATCGCAGCAATCTTTTGACTTCGGACAGCCAGGTGGAGGAATGGATTCAGCAATATGTCCCTTTGAAGGCTTTCATAAAGTTGCGTAAAGGTTTGCAGATGTTATTGAAACCGGCAGTCGGTAAGAATTATACGGGATATTTTGGAGTGGACATGCTGGTTCACCGTCGGAAAAATGGACATCCGTATGCCATTAATCCTTGCGTTGAGATGAACATGCGGATGAATATGGGCATTGTAGCCCACACCATCAATGAGCATTTCGTGGCTTCGGGCAGCGGGGGACATTTCTCCATTGACTGTTTTCCGACCAACGAGGCTTTGCAGGAGCAGCATAAGCAGGATTTGCAAAACTATCCGTTGGTAGTGAAAGATGGCAGGGTGGTTTCCGGCTATCTGCCTTTGGTACCGGTCACTCCGCAGAGCTGTTACCGGGCTTTCATCTGTGTGACTGCTGGATAGCTTCACTCTCATTCCCACAACGGTCTATGGCTGTCACGGCAAAATAGGTCCGGGCAGTCCATGGGCTGATGGGGGCATAGAT
This sequence comes from uncultured Bacteroides sp., assembly GCA_905197435.1. GTDB lineage: Bacteria > Bacteroidota > Bacteroidia > Bacteroidales > Bacteroidaceae > Bacteroides. Next base: position 2,458 of record CAJJYX010000216.1, read on the forward strand.
ATATTCTGTGCCTTGCACGCGTTGTGCCAGGATGTTCTCCGGATTGGAGATGTCTACGGGATAAGTGTCCGAACCGTATATAACATACATCGGAGCATTCTGCTTGTCATTGTCCGTGGCGGGGTGCCAGCTTAGTTTCCAGTAACCATTGGCGGGCGTTTCTACGGTGAGGCCGGTGGGAGGCGTAGGAGCAACATTGTCTATCCATGTCATGGCAGGTTGCAGGGCAGGGGCGTTGTAGAAATTTTCTTCCAATACGTCATAAAGCCCTTGCGTGTTGTCCATCAGATACTTCACGCGGTAGTGTGCTTCGCCCGCCAAGCCTTGTGCACGGATGAAGTGCATCTGCCGTTCAATCTCGTCCAGCGTCCAGTTCCCTTCACTGGGATCGAGGAAGTAGATACCCAGACCGGGAATGACTTGGCGCCCGTTGTTTTGTTCCTGCCAGTCGAGGGCAAAAGGATAGAAGTGGTTGCCGCGGAAATAGAGCATAGGATAAATCTGGTCTTGGATACCCTCGCCCAGCCAACCCTGCACGTCCTGATAGACGGTGTGGAAGGCATTCCATCCGCGCGATGGGTAACGGGAAGTGTCTTTGTACTTTCCTACCGGGCAGGTGCTGACCTTTACCCAAGGTTTCATGGCTTTTACACCTTTATATATATAGCGCACTATTTCCGTCAGGTTATCTCTGCGCCATTGGGCAAGGCTGCGTCCTTTACTGTATTTGCGGTAATCGTAGCTGTCGGGAAAGCGGGGGGCGTTTTCCGGGTAACGCAGATAATCGAAGTGTACCCCGTCTATATCGTAGCGCTCCACCACCTCGCGGACAAGGCTCATCAGGTATTCCTTGGTTTGCGGATGTCCGGGATTCAGGAAGTATTCGTTTTTGTAGGGTACGCAGATGGCGCGTTTTTTCTTGGTGACTGACTCTTTGCCAAGGGTGGCCACATGCTTGCGGTTGCCCAGTGGGATGGTTACCATCCAGGCATGGCACTCCATGCCGCGCTTGTGGCATTCGGCTATGGCAAAGGCCAGTGGGTCGTAGCCGGGATTGCCGCCCACCTTTCCGGTCAATATGGAGTTGTAGGGCTCGATGGACGATTTGTAGAGGACATCTCCCCGTGTACGGGTCTGGAACAGTACTGTGTTGAAATTGGCGGCTTTCAGTTTGTCTAATATCTCAATGAGTTCGGCTTTCTGCTT
>CAJJYX010000217.1 GCA_905197435.1 uncultured Bacteroides sp.
ATACCGGTGGAACCCCCGGCGGCAACGACGGCGACCAGGGTGAGAATCCGTTGGGCTGATTCTCCTTCCTTGAAAGCAATTGATGACTGACACAGTTTTATGCTAAAAGCCTCCCGTATAATCTCTTGGTTATGCGGGAACTTTACTTTTTAGCATCTTTTATCATTTTTCCCTGCCTTTCTTTAATGGATTATCGCTAATTTCGAGCGATTTTTTGTAAATCCGGCTGAATAACTAATAAATTATAATATGGAAAACTTGAATATAGCACTTCTGCTTATGGTGGTAGGTATGGCAACGGTTTTTGCTATACTGCTGATTGTTATCTACTTAGGAAAGGTCCTCATTGCACTTGTGAATAAATATGCGCCCGAGGAAGTGGCACCTGCCAAAGCTGCGGTAAATGGTCCAGCTCCTGTCCCCGGCAATATTTTGGCAGCTATCAGCGCGGCTGTAACAGTGGTGACACACGGTAAGGGTAAAGTTGCTAAGGTAGAAAAAATTTGAAATAATAATCTTAATATAAAACACACCGAATAATTTAGTATGAAAAGAGAAATTAAATTCAGCTTGGTATTCAGGGACATGTGGCAGAGTGCCGGAAAATATGTACCCCGCGTTGACCAGCTGGTGAAAGTAGCTCCCGCCATCATTGAGATGGGTTGTTTTGCACGCGTGGAAACCAATGGCGGAGGTTTTGAACAAGTAAATCTGTTGTTTGGGGAAAATCCAAATAAAGCCGTACGTGAATGGACGAAGCCATTCCATGAAGCCGGCATTCAGACTCACATGTTGGACCGTGCCCTGAATGGTCTCCGCATGAGTCCCGTGCCTGCCGATGTGCGCAAACTGTTCTATAAGGTAAAGAAAGCGCAGGGTACGGACATCACACGTACTTTCTGCGGTCTGAACGATACCCGTAATATTATCCCTTCCATCGGTTATGCACACGATGCCGGAATGATTTCCCAATGCTCGCTCTGTATCACCCATTCTCCCATACATACAGTAGAATACTATACGGATATGGCTTTGAAGCTAATCAAGGCAGGTGCCGATGAAATCTGTATCAAGGATATGGCAGGTATCGGGCGTCCGGTTTCCCTGGGCAAGATTGTGGCCAACATCAAGGCGGCACATCCCGATATTCCTATCCAGTATCATAGCCATGCGGGTCCCGGCTTCAATATGGCAAGTATCCTCGAAGTGTGCGAAGCGGGTTGCGACTATATCGACGTAGGCATGGAACCGCTTTCTTGGGGTACAGGACATGCAGACTTGCTCAGTGTGCAGGCTATGCTGAAAGACGCCGGCTTCCAGGTGCCCGAAATCAATATGGAGGCATATATGAAGGTACGTGCCCTTATCCAGGATTTTATGGACGACTTCCTCGGTTTGTACATCAGCCCGCGCAACCGCTTGATGAACTCCCTGCTGATTGGTCCCGGACTTCCGGGCGGCATGATGGGCAGTCTGATGGCAGATTTGGAGTCTAATTTGGAATCCATCAATAAATATAAGGCAAAACGCAACCTGCCCTTCATGAAGCAGGACGAGCTGCTCATCAAATTGTTCAACGAAGTGGCATACGTTTGGCCGCGTGTAGGTTATCCCCCGTTGGTGACTCCGTTCAGCCAGTACGTCAAGAACCTCTCCATGATGAACGTCATTGCCATGGAGAAAGGCAAGGAACGTTGGGGTATGATTGCCGATGATATTTGGGACATGCTGTTGGGCAAAGCAGGTAAGTTGCCGGGTGAATTGGCTCCTGAACTTATCGAGAAAGCAGACCGCGAGGGACGCAAGTTCTTCACCGGCAATCCGCAGGACAACTATCCCGACGCTTTGGACAAGTACCGCAAGCTGATGAAAGAGAACAAATGGGAACTGGGAGAGGACGACGAAGAACTCTTCGAGTATGCCATGCACCCGGCTCAATACGAGGCTTATAAGAGCGGTAAGGCCAAGCAGGACTTCCTGGAAGATGTGGAGAAACGCCGTGCCGAGCGCGACAAGTCTCCGCTGGACGATGCCAAACCCAAGACACTCACCGTGCAGGTGGACGGTCAGGCTTATCGCGTGACGGTGGCTTATGGTGATATCGACCTGCCCGCTTCGGCTACCGAGAAGGTGACTGCTCCTCCCGTAGGCGAAGGCCAGGACATTCCGGCTCCACTCGAAGGCAAGTTCTTCTTGACGAAGAATGCACAGGAAACCCCGTTGAAGGTGGGTGACAAGGTGAAGAGTGGCGACCTCCTTTGCTATATCGAAGCTATGAAGACATACAATGCCATCCGCGCGGACTTTGATGGAACGGTTGTTGCCATCTGCGTCAATCCGGGTGACTCTGTTTCTGAAGATGATGTATTAATGAAGATAGGATAATGGAAGATATATTTGCAAAACTCTATGATATGACGGCTTTCAGCAATATCATTGCCGATCCGTCGTTCCTCGTGATGTATGCCATTGCTTTCATCCTGCTTTATTTAGGTATCAAGAAGCACTACGAACCGCTGTTGCTGGTACCCATCGCTTTCGGTGTGCTCATTGCCAACTTCCCCGGCGGTGATATGGGTGTGATTCAGGCAGATGAAAACGGAATGGTTATGGTAGGTGGAGTAATGAAGAATATCTGGGAGATGCCGTTGCACGAAATTGCACACGACCTCGGGTTGATGAACTTCATCTATTACATGTTGATCAAGACCGGCTTCCTGCCGCCTATTATCTTTATGGGTGTGGGTGCCTTGACGGACTTCGGACCGATGCTCCGCAACTTGCGTCTCTCCATCTTTGGTGCTGCCGCACAGCTGGGTATTTTCACCGTACTGCTTTGTGCCGTGATGATAGGTTTCACTCCGCAGGAAGCGGGTGCGCTGGGCATTATCGGTGGTGCTGATGGTCCTACAGCTATCTTTACTACCATTAAACTGGCTCCTCATTTGCTGGGTCCTATTGCCATCGCAGCTTATTCGTATATGGCGCTGGTACCGGTCATCATTCCGATGGTGGTGAAGCTGTTCTGTACCAAGAAGGAATTGATGATCAACATGAAGGAGCAGGAGAAACTGTATCCTTCGAAAACCGAGATTAAGAATCTGCGTGTATTGAAGATTATCTTCCCGATTGCAGTGACTACGATTGTTGCTTTGTTTGTGCCCACAGCAGTACCTTTGATCGGTATGCTGATGTTTGGTAACCTGATTAAGGAAATCGGTTCTGATACAAGCCGCTTGTTTGATGCTGCCGCTAATAGCATCATGAATGCTGCTACCATTTTCTTAGGATTGAGCGTAGGCGCCACGATGACCAGTGAGGCGTTCCTGAACTGGACGACTATCGGTATTGTGATTGGCGGTTTCCTGGCATTTGCACTGTCCATTACGGGAGGTATTTTCTTTGTGAAGCTGTTCAACTTGTTCAGCAAGAAGAAAATCAATCCGCTGATTGGTGCTACCGGTCTGAGTGCCGTGCCCATGGCAAGCCGTGTCTGCAACGAAATTGCAACGAAATATGACCCGAAAAACCACGTGCTGAATTACTGTATGTCCAGTAATATCTCCGGTGTAATCGGTTCGGCTGTTGCTGCAGGTGTGCTGATTTCGTTCCTGGGATAAGGGGAATAGATACGA
>CAJJYX010000218.1 GCA_905197435.1 uncultured Bacteroides sp.
ACACCGGTGTCCTTCTCGCCGATCCACCAGTTGCCGTTTTCGCCGATAAAGGGGGTCAGACCGTCCTTACCGTCCGCGCTACAACAGTGAAAGTGGCGACCGTCCGCAACGTCCTTACAACAGTGACCGTCCGCAGCGTCCGCGCTACAACAGCGAAGGTGGCGACCGCCCTCAACGCCCTTATAACAATGACCGTCCTTATAATAGCGACCGGTCTTATAACAGTGACCGCCCTTATCGCCCGCGCTACAACAGTGAAGGCGGTGACCGCCCGCAGCGTCCGCGCTTCAATTCAGGCAGTGGAAGGCCTGGTGGCGGATACGGCAACAGAGACAGCTACAGCCGTCCTGTCCGTCGTTCGGCCGATTACGACCCCAATGCTAAGTACAGCAAGAAGAAACAGATAGAATATAAGGAGCAGTTTGTTGACCCGAACGAACCGATCCGTCTGAATAAGTTCCTGGCCAATGCAGGCATTTGCTCCCGTCGTGAGGCCGATGAATTCATTACTGCCGGAGTCGTTTCGGTGAACGGAGAGGTTGTAACCGAACTGGGTACTAAGATCAAGCGTGGTGATGAAGTGAAATTCCATGACCAGCCGGTTAGCATCGAGCGTAAGATTTATGTCCTGCTGAACAAACCGAAAGATACAGTGACGACTTCGGATGATCCTCAGGCGCGCCGTACGGTGATGGACTTGGTGAAAGGTGCTTGCGACGAACGTATCTATCCGGTGGGTCGTCTGGACCGTAACACTACGGGTGTGTTGCTGTTGACAAACGATGGTGACCTGGCTTCCAAACTGACGCATCCCAAGTATCTGAAGAAGAAAATATATCATGTGCATTTGGACAAGAATCTGACAAAAGCCGATATGGAGCAGATTGCAGCCGGTATTCAGTTGGATGACGGAGAAATCCATGCAGATGCTATCAGCTATACGGATGATTTCAAGAAAGACGATGTCGGCATTGAAATTCACTCCGGTAAGAACCGTATCGTACGCCGTATTTTCGAATCGCTGGGGTACAAGGTGATGAAGCTGGATCGTGTTTATTTTGCCGGTTTAACCAAGAAAGGCCTGCGCCGCGGCGAATGGCGTTACCTCACGGAACAAGAGGTGAACTTCCTGCGCATGGGTTCTTTTGAGTAATATATATAATAAGGTATAATAACTGTTTTATGGAAAAGATTAGTAGAACAAAGATTGTTGACCTGCTGAAGCGCGAGGATTTTGGCGCTATGGTCAATGTAAAGGGCTGGGTTCGTACCCGCAGAGGTAGTAAGCAAGTAAACTTTATCGCGCTGAATGACGGTTCTACAATAAATAATGTGCAGATTGTAGTGGATCTTGCCAACTTCGATGAGGAGATGCTGAAAGAGATTACTACCGGTGCTTGTTTGAGTGTAAACGGCGTGCTGACAGAATCTGTCGGTTCCGGCCAGAAAGCCGAAGTACAAGCCCGCGAAATTGAAGTGCTGGGAACTTGCGATAATACATATCCGTTGCAGAAGAAAGGCCATTCCATGGAATTCCTCCGTGAGATAGCCCATCTGCGTCCTCGTACCAATACGTTCGGCGCAGTGTTCCGTATTCGTCACAACATGGCAATCGCCATCCATAAGTTTTTCCATGACAGAGGATTCTTCTATTTTCATACTCCGATTATCACGGCTTCCGACTGCGAAGGCGCAGGCCAGATGTTCCAGGTGACTACGAAGAACCTTTACGACTTGAAGAAAGATGAGAACGGTTCCATTATTTACGATGATGACTTTTTCGGAAAGCAGGCCAGCCTGACTGTTTCCGGACAGTTGGAAGGTGAGCTTGCCGCTACTGCATTGGGAGCCATCTATACGTTCGGTCCTACGTTCCGTGCCGAGAATTCCAATACTCCACGTCACTTGGCAGAGTTCTGGATGATTGAGCCGGAAGTTGCGTTCAATGGCATTACGGAAAACATGGATCTGGCGGAAGAGTTCATCAAGTATTGCGTGCAGTGGGCTTTGGACAACTGTGCCGACGACGTGAAGTTCCTCAATGACATGTTCGATAAAGGTTTGATTGAACGTCTGCAAGGCGTTTTGAAGGAAGACTTCGTGCGCCTGCCTTATACGGAAGGCATCAAAATCCTGGAAGAGGCTGTCGCAAAAGGGCATAAGTTTGAATTCCCGGTATATTGGGGGGTTGACTTGGCTTCCGAGCACGAACGCTATCTGGTGGAAGAACACTTCAAGCGTCCGGTTATCCTGACTGACTATCCGAAGGAAATCAAGGCATTCTATATGAAGCAGAACGAGGATGGCAAGACTGTGCGTGCCATGGACGTGCTCTTCCCGAAGATTGGCGAAATCATTGGTGGTTCCGAGCGTGAGGCGGATTATGATAAGCTGATGACGCGCATTGAAGAACTTCATATTCCGATGAAAGATATGTGGTGGTATCTTGATACCCGTAAGTTCGGTACGTGTCCTCACTCCGGTTTTGGCTTGGGATTTGAACGTCTGTTGCTGTTCGTGACAGGCATGGCGAATATCCGCGATGTCATACCGTTCCCCCGTACACCGCGCAATGCTGAGTTTTAGTTTCCGGAATATACGGACTATATAAAATGACCCGCACAAACATTCTGTTGTTTGTGCGGTTTTTTTATATCTGAAAATGTTATAATCTCAAAAGAAATATTTATATTTGTGTCTAGTGGAGCGACATAACGTTAACCAACATCATACGAATATGAAACGGAACTATTTCTTTACCATGCTGGCGGCGGTGCTGCTTGCGGTAGTGGGAGCCAATGCGCAGGAGAGCGCAAAGTTTAAACCTGCAAATCTGGCAGGGATTTGGCAGTTATGTCATTATGTGTCCGAAATCCCGGATGTACCCGGGGTGCTGAAACCGAGTAATACTTTTAAAGTACTGAGTGACGATGGCCGCATTGTTAACTTCACGATTATCCCGGGTGTGGATGCTATCATAACAGGATATGGAACTTATCAGCAACTGACGGATAGTTCCTATAAGGAAAGTATTGAAAAGAATATCCATCTGCCCATGCTTGATCATAAGGATAATGTCCTGGAGTTCGAAATGGGGGATGACGGGGTGATGTATCTGAAGTATTTCATAGCTAAGGATTTGAATGGAAATGAACTGAATACCTGGTTTCATGAAACATGGAAGCGGTTGGGCATGCCTGCGAAATTTCCGGAGGATATTGTTCGCTGATGCCTTTCCTTTTCTTTCTCATACAGCTTTGAAGACCTTTGTGTAACGGTGCCGACAGACAACAGCCGTATCCTAAAGAGTTATCCTGCGGAGGCATTTCTCATTTCCCCGCAGGATAACTTTGTTTGTTGTATATCAGCCAAGTGGCTTCCTAAAAAAAAGTGGAAAACTTTTGCCAGTTCTAAGAAAAAACGTACCTTTGCAAGCCGATTATTATCTCAAAAGGATAAGCATTTAATTCATAGCGAGTTAATCTTCCATTGTCCGGGATGACTGGCTCGTGGTGAAGAGAAACATTTTAGTAGTAACATTTAAAAAACAATTAAGAGTGGATACTTTAAGTTACAAGACCATTTCTGCAAACAAGACTACAGTG
>CAJJYX010000219.1 GCA_905197435.1 uncultured Bacteroides sp.
TTTTTAATACAATATGTCAAAGAACACTTGATGCTTACTTTTTACACAACCTCCCCGGAGGAGGGGAATTGAGATACTCCGGTAAACAATTGAGTTACCCCGATAAACAATTAAGTTACCCCCGTAAATCACCACAAAATCAATCCGGGGTAAACTTATAAATTCCCATTTATGTACCAAGTCATTTTTAAGCATAACATAATTATTAAAACAATAAAACAAGAAACGAATGAACAGACTATTGGTAGGAATCATGCTGCTGGCCACAATGTGCATTGCCGGCAGTTGTACGGACGAGGATGAATACACTCAGGGGCAGTGGATGAAAAAAGCAAGCTATAACGGTGTGTACCGCGCTTATGCCTCCGGCTTCACCATCGGCGATTATGGATATTTGTGCGGTGGCTTCTACGGGGCAAACAAGGATTACCTGAATGACCTTTGGGAGTATGACATGAGCCGGAACAGTTGGACGCAGTGTGCCGACATGCCCGTTGCCGGGCGCAAGGCTGCCGTGGGTTTTGCCGTGAATGGCAAGGGCTACGTCACGACCGGTTCCATGAAGGACGGCTCCTCATCCTATTGCGTGGCAGATACCTGGGAGTATGACCCTGTCACGGATGCCTGGACACGGAAAGACGACTTCAAAGGCGGAGTGCGCGACGGTGCCCTGGCTTTCAGTATAGGCGGATATGGCTACGTAGGTACGGGGTGCAACAGCGATGCCACCGGCAGCGAGAGTGCCTACAAGATGGATTTCTACCGTTTCAACCCCGATGGAGCCGAAGGTGCGCAGTGGGAAGCGGTGAGCGGGTATGGAGGAGAGAAGCGTTACTTCGGTACGGCATTCGTCATTGACGGGGCGGCCTACATCTGTTGCGGGAGAAACAACAGTACCGACCTGGTGGATTTCTGGAAGTTCGACGGAAGCAACTGGACCCAGTTGCGTGACATTGCCAATACGGATTCCGACAACGACTATGACGATGATTACGCCATCACGCGGTCCGAAGCCGTATCCTTCGTCATCGGCGGAAGGGGATTTGTGGCTACGGGAATGCGTAACAGCACTTCCCTGAGCAGCGACTACTGGCTGTACGACCCCGACAAGGACTTGTGGTACGGCGATTCCGACGATGACTTTACCCCCATCACAGATGTGCACAATTATCCCTCCGGCGCTTCTTCGCGCAAGGCTGCCGTTGCTTTCTCCACCGGTGAGCGTGGTTTTGTGCTCACGGGGACGAGCGGCACCAGCTACTTCGATGATGTGTACGAACTCCTGCCCGATGAGGAAGAGGAAGTCTGATTCTCCACATAACCGAACGGAACTTATGAAGCTGATGTTTATTATGATAAAGATAGGTGTACCGGCCGTTATGGCGGTATGCCTGTCTTGCTGTTCGGGCCGTGCTGCCGGTGGCGGCCATGAGTTGAAATGCCGGGTGATGGAGGTGGAAGACGGTTATGGCTACGTGGTGGTGCATGGAGCCGATACGCTGATATACCAGCCCTTTGTGCCTGCTTTGAGCGGCCGCCTGCCGTTTGCTACAAAGGCGGAAGCATTGGCGGCAGGCAGGCTGGTGTGCCGCAAGCTTGCCGATGGGCAGCCTCCGACACTGAGCAGGGAGGAAGTGGAGGCTTGTCTGACAGACACCGGGCTTTGTCGCGACAGACAGTAGTGCCTGTCGTGACAAACACCGGACTCTGTCCTGCCGGGCAATAGTGTCTGTCGCGACAAACACAGGTGCCTGACAAGACACGCTTTCTTTTGTTAGTTTTCTAAAGAATCCTTTGTCTCGTGATGTATTTCCGAGCAGTCATAAGGGTATCTTTGTGTGAATTTGCCTTTGAATACCTTCTTTGTATCACTGCCGGAACGTGAGAGAGTGGCGGTGAATGTCACTTGAAGCTGTTTGTAATAGATGGTTGAAGTGTATATGTTCCATTTCATGCCCACTATATCTACTTCGAAATGTTTATATCTCAGTTCGTCTTCCTTGTAGTATTTGCCTTCGTTGGAGAAGGGCATCTGTTGTTCTCCCATGATAACCTTTCCATCCTCCATGCGGTCGGGCAGATAGGTGCTGCGTTTCTCCGGGTCTATCCAGTTGAAGATTTCATCGGAGTGGCCATCGGGTATGAATGCATATTCTGTCCATTTATTGATGAACGGATAATAGTCGTGCTTTTCGGTTGTATTGCCCATCGTTTCATCTTTATAAGTACTCTTGTCGGGTCCCGTTCCGGCTTCTTTCACCCCATCGCCTTCTTCCACGCTGTATTCGACGGACTCAATCTGATAGAAACTTTCGCACGGTTTCTGCCGTATGGTGACTTGCTCCTTGTAGAGTCCCGTCTTCATTTCAAGGTTGAGGATAAACCCGCGTTCTTCCCCGTCGAAGTTGTCATTGGTTGTCAGGATGAGTTGTGTTTCGCTCTCGCGCGTGAGGCCGAACCACTGGAATTGCAGACTTCCCAAACCTTCCAGTTGCAGAGGGCGGTTGTTCTTGTCTACCATCGTGGCACCATCCAAAGATGTGATGGAGGCAATGCGCCAGTCACTGCGTGTCATGTCTATCTGCAGGGTGGAGGCATCGCCTTCCATATAGGTTTCTTGTATGGGCGAGAGGCGAAGGTCATCGTCATCGCTGCACGCTGCCAGGCTGCAAAGAAGGAGGGAGAACAGAAGGACGGATTGGAATAATTTAGTCGTTTTCATGTTGATTGATATTTGGTTTATGTCCATTGGACGTGGCATTTATTGTCGCCGAAGCTGCCGGAAAGGCGGGATTGAGTGTTGGTCGATTGGAAATCAATCCTTCGGCAGTTCGCCCAACGTGCAGCGTATCGGCGAGCAGTCATAGGGATATTCTTTCGAGAATTTTCCTTTGAACACTTTCTTATCGTCGCTGTTTGTCCGCGCCAATGTCAAGGTGTAGCTCATCTGCATCTTCTTGTAATAGAGGTCGGCGGCATATTCATTACTCTTGCCTTTCACTTGGTCTACTTCGAATTCTTTCTCTTTCAGTTCGCTATTCTGCTCTGTGCGGTAGGTGCTGTATTTCCATTCTTTCGTTTCGTAAACGATATTTCCGTCCGACAGCTCTTTCGGCGCGATGACGTGTATGCCCTCTTCGGGATTCACGTATTTCAGTGGTGATTCTTCCCCTTCGGTCTGGAAAGAGTAGAAGACGTAGGCATTCCAAAACGGCCATACACAGGCCTTTACAACGTCCGGACCTGAGGTGGTGTAGTCTTGTATGACGACTCCCCAATCACGAGACTCTGTTTCCTCCACCCCGTCGCCTTCCTCCAGGGTGTAGACGATGGATTCTACCTGGAAGAAATTGGTACACGGTTTCTGCCGTATGGTGACTTGCTCCTTGTAGAATCCCGTCTTCATTTCAAGGTTGAGGATAAATCCTCGCTCTTTTTTGTCGAAGTTGTCGTCGGCCTTCAGGATGAGTTGTGTTTCGCTCTCGCGCGTGAGGCCGAACCACTGGAATTGCAG
>CAJJYX010000220.1 GCA_905197435.1 uncultured Bacteroides sp.
CAAAATCATCAATCGTTTATGAATGGAGATTGCAAAAAACGAGGACTTACTAATGGTAAGCTTCTCACGGCAGTGGCAATCAGTTCACTGCTATTAAGCAGTGGCAACGTGATGGCTACACAAGCCAATCCGGAAAATTCGTTTAGTGTAACAGAACAATTACAAGCCATCACCGCTACCGGTTTGGTGGTAGACGCAGCCGGTGAACCCATTATCGGTGCCAGTGTAGTAGAAAAAGGTACTACCAATGGTGTCGTTACTGATATTAACGGGAAATTCACCTTGAATGTAAAGCAAGGAGCAATACTTCGCATTTCGTTTGTGGGCTACCAAACACTGGAGGTGAAGGCAACAAAGGACATGAAAGTGCTCTTAAAAGAAGACTCAGAAATGCTGTCTGAAGTAGTTGTTGTAGGTTACGGTGCACAAAAGAAAACCAACCTGACAGGTGCCGTTGCTACGGTCGATGTAGGAAAAGCTTTGGACAGCCGCCCTATTTCAGATGTAGGTCGTGGCTTACAAGGTACCACACCGGGTTTGACTATCACTATTCCAAGTAGTGAAGTTGGTACAGATCCCAATATCAAGATTCGTGGTGCAATAGCCTCTCTGGAAGGTAACTCCAAGCCACTCATATTGATGGACAATGTAGAAATTCCAAGCATCAGTTTGGTAAATCCCGATGACATCGAATCAATTTCTGTATTGAAAGATGCTGCAGCCTCTTCAATATATGGTTCAAAGGCTGCATTCGGTGTTATCCTAATCACCACAAAAAAAGGCAACAAGACAGATAGGGTTACTGTTAACTATTCAGGGAACGTGGCTTTCCAAACTGTAGCCAAAGACAGCAACGTTGGCGGTATTAGTGGCATGGAATACATTATGGATGCAGCAGAACGTACCGGTGGGACAGTGGCCGGCGCCTTTTTCTATATTACCCGTGAAGGTATTGAACGCTCCAAAGAATGGGAAAAGCTTTATAGTGGCAAAGTGGGCAAGAACGATCCTACCGTCTATGGACGCGACTGGTATCTTGACTCCAACAACCGCAAAATAGGTGTACGCCATTACGATCCATACGATTATTTGGTAAAGGACGTGGCAGTAGCCCAAAACCACAATCTCTCCGTAAACGGTAAAAGTGGAAAAACGACTTTCAATATCGGCCTGGGTTATTTGGATCAGGACGGCATGAACAAGGCTGCTAAAGAAGACAATTTTAAACGTTACAACGCTTCTCTCAACCTGACTACCGAATTCAACAAATGGATTACCCTGAAAGCCGGCGCCATCTATTCAAAACGCGAAAAGAGTTATCCTTACAATGCTACAGGCGTATTCGACCCTTGGTACTATTGTTATCGTTGGAGTGATATTTATCCGATGGGCTATGATGAAAACGGCAACGAACTCCGTAGCCCGGCTTCCGAATTCAGCCAAGCCAATACCGCCAAGATGACCCGTAACTATACCAATATCAATATGGGACTTCATCTGAACATTTTGAAAGGATGGACTGCCGATTTTGATTATTCACATGCCAACCAAGAATATATCTGGTTGCGTCCCGGTACACGTTTCACAGCAGCCAATACTTGGGGTGGTGCAACGCCGCGCTTGGATGCCAACGGCAACCAAGTAACTGTAAATTACTACGGTCAGGATATGCCTGCCTACGATTTAGTAATGAGTACTTATACCGGCATAGGTTCCGGAGTCGATCAATTGGACCGTTACACAGAAAACTCCATGCGTAACACAATCAATGCCTACACTACCTATGAGCTGAATTTCCTGCAAGATCACAATATGAAATTCATGCTTGGTATGAACCGCGTAACTTATGATATGGAATACAGCCAAGCTCGCAGAAAACAAGTTAACGACGTGGAGAATCCTCAATTTAACTTTGCAACCGGAGAGCAATATGTCTGGGGAGACAAAGATTGGAATGCCCAGTTAGGCTATTTCGGCCGTCTCAACTACGACTATGCAGGCAAATACCTGTTGGAAGCCAACCTACGTTACGATGGCACTTCCGTGTTTGGTGCAGACCAACGTTGGCGTTGGTATCCTTCATTCTCCGCAGGATGGCGTGTAAGCGAGGAAGCTTTTATGCAATCCATCAAAGAAGCCGTATCGGCACTGAAACTGCGTGCATCTTGGGGTAAAATCGGTGACCAATCCGTATCTAATTCACTGTACATTTCCACTATTTCCTCCGGTTCTACGGTCAGTTGGATTGGCGGAGACGGTAATTTGCTCAACTACGTAGGAACACCTACTTCCGTTGCCCGCGACATCACTTGGCAAGACATCTCCACTTTCGATGTAGGATTTGATGCCCGTTTCCTGAATGGAGAACTTGGCCTTACGTTCGACTGGTTCCGCCGCAAAACAGAAAACATGATTGTTCCCAACCAAGATCTGACTTACACTTATGGAACATCCTCATTGAAGGGTAATTATGGTAACCTGCATACCGACGGATGGGAAATCGGCCTTGACTACAGCCATCAATTCAAAAACGGTTTGCGCATCACAGCCAATGCCACATTAAGCGACTTTAAGACCATCATCGACAACTACGGCAATGTGACCAGCCTGAATGGTAACTATAAAGGCAAACGCTACGGTGACATCTGGGGATACAAGGTGGAACGCCTCTATCAGAAAGACGATTTCGTTTATGATGCCGATGGCAATTTCGTAAAAGAAAAAGTAACGACCGGTAAAGGTGCAGGTGTAGAAATCAATAAGCTGAAAGACCCGAATGCCCACAACCAAGCTTACTTGCAGTCTGGTAGCCTCATCTTCGGCCCGGGCGATGTAATGTACAAGGACCTTGACGGTGACGGTGAAATCACAGCAGGCAGCAACACCATCGACGATCACGGTGATAAAGTCGTTATAGGTAATTCTACTCCGAGATACCAATACAGCTTCCGCGTAGGAGCAGATTGGAAGGGCGTTGACCTTTCACTCTTCTTCCAAGGTGTAGGCAAATGCGACATGTGGGGTTCTTCTTCACTGACATTGGCAGGCTTCAACACAGGTGACGGTGCCATCGCCAAACGTTTCAGCACCAACTACTGGAGAGAAGACCGTACAGACGCTTTCTACCCGCGTGCAGTCAACATGGGTAATGGAACCAACTCATTCAACATGTGTTATTCCGACCGCTACTTGCTGAACATGGCTTACCTACGTTTGAAGAATATCACTGTAGGCTATACATTACCTGCTTATCTGACCAAGAAAGCCCTTATCCAGAAAGCACGTATCTATGCTTCTTGTGAAAATCTCTTCACTTGGGACCACTTGGACGGAACTCCTGTTGACCCCGAAGCAGCCGTACTGAGCACTGCCGACTATGAATACCTGACCAACCGCGGCACCTACAAGCTGCGCAAGGGCTCCATCTCCGGCCTGTTCGCCAACGAGGCCACGCTGGGC
>CAJJYX010000221.1 GCA_905197435.1 uncultured Bacteroides sp.
ACCACAACAGCATTGTGGCAGGGAGCGCACTCGTGCTGATATTGGTTTACGAATACTTCATGTCCAAGCATGACTTGCTGGAAGCCCTCGGACGGCAACCGGCAGCCGTAAGATGGAGTGTCTATTATCTGCTTGCCATAGCACTCTTCACGCTGGGGCAGTTCAACTCGGACAGCTTCATATATTTACAATTCTGACAAAAAGACACATGATGAAGAAAAACAGCGAACGAAACGCAGCCATACGTTTCATGAAGAAACTCTTTATTCTTTTTATCCCTTTCATAGCCCTGCTGGCAGTTTATTTTCTGGACGACCCCTTCATGGTCCTGAGGAATTATGAACGATACGACCGGACCCCGGTCGTGCTGAACGAGGGGTACGTGGGGTGGCAGATGTATCTGAACAACCGGGACACCATCCCCATCGACTCTTATATCATGGGGAACTCCTGCACCATGGCCTATCAATGCCATGAATGGGAGAAATACCTACACGGCGGAAGGGCCGTACGGCTATTCGGGAACGCCGAAAGCCTTGCCGCCGTCTGCCTGAAACTGAAGGCGCTGGACAAGGCAGGCGCAAGAATCAAGAACCTGCTGCTGGTAATTGACAAGGAATCATTGCACAACGACCGTTGCCTGACCGGACATTCCAACATCCTGCCACCTGCCATCTCAGGGATGAGCAGCTTCAAGTTCCAAAAGGAATTCTGCCAGGCCTTCTTCTACCCGAACTTTCTTTTTCCTTATCTGGACTATAAGCTGTTCCACACCTATCGGCCTTACATGAGAGGGATAATAAATCCCTACGCTTCTACCCGGAACCCGGTGACCAACGACGTGCGGAATCCCAGAGAGGAAATGATAAAGGAAGAAGGGGAGATGTACTGGGAAAACCGGAAGGGAGAATTTACCAAAGAGAAAACAAAGAATCATAGAGACGGGAAATACCGGGAAGCTCCCCAAGTGCTCAGGGAAAAGCAAATCGGCTTGTTGCAGGAAATAAAGCGGATATGCCGGAAGCATGATACCGATGTAAAAATCATTATCAGCCCCGACTATCTGCAAGTCAACATAAACCCTGCCGACGTGAAGACGCTGAAACGCTTCTTCGGGAAACGGAATGTATTTGATTTCACCGGTATCAACGAATATACGGACGACATCCGCAATTATTATGAACCGGGCCATTACAGACCCGTGCTCGGGGCAAGGCTGATGGAGAGGATATATAAGGATTATAGCTTGTCGCCGAACGCCAAATCTCCGGCATCACCCAGCCCGGGCACGATGTAGGAATGCTCGTTCATCTCTGGATCGATGGCTGCACACCACAAGGTCACTTCATCTCCGGGGAACAGCCTCTCCAGATGCTCCACGCCCTGCCGGCTGGCAATGACACAAGCTATCTGCAACTTGGCAGGCATCCCCTTGGTGATGAAAGCCTTCCAGGCCAGTTCCATGCTTTCGCCCGTAGCAAGCATCGGGTCTACAATCAATAATGTTTTATCGGACAAGTCCGGAGTAGCAATGTATTCGATATGCACATCCACCGTGCGGCATTCCTTATCTTTATAATAACGGTAGGCAGAGACAAAAGCATTTCCGGCATGGTCGAACATGTTCAGGAATCCCGTATGCAAGGGCAGCCCGGCACGGAAAACGGTGGCAATCACCACCTCGTCGTCGGGTGTGCTCACCGGCGCCACTCCCAAAGGAGTCTGCACTTGCTTGACGGAATACGTCAGTTCCTTACTCATCTCATACGCCATTATCTCCCCAATGCGCTCTATATTACGGCGAAAACGCATACGGTCGCCCTGAATTGCCACATCACGAATTTCTGCCACATATTGATTCAAGACAGAATTTGTCTCGGCAAAGTTGATAACTTTCATAATTATAAAATGTGCTAATCCGCTGCAAAGTAAACGAATTTCATTCAATTTGCAACATTCAGTTAGCAGATATTGTTATGGTTTTATAAAAGATTTCCTATTAGGGAAAAATTTCTCTAATAGGGCCTTTCTTTAAAAAGAAAGTATTACTTTTGTAGGTGAAAAACAAGGGACTTGTTGAAAAGTAGGGAAAAAGGAGCATTCTACGCCTGTTTTCCCTTGTAAATCAAAGATGAAAAGAGATTAAGCAAAGAGATTATAAACCAAATACCAACATTTTAAATCATTAAAAGAAATGGCAAATTTAGATTTAAGCAAGTACGGTATCCAAGACGTGAAGGAAATTATCCACAACCCGTCTTACGATGTACTGTTCGCAGAAGAAACCAAACCGGGTTTGGAAGGCTATGAAAAAGGCCAAGTTACTGAACTGGGTGCTGTAAATGTAATGACAGGTATCTATACCGGTCGTTCTCCTAAAGATAAATTCTTCGTAATGAATGAAGCCAGCAAGGACTCTGTATGGTGGACTTCCGAAGAATACAAAAACGACAACAAGCCTTGTTCAGAAGAAGCTTGGGCCGACCTGAAGGGTAAGGCTGTTAAGCAGCTGAGCGGCAAGCGTCTGTTCGTTGTCGATACTTTCTGCGGTGCCAACGAAGCTACCCGCATGAAAGTACGTTTCATCATGGAAGTAGCATGGCAGGCTCACTTCGTAACTAACATGTTCATCCGCCCGACTGCTGAAGAACTTGCCAACTACGGAGAACCCGATTTCGTATCATTCAACGCTTCCAAGGCAAAAGTTGACAACTACAAAGAACTGGGTCTGAACTCTGAAACAGCTACTGTATTCAACTTGAAGACCAACGAGCAGGTTATCCTGAACACTTGGTACGGTGGTGAAATGAAGAAGGGTATGTTCTCTATCATGAACTACAAGAACCCGTTGCGTGGCATCGCTTCTATGCACTGCTCTGCCAACACTAACAAGGAAGGCACTGACTCTGCAATCTTCTTCGGTCTGTCCGGTACAGGTAAGACTACCTTGTCAACCGACCCGAAACGTCTGTTGATCGGTGACGACGAACACGGATGGGATGACGAAGGTGTATTCAACTACGAAGGTGGTTGCTACGCTAAAGTTATCAACCTGGATAAAGAAAGCGAACCCGATATCTACGCTGCCATCAAACGTGACGCTCTGTTGGAGAACGTAACAGTTGACGCTGAAGGTAAGATTGACTTCGCTGACAAGAGCGTAACTGAGAATACTCGCGTTTCTTATCCTATCTACCACATCAACAACATCGTTAAGCCGGTTTCCAAGGGTCCTCACGCTCACCAGGTAATCTTCCTGTCTGCCGATGCATTCGGTGTATTGCCTCCGGTATCTATCCTGAACCCTGAACAAGCTCAGTACTACTTCTTGTCTGGCTTTACTGCTAAGTTGGCTGGTACAGAACGTGGTATCACTGAACCGACTCCGACATTCTCTGCTTGCT
>CAJJYX010000222.1 GCA_905197435.1 uncultured Bacteroides sp.
ATGTGGCGTTGCCGCCACAATGCCTACCGTGCCGATGGCGCCCACGGCCAATACATACTGGTGCTGCCGGATAAGGATACTGTCATCGCCGTCACCGCAAACATCCCCGACATGCAAGCCGAACTGAACTTAATCTGGAAGTATCTGCTGCCTGCGCTATAAAACGTTTATTCTTATAAATGATTACGAAAAAGCGAAGTTTACCGGAACTTTTCCCCGGTAAACTTGTAGTAACATCATAACATTAAAACATTAGCGTCATGGATGATATGATTTACAGAAACGACCCGATTGCCGAGGAGAACATAGACCCGCACGGACGTCCGGCAACAGATGAATTCGAAGAATGGGGTGAGGAAGTCTCTGAACGGACAAATACCGGATACAAGGACCAGGAAGTGAAATCCGCAAAGGAACGGGAGAGACATATCCGGGAGATGGATGAAATTATAAAGAAAGACCTTAAGGAATAAAAGCATCCTTGTCATTCCAAACAAAAAAAGATGTGCCAAAACTCAGACAGAGAATGAGATACCTGTCAGAGTTTTGGCACATTTACCTTTTCTTTATTATTTGTATCCGCCAGCCTTAGCTATGCGCTTCGGAATTTCCGTATTGTCCATCTTGCCCATGAACAAATTGGAGCCTGCACCCACCGCAAACACCGGTACATATCCGGCTGTATGACTACCGCTGGTCCAGCCCACCATGGCAATCTGGCTCATCACCTTTCTGGCTGCAACGGCCAGAGGCTCAGTCTTGGCATAAAGGCTTTCCTCAAAAACCACATGCTTATTCACGAATGACTCTTCGTAAGCATCCCGCAACATCTTCTCCTGCTCCCAGCTCACCGGCAACTCTTTCCAAAAGCCCATCTTTTCTGCCAGGAATTCTTTCATTTCCGCCCAATTGATGACTTTACGCATCTTGCGTAAGTCGGTTATGGAACGTGAAAGTACCTCCTGAGATTGTTGCTGTTTGGCAAGAGCCTTCAGATGGAGTTCATACTTACCGGTGCCCAAGCCCAGTCCACCGGTCTCATGGTCGGCAGTCACTACAATCAAAGTTTCTTTGGGATGCTTCTTATAGAATTCGTAAGCCACCTTGACAGCATCGTCCATATCAACCACTTCCTCAAAAACAGTGGCAGGGTCATTTACATGACAAGCCCAGTCAATCTTTCCACCTTCAACCATCAGGAAGAAACCTTTGTTATTGCCTTTGGTCAGGAAATCAATGGCACTTTCGGTGATTTCTGCCAGTGTCAAGTCACCTTCCTTACGGTCGATGGCATAAGGCAGGCATGAAGGTTCTGCACCTTCTTTTTGGATAAGAATCATCTTGTCTGCCCCGGCAGATTTCGACTTATACTCGTCAAGACCTCTTGCAACGGTATATCCGGCCTCTTCAAAGATGGGGAAGATGCTCGGAGCCTCTTTCTTGTCGGCAGTGGTAGTCGGCTTCAGGAAACCGCCACCGGCATAGAAGTCAAAACCGGCTTTCGGGAGGTCAAGGGCTATCTCATAATACATGCTGCGGTTAGGCTGATGTGCATAGAATGCGGAGGGAGTAGCATGATCTACACTGACACTGGTAGTTACCCCGACTTTCTTGCCGGATTTCTTGGCTTTCGCAGCAACACTCTGGAGGGCATTCTTATTATCGTCCATGCCGATGGCACCGTTGTAAGTCTTTGTACCGGTAGCCAGGGCTGTTCCGGCAGCAGAAGAGTCAGTCACCGAATTGGTGGCAGAGAAGGTGGTAGCCATGCTGGCAACCGGAAAGGAAGTAAACAGCAAAGGTTTCACACCGATGCGTCCCTCTTGTTCAGCCAGATACATCTCCGTACCGTTCACTTGATTCACACCCATTCCATCACCGATGAAATAAAATACGTACTTTGCCTGCTGGGCATACGTCATGCCACTTGTCAGCAATACAAAGAACAACACATACATTAATCGTTTCATAAGCATTTTTTTATTTGAAGTTATTCGAGAAATTGCCAGCATTATTTCAACTGAGTAACAAAGATAAGTATTTTTAAAGGATTCGGAAAACATTTCGCCCCTATAAATACATTACATATTTACAGGGGCGAAAACATATCCGAAATCCGGAAAAATATTACGACAGCATTATTTTTTCAGAATATTCATTGTATCAGAAGCAATCATCAATTCTTCATCAGTCGGGATTACCACCACTTTCACTTTGGAGTCATCCGCAGAAATAACCATTTCTTCACCGCGAACCTTGTTCTTTTCGGCATCCAGTTTTATGCCCATGAATTCCAAGCCTTCGCATGCACCCCAGCGGGCACTTGCCTGATTCTCACCGACACCACCGGTAAATACCACAATATCCACGCCACCCAAAGCGGCAGCATAGGCACCGATATATTTCTTGATACGGTAGAAGTACATTTCTTCAGCCAGAATAGCTCTCGGGTTACCGGCAGCCACGGCATTTTCCAAATCACGCATATCACTGGATTCGCCGAAAATGCCCAGTACTCCACTCTTCTTGTTCAAAAGGTTGGATATGCCATTTGCATCCAAGCCTTCCTTTCCCATAATGAAGGAAACGGCACCTGCATCAATATCACCGCTGCGCGTACCCATCATCAGTCCTTCAAGCGGAGTCAAGCCCATACTGGTATCCATGCACTTACCGTCTTTAATAGCCGTAATGGAACCGCCATTGCCGATATGGCAAGTGATGATTTTCTTTCCTTCCGGTTGTACCCCCAGGAACTCACAGACACGCTGTGACACATAGCGGTGGGAAGTCCCATGGAAACCGTAACGGCGCACACCGTATTTCTCATAAAATTCATAAGGAACGGCATACATATAGGCATGCTTCGGCATGGTCTGGTGGAAAGCCGTATCAAACACGCCAATCTGCGGAACATCCGGCAGAATGGCAGATATTGCATTTACCCCTTTCAAGTTAGCAGGGTTATGGAGTGGAGCCAGGTCGTTACAAGCTGTGAAGGCAGCAAGCACTTCCGGCGTCAGTCGCACAGACTCGCTGAACTTTTCACCTCCATGCACCATGCGGTGGCCTACAGCATTGATTTCATCCAAAGACTTGATGGCCCCGTATTCAGGACTTGTCAAAGTGTTCAGAATAAACTCCACACCTACGGTATGCTCGGGAATATCCTTCTCAAGAATCTTCTTCTCGCCATTGGGCAAGGTGAACTTCAGGAAAGAATCCTTCAAACCAATTTTTTCAATGCCACCCTGAGCAATAACTTCCTTTTTATCCATATCAAACAATTTGTATTTGATGGATGAGCTACCGCAGTTCAATACTAAGATTTTCATATTATATATTAGATTTAAAAGTTATTCAGCGTTCTTTTTGGCTGCAAT
>CAJJYX010000223.1 GCA_905197435.1 uncultured Bacteroides sp.
AGCACCAGAAGATTGTGGATTACTTGGAAGAATGCGGCTTCGAGGATGTGATTTTAGTGGGTGACCAGTTTGCCGCCACCCGCCACAGCTACCCCACTTATCCCGATGTCACCACCCTCATCGAGGCGCTGAAGCAGGACAAGCCTCACGGGAAAACGATTCTGATAAAAGGGTCGAATGGGATAAAACTCGGCACGGTGGTCGACTACTTATAGTCCCCGCACAGTTCTTACTTCCCTGAAGTCCGCATCATGAAGGGGCGTACAATGAAGTATCCTATCAGTGACGCCAGCACCGCTCCCAAGGTGTTGGCGGCAAAGTCCAGCAAGTCGCCCCCACGATAGGTGGTGCAGTATTCCTGTAACAGTTCCACCACCCCGCTGAACAAGACGGGGCATGCCAATGCCCCCACCCATGCGTGCCACAAGGGCTGATGGTCCCT
Source organism: uncultured Bacteroides sp. (assembly GCA_905197435.1). Taxonomy (GTDB): domain Bacteria; phylum Bacteroidota; class Bacteroidia; order Bacteroidales; family Bacteroidaceae; genus Bacteroides. The sequence goes on from CAJJYX010000223.1 coordinate 443, forward strand.
GCGATGCGCCCGCAGGAACTCCACCCAAAGCATACCGGCCATGCCGAAGTACATGCATACATGCGCCAACTTATCAAAGTAAGGAATATCAATCTCGTTGATTTCCGTGGGCGGTTTGAAGAAAGAGAGATAAGTCACAGCCAGGATGATACAGAGTGACAACGGGTATTTTCTAACGATATAATACAGCATAAGAATATTCTCCTATCTATTCATCTTTTCAATTAATGAACTATTTGTATACAAAAGTACGGAACATTTTCTATATTTGCACGTTTTAGTAGGCATTAACAACGAAATGAAAGAAAAATCTACGTTTTATGACAAGAAATGACAGAGCTAACTTTGGGACCAAATTAGGTGTCATACTCGCCTCCGCAGGTTCGGCAGTCGGTTTAGGCAACATTTGGAGATTTCCTTATGAAACGGGAAATCACGGAGGTGCCGCATTTATCCTCATATACCTGGTTTGTGTGCTAATCCTGGGAATCCCCATCATGATTTCCGAATTCCTTATAGGCAGGCATTCCCGCGCCAATACCGCAGGTGCTTACCAGAAGCTGGCTCCCGGTACGCATTGGCGCTGGGTGGGGCGTATGGGGGTATTGGCAGGTTTCCTTATTCTGGGTTATTATTCCGTTGTAGCAGGATGGACGCTGGAGTTCATTGGAGAAGCCGTTACAAACAGCTTTGCCGGAAAGTCTGCGGCCGACTTCATCGCTTCTTTCAACAACTTCGTCAGCAACCCGTGGCGTCCGGTCATCTGGCTGGTACTTTTCCTGCTGGCCACCCATCTAATCATTGTCAAAGGTGTAGAGAAAGGCATCGAGAAATCGGCAAAAATCATGATGCCGGTTTTGTTCATCCTCCTGATTGTCCTTGCTGCCTGCTCCCTGTCACTGCCGGGAGCACATGCGGGCATAGAATTCCTGCTTAAGCCTGATTTCAGCAAAGTGGATGGGAACGTGTTTTTAGGGGCAATGGGACAAGCCTTCTTTTCCCTCAGCCTCGGCATGGGATGCCTCTGTACCTACGCTTCTTACTTCAGGAATGACACTAACCTGCCCAAAACCGCCTTCAATGTAGCTGCCATCGATACAGTAGTTGCCATCTTGGCCGGGTTCATTATTTTTCCGGCCGCATTTGCCGTGGGCATCCAGCCGGATGCCGGGCCAAGCCTGCTGTTCATTACCTTGCCCAATGTATTCCAACAAGCATTCGGCAATATGCCGTGGCTGGCCATTGCACTCTCTTTGATGTTTTATGTCTTGCTGGCCTTGGCTGCACTTACCTCCACCATTTCCCTGCACGAAGTCGCAACGGCATATCTGCACGAAGAATTCAAATTCTCACGCAGTAAGGCAGCGACGCTTGTCACCGCAGGGTGCATGATTCTGGGTACACTCTGCTCGCTCTCTTTGGGCATCGGCAAGGACTACACGATATTCGGACTGACCCTATTCGACCTGTTCGATTTCGTTACAGCCAAACTGATGCTACCTTTGGGAGGTTTCTTCATATCCATCTTTACCGGCTGGTATCTGGACAAGAGGATTGTTTGGGAAGAAGTCAGCAATAACGGCACGCTGAAGACATGGGTTTACAAGCTATTGATATTCATCCTGAAGTTCATTGCCCCGATAGGCATTGCCCTCATATTCATCAACGAGTTGGGCTTACTAAAGTAAAGCGGGAATGCAAAACCCATTGAAAGACTTCTTTTACTTCACCCGTGGAGAAAGACGTGGAATACTGGTTCTTGTAACCGGAATCCTCCTTGTCTTTCTCTTCGGGTATTTCCATTCATACCGAAGAGGGCAGCAACCGCTTTCCGAAGAAGAGATGCGGCAGCAAGCCATAGCCGTGGCAGAGTATGGGGATTTCATCGCAGCCGTGCAGGAGAAGCAAAAGAAACGGGAAAAGGATTTCTCCCGATATCCCTTAAAGAGAGCCATACCCGTTTCCTTGTTTCCTTTCAATCCCAACACAGCAGACTCCGCCGCTTTCCACAGATTGGGACTCCCGGAATGGATGGCACGGAACATTCTGCACTATCGCGGCAAAGGAGGCAGGTTCCGCAAGGCGGAAGATTTCAGAAAGGTCTACGGACTGACAGAGGAACAGTACCGGGCTCTGATGCCCTATATCCGTATCGCTCCCGAAGATACCGTCCGACACACACGGCTCCATGCTTCCCTCATGAGCAATGACAGCACTGCACCCCCTAAAACCGTCCTTTATAAATATCCTGCAGGCACAGTGGTCGATTTGAATCTCGCCGACACCACTGAACTGAAAAAAATTCCCGGCATAGGCAGCGGAATAGCCCGGCTGATAACGAATTACCGCCGGCATCTGGGAGGATTCTACCGAATCGAACAGTTGCAGGACATCCGTCTGGACTACCATCAATTGCGGCCCTGGTTTTATATCGACATCCGGGCTATCCGCCCTATCAATGTGAACCGAAGCGGAATAGAAAAACTACGTAACCATCCTTACATCAATTTTTACCAAGCCAAGGCATTCGTGGAATATCGCAAAAAGAAAGGAAAGCTCCACAACTTGAAACCTTTTGCGCTTTATGAAGAGTTTTCAGAGACTGATTTAGAGAGAATCAGTCACTATATCTGTTTTGACTGACAAAAACAAAACTCTTTTCCCCAAACTCCATGCGGCCTTTTTTCGAGAAAATACTTCAAAAATTTGTTCCCTTTATGCCTTTACCCTCACTTGCTTTCCACCGCTTCCATCACGCTCGAAAAGACATCCCGAAGCACTAATATTTATGCGCTTATCATATTAAGTATAAGTGCCTTACAGTTTCCTGCCTGTAGGGAACGCCCGTTTCCACAAGCGGGAACGACAGTTCCTTCCAATGGGATGTCTTATGCTGAAATAGGTAGACACATTAACAAACAAATAAAATTTATAC
>CAJJYX010000224.1 GCA_905197435.1 uncultured Bacteroides sp.
ACGCAAAGTTTTGAACGGTTATTCGGGTTTCGGGGGATTGAAGTGCATCCTGAATCCAGCGGAAAAAGACACGGACATTGAAAAATGAACGACAGACAGGGAATTGTTTCCCCAAGTCCGACTGCTGCATGAACTGTTGCGTGAGTATTCCAAAGACGGGAAAGAATACAAGGCATACGTCCAAAGCCTCAAAAACTCCGCTCTCACAGCCTTTTACACACCGGAACCGGTGGTAACGGCCATGCAGGAATCCTTGCAGGTACCGGGAATCCGTCCGGGACGTTTTCTTGACCCTTCTGCCGGAACGGGCATGTTTATCAGCGGTTTGAAGGATGTTCCCGAAGTCCATTGTTTCGAGAAAGACAAGCTCACGGGAAAAATCCTCTCATCCCTCTATCCGGAAAGCAGAGTGACCATAGACGGTTTCCAGTCCATACAGCCCTATTATAATAACTACTTCGATATGGTTTCATCCAATATACCGTTTGGAAATACCAGAGTTTATGACCGGGATTTTGACCGGAGCAAAGACGTCGTGCGTAAATCCTCACTTGCTGCCGTACATAACTATTTCTTTCTCAAAGGTATGGACACGTTACACGAAGGCGGGATATTGGCCTATATCACGACTTCGGGTGTCATGGACTCGCCACAGAACCGCCCTGTCAGGGAGTGGCTGGTGAACCATGCCAATCTTGTTTCAGCCATACGTCTGCCGGACAACCTGTTTGTTGATGCGGGTACGGAAGTGAGCAGTGACCTGATCGTATTGCAGAAGAATACCCGAAAATCGGAACTTACCGAAAAGGAACGGAACTTTATTGAAACCCGTCTTATATCCGGCAGCATCAATATCAACAACAGCTATGCCGATTTAGACCATATCGTCCATACTTCCGTATCTATGGGTAAAAACATGTACGGACAACCGGCCATGAATTTTATTCATGAAGGAGGTGTCGGCGCAATTTCCGAACATCTCAGGCAGTTATTGGCGCAAGATGTGGAGAACCATCTTGACCGGAAACTTTATGATGACAATCTATCCCGCTCAAACGGCTCCACCATCCTCAAAACAGAGTTTGAGACACTATTGGAAACAGCAGGAGAGACAGAACGGCAGGAGGTACAGGAAGAAAGCCCCGCACAGCCCTATGAACCCATGCTCAACCTGTTTGCCGCCTATGCGGATGAAGAGCAAGCGGAGGTGCAAGTAGCGGAAAGCAGACCTTCTCCAAGCCGGGCACCGTCGGCATCCCGCAAAAAGAAAGGGGATGAACCGGAAATGTTCAACCTCTTCTCCCAAGAGAACATGTACGAGGAAGCCGTCACGCAGGAAGACATGACCGCAGAACGGGCGGAAGCGGAAGCAAAATGGCAGGAGCGCAGACAAAAATTCGAGGAAGAGCGGAAGAAAGAAATGGAACCACGACCGTTTACCAGAGAGATACGTCCCGAATACAAGAACGGTTCCATCGTGAAATCGGGTGAGCAATACGGATATTTAAGAGGGGTGGGTACTCCCGAAGCACAATTCCATCCGCTTAAACTGACAGTCACCCAACAATACCGGGCTGCCTACTATATCCCGCTCCGTGAAGCCTACCACAATCTCTACAATAAGGAAGCCGCAACGGAAACCGAACAGCCGGAACTACGGGAAGAACTGGTCAAGCGGTATGACTGTTTTTACCGCATGTTCAGGGAATTGAACGGAAAGGACAATGCCAAGTTCCTGCTGATGGATGCCGGAGGACGGGAAATACTGTCATTGGAACGTTCCGTTAACGGCAAGATACAGAAGGCGGATATATTTTCTGTTCCCGTATCGTTCAATGCCAATGAAGTGACACATGTAGATACACCACAGGAAGCACTTGCGGCATCCCTGAACAAGTTCGGGGAAGTCAATCTGGAATATATGGAAAATCTCAGTGAAATAGGTGGGCAGGAACTGCTCACACAACTGGAAAACCGTATCTTCTACAATCCTATGATGAAGAACTATGAAATCAAAGACCGTTTCATAGCGGGCAATGTGGTGGCCAAAGTCGAATGGATAGAGAACTACCTGAAAGACTATCCCGATGACGACGCAAGCAAGAAATCATTGGAAGCCTTGCAGAAAGCCATACCGGAGCCGATCAGTTTCGAACTGCTTGATTTTAATCTGGGAGAAAGGTGGATACCCGTATCCGTATATGAAGAGTTTGCCGGTTATCTTTTTGAGGCAAAAGCCCATATCCACTATACGGAATCCATCGACGAGTTCAGTGTGAGTTTTGAAGAAACGAACGCAAACATCACCGACAGATATTATGTGAAAGGGGAAAAAAGAGGTTATTACGGAAACGACCTGCTGAAACATGCGCTGCATAACACGGTGCCCGACATAACAAAAACCGTGCAGGATAAAGAAGGCAATGATATAAAGGTACGGGATGCCGAGGCCATCCAGCTTGCCGATGCCAAAATCAATGAAATAAGGTCTGCTTTCACAGGCTGGCTGAATGAACAGCTCCCCGAATTTAAACAGCACCTTGCGGACATGTACAACCGCAAGTTCAACTGCTATGTACGCCCGGATTATGACGGTTCCCTGCAAAGTTTCCCGTTCCTTGACCTGAAAGGGCTGGGCATACCGTCCTTGTACGACAGCCAGAAAAATGCCGTATGGATGCTGAAGATGAACGGCGGCGGTATAATCGACCATCAGGTAGGTACGGGCAAAACCCTTATCATGTGCATAGCCGCCTTTGAGATGAAACGTCTCGGACTGGAAGAACCGAAACGCATCCGTTACCGGAAACTGATGGAGGATTAAGCCATGTCGGCAAAGGACAACGACTGGAAATCGAGATTAGGGATGGTGTATTCCACCAACCCTGATTTCGCATTCGATAGCGGCGAGGAAAAGGAAGCTGACACGCCTCCCAAAAACCGACAGAAACTGAGAGTGGGTATCGAACGCAAGAATCGCGGTGGAAAAGTGGTTACCGTGGTGAAAGGCTTCGTCGGTGCAGAGGCCGCCTTGAAAGAACTGGGGCGGATGCTGAAGACGAAGTGCGGCGTAGGCGGTGCCGTGAAAGACGGTGAAATCATCATTCAGGGGGAATGGAAGCAGCGTATAGTGGAACTGCTTGGGGCCGATGGTTATACGGA
>CAJJYX010000225.1 GCA_905197435.1 uncultured Bacteroides sp.
GAAGAGCATTCTTTATCATTAAAATATAGAAGTATACCAAATATAACTATATTTGCAGCGATATACAAACAAATTTAAATTCAATGAACATGAAAAAAGTATTGCTTTTAATCGCTATGCTGACTGTAAGTCTGGCAAGCATCAATGCCCAAGGAAACCTCAGGTGGGGAGTAACAGTCGGAATGAACTGCAGCAACTTTTCCATCACCGGATTCGACAGTAAAGTAGGCTTTCATGCCGGGGTGAAGGCTGAAGTGGGACTGCCGCAATTCTCCGACGGACTCTACCTCGACATGGGCGCATTGCTTACGCTGAAAGGCGCCAAGGTAGACGGAGGCTCTGCCGCGACCATCAAGTTCAATCCCTACTATCTGGAAATCCCTGTGCACTTGGGCTATAAATATGCAGTGAACGAGAACTTTGCCATATTCGGCAATGCCGGTCCTTACGTGGCCATCGGCCTCTTTGGCAAAGCCAAGATAAAAGGAGACCTGATTGACGACATAATAGATGAATATGGAGGCGATGACAACTCCACCAATGTATTCGGTGATGATGCCATGAAGCGTTTTGACTTCGGTCTCGGACTGAAAGCAGGAGTCGAATTCAACCAGAAATTCCAGATTTCCATCGGTTATGACTGGGGGCTGATAGAGAATATCAAGGACTCAGGCAACAAAAACCGCAACTTGATGATATCACTCGGCTGCTTCTTCTAAACAATATCGATAAAACAGAAGGAGGATGTGCCGGTCAGAGTTCAGCCACATCCCCCTTCTCATTTTTTATCCGTAAGTTTGCAGCCTGATTATTTATTTACCGAATATGATTTACGATATACCGACTTTAGCTTCCGAAGCAACCGGATTGCTCAAATCACTCATAGCCATTCCTTCCCTGAGCCGCGATGAGGAGAAAGCGGCAGATTACCTGCAGAACCATATCGAAATGCAAGGCATGACGACGGGGCGCAAAGGCAACAATGTGTGGTGCCTCAGCCCGATGTTCGACCTTAAGAAACCTACCCTGCTGCTGAATTCCCACATCGATACCGTGAAACCCGTCAACGGATGGCGGAAAGACCCCTTCAAACCGGTACTGGAGAGCAACGGGAAGCTTTACGGACTGGGCAGCAATGATGCCGGAGCAAGCGTGGTCAGCCTGCTGCAGGTATTCTTGACATTGTGCCGCACCACGCAAGCCTACAACCTGATATACCTTGCCTCGTGTGAAGAGGAAGTATCGGGCAAGGGTGGAATAGAATGTGTATTGCCGGAGCTCCCACCCATACAGTTTGCCATTGTGGGCGAACCTACGGAGATGCAGCCTGCCATCGCCGAAAAAGGATTGATGGTGCTGGATGTAACTGCCACCGGCAAATCGGGGCATGCCGCCCGCAACGAGGGAGACAATGCCATATATAAGGTATTGGATGATATCGCCTGGTTCCGCGACTACCGTTTCCCCAAAGAGTCTTCCCTGCTGGGCCCTGTAAAGATGAGCGTAACCATGGTAAACGCCGGCACGCAGCATAACGTCATCCCCGACCGTTGCACTTTTGTAGTGGACATCCGCAGCAACGAGTGCTACAGCAACCAAGAGCTGTTTGATGAAATAAAGAAACACATCACATGTGAAGCCGCTCCCCGTTCTTTCCGGCTAAGCTCTTCACACGTAGCACCGGAGCACCCGGTAGTACAAAAAGCGATTGCAATGGGACGCACTCCCTTCGGCTCACCGACCTTATCCGACCAGGCACTGATGCCGTTTCCCTCTCTAAAGATGGGACCGGGGAAAAGCGCCCGTTCACACACTGCCGACGAATTCATCTTCATCAAAGAGATTGAAGAAGCTATAGGGATGTATTTAGAGCTACTGGAAGGGGTCGGAATATAAAGGGACAAGGGAAGAGAGAACCCGGCCTTGCCTTATCTGTTCAGCCACGGCTCCGGATTCAGCTTTTCCTTTTCCTTCCTCAATTGGAAGTGCAGTACCGTGCGGCCATTGTCGGCCCCGTCCGAGAATATCTGTCCAAGGGGCTGCTTGGTGGTCACATCATCGCCCTGCTTCACCGAGGCCGATGACAAATTGCAATAAACGGATATATAATTTCCGTGGCGGACAAGGATATTGAACAGCCCGTTCAGTTGGAAGACCGCCGCCACTTTGCCGTTGAAGATGGCACGGGCCTGGGCACCCGGCTTTCCTTGTATATCGATGCCCTTATTGTCCAGCTTGACATTGCGCAAGCCTTCCACAGAATACTGCCCGTAATGGCTTGTAATGATATATGCCCCGGTTATGGGCATCGGCAGCTTACCGCGGTTATTGGCAAAATCGCCGGACAACTCGCGGTCGGCCTTGCTCATGGTATAAGTCTCCAAAGGAGCAGCCTTTGTTTTGGATGCACCGGAAGCCGTAGCCGACTTGTCCGTCTTCGCACCGTCCTTCTTGCGTGCGGCAGCTTCGCGACGGGCCTCCTCCGCCGCACGTTTGCGGGCTTTCTCTATCTCTTCGGCAATGAGGCGGTCGATGCGCGCATTGAGCTGATTGGCTTCGCGGCGTTTTTTGGCAATCTCGTTTTGCAAACCGCGCTGCTTCTTCTGCAAGCTGGTGACAAGCGTACGTTTCTCCTTCTCCTGCTTTTCCAGCTTCATCTTCTCGGATTCACGCTCCTTCAGCAGATCGGCTTTTGCAGCGCGTACCTGCCTGAGTTCCGCTTTCTTCTTATTCACCTGTTCCTGCTTTTTCAGTATCTCCTCACCCTGCAAACGCTGATAGGTGGCATACTCGCGCACATAGCGCAAGCGGCGATAAGTCTGCGCCAGACTTTGGGCAGAGAAAATAAACATCAGCTTCTCCTCAATGGAGCGGTTCTTATAAAGGTATTGGACAGAAGAGTCGTATTTCCTTTTCTTGTCCTTCAAATCACGCTGCAACTGCCCCAACTGACGCTCCAGCGATGACAGTTCGCGGTCTATCGCCTCCACATCCTTATTGATGGTGAGGATGTAGCGCTTACGCTCTTCTATCTGCCCCGTCAGGGCGGCAAGCCCATTCAACTGGCTGCTTACGGTCTTCTTTGTAGTTTTCAGAAGTGTCTCCGACTCGGTAATCTGCTTTTGCAAAGCACCGCGCTTGC
>CAJJYX010000226.1 GCA_905197435.1 uncultured Bacteroides sp.
GTGTTAGCAAAGTTAATATTTTATTCCTTGCTGACACAGTTTAAATTACATCCTCCAAATAACCGCTAACCCCTAATCCCTTATCCCTAATCGCTAATCCCTAACCCCTTATCTCTCATCACACAATCTCGATTCCTTGCTCTTTGCAAAGTTGCAGTCCTACATCCTTTAGTTTGAATTTTTGTATCTTGCCGCTTCCCGTCATGGGGAATTCTTTGATGAAGAAGATGTACTTGGGTATTTTGTAGCGTGAAATCTTGCCGATGCAGAAGTCCCGTACGTCCGATTCGTGCATGTCCACTCCTTCGTGCAGGATGATGAAAGCGCCTACGGCTTCACCGTACTTTTTGGAGGGGATGCCGGCCACCTGCACATCCTTCACACCTTCCAGCTGGTAGAGGAATTCTTCTATCTCACGTGGGTAGATGTTCTCGCCGCCACGGATAATCATGTCTTTGATGCGTCCTGTGATGCGGTAGTTGCCGTCCTCATCCTTCACTCCGAGGTCACCGGAATGCAGGAACCCGTTCCTGTCGATGACTTCGGCTGTGGCTTCGGGATTCTTATAGTAGCCTTTCATGGTGTTGTATCCGCGGTTGCACATTTCGCCTTGTACACCTACGGGACATTCTTCTCCGGTTTCGGGGTTGATAACCTTTACTTCCGTATGCTCGAAGTCGCGCCCTACGGTGTTGCAACGCACGTCGAACGGGTCGTCTATCCGGGTGGCGGTCATTCCTGGAGCAGTTTCGGTCAGCCCGTAAACGCTGGTCACCTTCATGTACATTTTCTCTTCCACTTGTCTCATCAGTTCTACAGGGCAGAGGGAACCGGCCATGATGCCCGTACGGAGGCTCGACATGTCAAACATGTCGAACATCGGATGGTTCAGTTCGGCGATGAACATGGTGGGCACACCGTAGAGTGCCGTGCAACGTTCTTTGTGGATAGAGGCCAGTACTATCAACGGGTTGAAACGTTCCACCATTACTTCCGTACAGCCGTGTGTCAGGCAGTTCATGGTGGCGAGTACCACGCCGAAGCAGTGGAACAGCGGTACGCAGACGCAGAGTTTGTCGTCGGCGGTAAATTTCATGTGCTCGCCCGTCAGGAAACCGTTGTTGGCAATGTTGTAGTGGGTAAGCATGACGCCCTTCGGGAATCCTGTAGTGCCTGAGGTGTATTGCATGTTCACTACATCGTGGCAGGTGACTCGGCTTTTGAGTTCATTCAGGTGGCTGTCCTCTATATTGTCGCCCAAGAGGAGTATTTCGGCAGTGTTGTACATGCCCCGGTGCTTCTCCTGGCCCACATAGATGACGTTCTTCATATAAGGGAAGCGTTCGCTCCTCAGGTGACCGCGTTGGCAGGTCTTCAGTTCCGGAAGCATGGTATAGGTCATCTGCACAAAGTCGCTGTCCTTTTCACCGTTGACGATGCAAAGGGTATGCATATCGGAGTTTTGGCACAGATATTCCAGCTCGGACTGTTTATAGTTGGTATTTACTGTTACGTAGACGGCACCTATCTTGGCGCAAGCATACAGTAAAGTCAGCCAGTCGGGTACGTTGGCTGCCCAAATGCCTACGTGTGTTCCCCGTTCCACACCGATGGCGATAAGTCCTTTGGCCATGTCATCCACCCGGCGGTTGAATTGGCTCCAAGTGAAGCGCAGGTTTCGGTCAGAGTAAACGATGTATTCTTTGTCGGGTGTCGTTTCGGCCCAATGCTCCAGCCATTGACCGAGGGTGCGTTCGTATAACATGTGGTTAAATGGGTGTATAAATTACTGCAAGTATCTTGGCTGCCTGTCCTTTGTAAGCATGCACGTGGTGTGGGACGATGGAGTCGTAATAGATGCTGTCGCCTTCTTTGAGCAGGTAGGTGTTTTTGCCGTAACTGATTTCCATGGTTCCTTCCATCACCATGATGAATTCTTCGCCTTCGTGTGAGGAGAGTACAAAGTCGCTGTCGTCCGTAGCGGTTACGTCGATAATGAACGGCTCCATGTGGCGGTCGGCCTTAGACTTGGAGAGTGAATGGTACACCATATGCCTACGGCTTTGGATGGCATTATTGGAGAAGCTGATGCTGTTCTGTGATTCGTTCTTGCGGCAGACCACGGGACCGTTCTCGTCCTGGTCGTCAAGGAAAGTTCCCAAGCGTACACCTAGTACGCGGGCTATCTTGATGAGTGGAGCCAATGAAGGCAAATCGATGTTGTTTTCAATGCGTTCAATCTGTTCTACGGCTAAGCCGGAACGTTCGGCCAACTGCTCAATACTGATTGACTGGCTTTCACGGAGCGACTTGATTTTTTCTCCGACAATCTTGCTTGTATCCATAATTGATAATGTTTTTCTCCTATTAGGTTATAAATTGTATTGTTAAACTGCAAAAATAAAACAAACTTTTACTTGGTGCAACAATACACGAAGAAAAGTTTTCTATATTTTTTGTCTATTCAATATAGGCTTTATTAGTTTACAATTCTATTGATCCCGTCAGTATTGGCTTTATTTTTCTGTAATATGTTTCTGACGCTATTCAGATTATATTTGATAGAGACTGTAACGTTTCAGCTGTCCAGATCTAATATTTTTTGTGACTAGACATTATCGATGTTAGTGATTGAGTTGGGCAGAACCTTGTGCAAAATATCATTGGCTGAGATGATTACCAGAAGCCTGTTATCCTTGAAGAATGTTTTCAATATAATTGGCAATTTGATAGAGAATGCCGTGAAATACTCCGATCAGTCTGTGCATGTAGTTATAGATTGCCTTTTGCTGGATCACAAACTGATGATACGCGTGACTGCTAATGGCATTGGAATTCCGGCAGCCGAGCAAAGCCGTGTATTCGATAAGTTTTATCGTGGCAGCAATATTCCGGACTACTCGTTACCGAGCATCGATTTAGGATTGAGCTATGTGAGGCTATTGGTGGAAGCGCATCGCGGTACTATCATCAGGGAGAAAAGACCAGAAAGAAAGGACACCCCAAAACATTTGATGGCAAGATTGATGTGAGAAACCTTGATTACAGTCGCATGGAGAAATTGGGCATCCACGAAAAAGAGGGAGAACTCTATCCCTTGATTGCCTATTCAAAAGCATTGAAACGCAATATATG
>CAJJYX010000227.1 GCA_905197435.1 uncultured Bacteroides sp.
ACAAGTATATAGTTTAAATTGTTCATCTGTCTATACTGAAACAAAATTCCCCAACCCGTTTGAGAAAGTAGGTTGGGGGGATAGTTTTCCGTGCTCATGTTCAAGGGGTCAAAAAGGTATGGAACAGCGTAATTTGCGCAATCTGCGTGAGTTTTTTCTTGTTTTTCTTTTGTTTGCACATTTTTTTCCTTACCTTTGCAATCGTAAAATATATTAGCAATGCGAGTACTCATAGTAAATACAAGTGAGAAGGCGGGTGGAGCTGCAGTTGCTGCCAATCGCCTGATGGACGCCCTTAACAACAATGGTGTTAAGGCCAAGATGTTGGTGCGCGATAAGGTGAGCGAGGATATTACAGTTGTAGGACTGCCCCATTCGCTCAAGTCACAGTGGAGTTTCCTTTGGGAGCGCTGGTGCATTTTCTGGCATTTGCATTTTTCCAAAAAGAATCTCTTTGCCCTAGATATAGCCAATGCCGGAAACGATATCACTTCCCTGCCCGAATTCAAGGAGGCTGATGTGATTCATCTGCATTGGGTGAATCAGGGAATGCTGTCGCTGAAAGGTATCAGGAAAATCATGAACAGTGGCAAGCCAGTGGTCTGGACCATGCACGACATCTGGCCAGCTTCTTCCATCTGTCACCTCACCTTGGGGTGTCATCATTATAATAACGGATGCGGCAACTGTAAGTACTTGCCTCAGGGAGGAGGCAAGAACGACTTATCGGCCCGTATCTGGAAGAAAAAACAGAAAGTGTACAGCGCTGGAAGCATTTCGTTCGTAACCTGCAGCCGCTGGCTGGCTTCCGAGGCAAAGCTCAGCGGACTTCTTGCCGGTCAGCGGATAGAAACCATCCCGAATCCGATAGATACACATCTCTATCGTCCGGAAGGCAAGAAGGAGGCACGCTTGCGAACTCATCTGCCAGCGGACAAGCACATCATATTGTTCATAGCCCAGAAGGCGACCAATCCTTACAAGGGAATGGATTATCTGATAGAAGCCTGCCAGCTGATGAGCGAAACCTATCCGGAGATGCGGGACAATACCTGCGTGGCAATCCTTGGCGGTCATGGTGAGGATTTCGAAGGCAAACTGCCTTTCCCGACCATTTCCCTGGGCTATGTAAGCGAGGATAAGCGCATTGTTGACATTTATAATGCGGCAGACGTATTCGTCCTGCCTTCCCTGTCGGAGAATCTTCCGAATACCATCATGGAAGCCATGGCATGCGGCATACCTTGCGTCGGTTTCAATGTAGGCGGCATCCCGGAGATGATAGACCATCTGCACAATGGCTACGTGGCACAATACAAATCCTCGGAAGACTTTGCCAACGGCATCTACTGGACATTGACCGAGCCCGACTACCCAAGCCTCTCGGAACAGGCCTGCCGAAAAGCCGTATCCCATTATTCGGAGAACGTCATTGCCAAGAAATACATCGACCTTTACAACAAAGTGACCGGAAGAAATGCATAACCACCTTACCCCGAAATTCAGCGTCATCACCGTGACCTACAATGCCGAAGCGGTACTGGAGGACACGATTCAAAGTGTTATCTCACAAACCTACCACCACGTGGAATACATCATAGTGGACGGTGCGTCAAAAGACGGTACACTCGCCATCATCGACCGCTACAAAGACCGCATCACCCGCATTGTGAGCGAACCGGACAAAGGGCTGTATGACGCCATGAACAAAGGCATCCGCCTTGCCACCGGCGATTACCTCTGCTTCCTCAATGCCGGCGACAGCTTCCACGAGGACGACACCCTGCTACAGATGGTGCACTCCATCTCCGGCAGCGAACTGCCCGACGTGTTGTACGGTGAAACAGAACTGGTAGATAAAGAAGGGCATTTCATCCGCATGCGCCGCCTTGCCGCCCCGGAAACACTTACCTGGCGGAGCTTCAAGCAGGGCATGCTGGTCTGCCACCAGGCTTTCTTTGCCAAAGCTTCCCTCGTGGAACCATACGACCTGCAATACCGCTTTTCCGCAGACTTCGACTGGTGCATCCGCGTGATGAAAAAGGCACGGACCTTGCACAACGCCCATCTCACCATCATCGACTATCTGGAAGAAGGAATGACCACACAGAACCGGCAAGCGTCCCTGCGCGAACGCTTCCGCATCATGGTGCGACATTACGGACTGGTGAGCACCGTAGCACATCACGCCTGGTTCGTATTGCGGGCTGTGATAAAGAAATAAGCCGAATCCCAAGGACAAGTATACTTTATCCCTGCAAAGCCTATACCTTGCAGGAATAACTCCTACGCTCTACTCCTTGCACTATGGGGATGCTTTGGGGTAAAACATCCGGGTGTTTTGCATACTAAGCCGTATGTTGTGAAGGATTAAGTCCCATTCTGTGAGAGGCTAAGTCCCATACCTTGAGCCATCAAGTCCTAAAGCGAAGGGGAGCGGGTATCGGCAAGCAACGCCTTCAATTCCTTTACACCTTCCGACGCTCCTTTCCGAATGACATGTATCGGCCGCATGACGTGCGTATCCACCGGTTTGGGGTCTATCAGATACACTTCGGCCGCACGGGGTACATAGTTCAGCAGTCCCGCTGCCGGATATACATTCATGGAGGTGCCGATGATGACAAAGATATCGGCTTTCTTCACATAATTGATGGCAGTTTCAATCTCCGGTACGGCTTCGCCGAACCACACAATGAACGGGCGAAGCTGTGAACCGTCACCGGCCTTATCCCCCAGCTTCACTTCATATTCCTCCGGCTTCAGCTCCTTGATGAAGTGCGGGTTATAGGGGTCTCGGCTGGAACAGACCTTCGTCAGTTCCCCGTGCAGATGTATCACCCGTGTGCTCCCGGCCCGTTCGTGCAGATTGTCAACATTCTGGGTAACAATCGTTACATTGAAATCCTTTTCCAAGTCGGCAAGCCCTAAATGCCCTGCATTCGGCACCACATCGAGCAACTGCTTGCGCCGTTCGTTATAAAAATTAATGACCAACTCCGGATTGCGTGCATACCCCTCGGGAGTTGCCACCTGCTCCACCGGATATTTGTCCCACAGTCCGCCCGCATCACGGAATGTGCTGATGCCGCTCTCGGCGC
>CAJJYX010000228.1 GCA_905197435.1 uncultured Bacteroides sp.
AAAAAATGAACGGGTTCATTTTATTCTGCATTCGGTTTGCACTATCTTTGCCCGGAAAGCGAAGATAGGCTGCGCCTCAGCATAAAAAATGAACGGGTTCATTTTATTCTGCATTCGGTTTGCACTATCTTTGCCCGGCAATAGAAATTTTTGGAATATGAATGGACAGTTTCCCTCGACATTATTGGAGAAAGCGGTAAATGAGTTTGCCAAGTTGCCCGGAGTGGGACATAAAACAGCAATGAGGCTGGTTCTTCATTTACTTCGTCAGGATACGGCAACGGTAGAAGCGTTTGGCAATGCCATCGTGACGCTGAAACATGAAGTGAGATATTGTAAGGTATGCCATAACATATCAGATACGGAGACATGCCGCATCTGTTCTAATCCGCAGCGGGACTCTTCTGTGGTTTGTGTGGTAGAGAACATCCGTGATGTGATGGCTGTGGAAGCCACGCAGCAGTTCCGGGGCCTGTATCACGTGTTGGGTGGCATTATTTCTCCGATGGATGGCATCGGACCCGGTGATTTGCAGATAGAAAGCCTTGTACAGCGGGTGACAGCCGGCGGCATCAATGAAGTGATTCTTGCGCTGAGCCCGACAATGGAGGGAGATACGACAAGCTTTTATATCTATCGCAAGCTGGAAAAGCTGGGTGTAAAGCTCTCTGTCATAGCTCGCGGCATTTCCATCGGCGATGAGTTGGAGTATACGGACGAAGTGACTTTAGGCCGCAGTATTGCCAACCGCACTCCATTTTCCGGAACTGTCTGATTGCTTGGAACAATTGTCCTGTTCATTATCTATTATCAATTATCAATTAACAAAATGGAAGAACAAATAAAGAAGACCGCAGTGCGTGTCCGAACAACTTTTGCCTATTTCTGGATACTTCCCATCCTGCTTGTCCTGCTTGGAGAATACGGAGGCGGATGGGTAGGTATGTATGCTGGAAATGTACGTGCCACCTATATGGCTGAGACGATGACCATTCTGCTGACTGCCTCTTGTGTGCCCGTATCTCTAAAACTTTTTTCATGGATACTGACCCGAAAGATTGATGTAGTGACGCTTCCCGAGGCTCTCCGGCTCTATGCTCTGTGGAGTGGTATGCGGCTGGCATTGCTTGCCATACCGGTGCTTGCAGGCTTTTTCACCTATTATGTCATGTTGAGCAGTACAGGCGTACTATGCGCACTGATAGGGTTGACGGCTTCTTTGTTCTGTCTACCGGGTGAGGGACGTTTGCGTAAAGAATTGCATATCGATAAAGAAGAAGAAATATAGCCGACCGGAAGTATGAATAAATCTTATTTCAGTAGTAAAAGAGTGCGTCTCCGTGCCATGGAGCCGGAAGACTTGGAGGTGATGTATGCCATGGAGAATGATCCGCAGACTTGGGATGTAACAAACTTCACCGTACCTTATTCCAAATTTATTTTGAAACAATACATAGAGAATTCTGAGTGCGACATGTTTGCCGACCGCCAGCTCCGCATGATGATTGTACGTGTGGAGGATGCTGCGGTGATAGGTACCATCGACATTACGGATTTTTCTCCCATGCATGCCCGTGGAGAGGTGGGCATTGCCATACGGAAGGAGTATCAGGGCAATGGCTATGCTAAGGAAGCGCTATGCCTGCTGTGCGACTATGTTTTCGGCTTCCTGTATCTGAAACAGCTGATAGTCCACATCGCAGTGGATAATGAGGCAAGCATCCGTCTTTTTGAATCCTGCGGCTTTGTGCGTTGCGGACTTTTAAAGGATTGGTGGCGTGTTGGAGGGCATTACAAGGATGTCGTGCTGTTGCAGCTTCTACGCGGCACTAATTGAACGCTGGAATCTGAGGAAAGCGTGACCATATCTCATATTTCGTTCCCAGTTTGCATAGCGCTCTTTTCCAAAGTGCATCGCTGGCTGTTTCATCCATTAGCGAACGAATACTCTCTTTGCCTACCAGCCAAGTATTTTCCTCGATTTCCCGGCTCAGTTGTCCGTATTCCCAGCCGGAATATCCCAGGAAGAATCTGATTTGGCCTTTGACAGGATTCCCCTGCTTGATGTAGTCCTTGATGGCCTCGAAGTCACCGTTCAAGTAAAAGCCTTTGCCTATGGGCAATGCTCCGGCTATGCTTTCGAGAGTGTGCAGATAGAACAACGTATCTGTGCTGAGCGGTCCTCCCTTATAGATAGGTATGCTTTCCGGACAGTTGAAGTCTTGCAGCACATCATTCAAGAACAAGGGAAGAGGCTTGTTCAGAACAAGTCCCATCGTACCGTCATGGGTGTGATCCACCAGTAGTATGACGGACCGTCCGAACATGTGATCACACAAAAAAGGCTCGGAAATTAAGACCTTTCCCCGGGCAGGAACCACATGGTTTGTTTCTATCTTGAATATATCTATATTGCTATACATGCCCCTAATATACAAAATATTCTACAAAAACAAGTATTCTCTCCGGTTTTTCAGTTTGAAAGTTTCTTTTCTTGTATTTCTTGTACGGATAAAATGTTTGAGTTTGCAAGTAATTGGCTGTTTAATGCAATATGTTACATTGTATGTTTTAATTTGGGGCCTGCCTTCTGTTGTATGAATGGAGAACGGATTCGGAGGGAGAATGCCGAACAATATGCTGCTTGGGTGGAAGCACTGGGCGGAGACGATAATGCCGGTATCCGATTGTGGCAGGATACCGGCATTAACTTGGCAGTTTACTATATTAAGAATGTTCCTTATTTGACGGGATGATTCTCGGCAAAAATTGCCATGCGTTCATCCAATTGGTCGTATTGGTGGTCTTGGATAAAGGAAGTGCAGGCACGCAGTCCTTCCTGATGGCTTCCGGTGGTCACCAGTGAAATGGCACTTACACCGTAGTACATAA
>CAJJYX010000229.1 GCA_905197435.1 uncultured Bacteroides sp.
CAGCAGTTTCTGCATACCTATTATATTGACCTGACCACCGGCGAGCTTTTGAAGGAGGAGTGAATGTTTCACGTGAAACATTCCACACAGCTATGAAGGAACTCAAACGCGGCGATACGCTGCAGGCGACGGTCGAGACCGCAACCGTGGATGGAACGGGCATTGCGCGCGTCGACGGACAGGTCGTGTTCGTGCCCGGTGCGCTTACGGCGAGGCTCAGGCTATGGTCGCCCTTGCTCGGCCGTCCACCGTTCTCCACCTCGTCCGAACAGGCAGAGAACGCCGCCAGTGCGATGAGCGCAAAGCTCATCAGTTTATTCCTGTTGTTCATATCTTGTCTTTTTTATTATTCAAACTATTATTGATTTTAGTCTTGCCTATATCCCGTCAGGATTACTCGTCATCCGCCAACTTGCGAACGTAGTAAGTGGTCGCTGTGGGAGAGATGATAAACTTACCGGTGAGTTTATCCCATGGGTTAATTGTTGAGCTGCAAGTTTTACCGGGGTACATAGAGAAGCCAATCACCCAAAGTGGATCGCTATCAGTTCTTCCATATTTTCCATATTCACGTGATACATTTACAAGAGTACCTAAATCTTTAAATAATCCCGGCTTCGTCGCGTATTCAATTCTGTCCCACAGCTCGTCTGTATTAAATATGAATCCCATGGACTTTCCATTATAAGATTCCGTATCAAATTCTTTTATGCAATCCTCAAAACCAGTAGTAATATTCGGATATCCTTGAACATCTATATAGCAACAGTCTTTCAGCGAATTGTCTGCGTTTTTATACATATAGACAACAGCCGCTAAATAACCGGTAGACATGTCCTTAGACATTAAGTCCAAACTTACAATTCCCACATCAATACTTGTCTTTTTTTCTACGTTACCATTCTTACAATAAGGATATTTAGCCCTTATATGCAGATGGTCATTGTCCATATAATTAAGATTAGTACCATCTGTAATTGTATACTTAATATCTCCACAGGCCAAGATGTTTATATAGGTAAACTCCTTACTTGCAAAGACATGAGTATCCTCATATATTGTAGAATATCTGTCTCCAAAAGAGTTATCCATATCCAGCGTAGGATAAGTATTGATATAGGCGACTTCTGATTCGGTATCTATATTGCTGATTGCTTTACCTACCTCTTCAGTAGGCAGGCTATATCCTGCCGGGCACTGGTCACCGTTGGTTATTTGTAGCAACGTGAGTAAGTCCGCATTGTGCACCTCGTAGAAGATGTCACTGCCAGCCGGAGCTTCCAATGCCTTCCAAAACGTGACAGTCTTGTCCACCGGTTTCAGAATGCTGCTTTTCGGGGTGAACCGTACCTTGACCGAATATTTTTCTCCTTTTAACGAGGATTGCTTGATGGTACCAAATACCAACTTGGCTACATCGCTGGAGCCGGAATTGTCCGCTTCACCGTTTTGTCCGGCAGCGAACGTCATGATGGTGTTCTGAATGCTGGCTGTATCTTCTACCAATTCTGCCGTCCAGCCATCCATTGCCTTCACGTAGACCACGGCATCCTTGCCGGTTGCCGCAAACGAGGTTCTCATCAGTTCCACGTTGAACGAGCCGGAGCTTATACGGATGGTATAGGTCTTGCCGGCCGTCCATGCGCTCACCACGTTTTTCAGTGCCGTGCCGACTGTCTGCACGTTGCCGTTGTAATCCACCGTTATCTCCAACCTCGCGGTCTCATCGTCGAACGTCTGCGGCAGCATGAAGAAGGTCTCGTCGGCATCCGTGATGGCTGTTTCCGTCGTACCGTCCAGTACCTTGCCGCCGTCATTGAATGTCAAGGTGAAATCGTTTGTTCCATTCTCCAACTTCCAATCCGTTACCGTCCCGTCGGAGGGACAAGTGTACGAACCCTTGTCTTTTACGCCTTTCAACGAGACGGACTTCACCGTACAAGCCGGAAAGTCTGCACTTGCCACGAACTTCACTGCCGCGAGCACGTGCTTGAACGAGAGCGGTACGGTTGAAGTCTCGCTTTGGTCGATGTTGACAGCTGTCATCAAGTCCAACTGCTCCGACACCTCGGGGATGGTATAGGTCAGAGTAGGCGCACCTTCCGTGTCCTTTCCCGTCACGATCAGGTTGTCCGCCCCGTAGGGGTGCCACGCATAGAAGCTCAGCTTCTTGCTGCCGGGCCAAGAGATTTCTTCCGCCGGTTTCCAAACGTTTTTCTCTGGCTCTACCTTCACGTTGTACATATAGTCGGGCTTGCCTGTCGCATCGCTGTAGGCAGACACGGCAAAGGCTTTCATCCCGGCACTGGAGCTAACCTGCGTGCCGCGTGTCATCGGTTGGTCGCCATCGGGGAACCCGTCGGTCACTTCCGCTTGCAGGAAGAGGCTCTTGCCGCCCAGCTTGCCTTGCAGTTCCACAGGATCAAGGTATTGCGTGGTGACATCCGCACGGTTTCCGTCCGCCCTTGTCCGGGTTAAAAAAAATACAGCTTGTAAAGCATCTCTCTGCTTTTTCTCGGACACTTTTATTATATGGCATC
>CAJJYX010000230.1 GCA_905197435.1 uncultured Bacteroides sp.
ACGCACGAAAAACGTTTACAACGTTGATCCATCCGTCCCATTCCTTGCCCTGATAGACAAACTTCGTGGGCAAGTTGACGGAATACTCGTTCTCCATAAGCCTTGTTTCCTGTATGAAACTCTCGTTGGCAGTATTGAAGACATCTTCCATAAGGTTATGTTTCAGCATACGACTGATCCACATACCCGACATCAAGAGAAGGATATATCCTGCGGTAAGTGTTACCGTATATATGACAGCGTTGGCCGTCGGGCTGAATGGCAGGTCAAGCATCCACCAGTTCATGAAAAACAGCACCAATCCCGAAAGGAAAGCGGCGTATATCCTGCCCCATGTCATCTCCTGATTTTTCACTCCTTGGGTACCCAGGCATGAGAGGGCAAGGAATATGACGGCAAATACTTTCGTTATAAGCAGGTTGCTGAACAGTCCTGCCGTCCGTTGGAAATTGAGCAGTATCCTGTCGACCACACCTATATTTATACCCATATCCACAAATGACCGGTAGCAGAACCAGTACACGTGAATGACAATAAACACAATGGAGATAGCTCGCATGAATTCCATGACTTTGGCCAGTCCTCTCAAATCATCTTCCTGTTGCATAATGAACTAATTTTAATATTAGAAAAATCGGTAATTAGGAAATTCCGCGTGAGCGGCGTTTCTTCTTCTTTTTACGTTGCAGTCTTCGGGCAAGAGCCTCTTCCTGTGGGTCGGGACCGTTCTGTTCCATGGCGAATATACCGAAAGCCTGTTCGATGGCGCTTTCCATATCGGAGGAGAATCCGCTTTGCAGACCGATGTCCGGCATGTGAGCATCCACATTGGGGATGTTGTCAGGATTATTGAAGAGCCGTTCAAAGGCATTCGCCGAGAACTCCTTGCCAAGTCGGGAGCCGTTATAGACCTCGCGGTTCTTGTGGTCGATGAAGGTCGCTCCATAGATGCGTCCTTCATCGTTTTCACGGAACAGCGCGTCTATGCCTTTGTCGGCAAGCAGACGGACAAATTCCTCTCTGTTGCCACGGCAGCCGTGCATGGCAAGGGTAATCTCGTTCCGTATCTTCGGTTGCCATTTTTTTGCTTTATACTCGCGGGCGTTGTAACCGATACGTTTTTCCAACCCTTCGTAACCGTAGCGTTTACCGATAAGGGAAGACTTGATGGGTGTGCATACCGGTTTTCCCGTATCATCTGTCATGATATAGACGATACCGTTATAGGGTACTTCACCAAATTCGCCTTTCACTTGCTTCGCCTCGATATTGAAACAGGAAAGCAACGCGCTGTATTCTCCGAAAGACTGGTAACGGTAGGTACCGAATACGCTCTTGACGATATTGGATACCTGTTTCTTCACGTCACCGCTTTGGTAGTCCGCTTTTTTGAGATACGGTTCCAGCAGTTCCTTCCGCTTGTCTTCCACCTGTTTCAGGCCGAACTTCCGTTCCAGTTCCCGGCAGGCTTTCATCGAGCGGTTCCACTCGTAGGCATCGTCAATCTTTTCCCCTTTCTCGTTCACGCAAGTGGATACGATATGGATGTGCCTGCGGCTGATGTCCTCGTGTACATATACGATGTAGGGCTGGTCGCCATATCCCATCTTCTGCATATACTCTTTGGCGAGGTCGGCAAATTGGCTGTCTGTCAGCCGGTCATCCAATGAGGGGTTTAACGAGATGTGCAGTACGGGCTTCTCCGTGTTCTTGTTGGCAAGCAGGTAATTCTCGAACGCCCATATCGTCTGCCGCATGACCTGTTCAGGATTGCCCGTGACATCGGTAATCATGCGGTTCTCGTAAATGATACGTGCCGTGGCATCATCCACTTTCTGCTGGTTATAGACGATTGCCCCGTAAAGGGAAACGCCTCTGTTGATTTTCGCCACCATATCATCCTTCCTCCCTTTTCCTTTTGATAAGGTAGGCTTCTTCAAACTCGTGGGTAAGCATAATAATCCGCTTGCTCAGCACTACCAGGTCTATGGTCGCCTTTTCTAGATTTCGGAGCAGGGCATATGCCCGTTTTTCCCCGAAATTGGTCTTGACCGCCTTGACCGTCTGGTTGTAATTGTTGCCGATACCCTGGAACTGGTGGTAGAAATTGGTCAGGCGGATGTAGTAGTCCATCGTTGCCTTGTCGATTTTAACCACCTTGATTTCGTGTCCGAAAAGCATCGCCTTGATAAATTTTGAATGTTCTTTCAATCCGGATTTCTGGAACTGGATGTTGAAACGCCCGTTTTCTTCCGAGTTCAACCGTACTACATAACGGTGCACGGCAGGGTCGGATTTTGGCTTCCGCCCCACACCTTTTGTCGATTTTTTCTTTCTGTTTTCTTCCATACGCATTGATGTTTCCTGTTTCTGATTTTCCGTCCCGGATTCACGACTTTGGAGTGAATCCCTCCCGAGCCGTCAGGCGAGCGGCAAGTTGTTTTGAGTGCCCGAATTTATTTCGGGTGCCTCAAAACACAACTTGCTATTACCGCTTGGTAATGAATTTTCCT
>CAJJYX010000231.1 GCA_905197435.1 uncultured Bacteroides sp.
TATTTATGAGACTACCAACTTTTTTATAAACTATTTCTTATCCCGAACTGGGGTAAATGTTACGACATTCCCACGACCCACTTATACGTTCCCGTATGCAACGTGCGCCACGGGGACATCTTCTCCATCTTTTTCTCCTCTCAAGGCTCATCCGGATGCTCCACGATAAGCCTCACTTCGCGCGATGTATGCCACAGATTTCCTTCCAAGTAAGGTCCGGATACATAAATTCAGTTTCGCTCAAGTGTGAGGCCAGAGAGTCAAAAAGTAACGTAGCAAGGGCCTTTTGCATGTCTTTTGACAGTTGCGGAAGCAAAAGTTTGAGGATTTTCTGTCCTTTGCCAATCTTAGGCATGGCTGGAGCTGTCTTCGTTGTAATCTCCTAAATCGTTGTGTTTTAGCCTTTTAGATGAATTTTGATTGAGATTCAGATGGGTCAGGCGTTTCAGTTTCAATTGTTTCGGTTGTTTTTTAAAGGGTATTATTTTTTCTTCTCATAAATGCCGACATTGTGCTGCTGGAGCAGCTTTCGAGAGTTTTTAACGAAGATTTCCAGGCAATTACGAGCTTCTGGGGAGAGGTCCTTCACAGAAGACCCGGCAGGATAAAGAATGAAGTTTTTTTCTTTGGTAAGTTGGGGGCGTCCGGTCCAGACCAAATTATATCCGCAATAGGAAACACGACAGTATGGAAAAGGCAGAGACCCGGAGTCCGGTGGGTTTATCTGGCTTTGGCCTGTGTAGAATGGACGGATGGGTGGGGGAAGGGGATGCTTTTCCAGCTGTAAAGTGAAAATGAGACCGCCGTCAGTGTTGGTCTTGCTCATATTGGAGATGAAATTTCCCAAGGAATAGACTATAATGTGCTGCTCGGTACCGTTGGTGCGCAGCTCCATGGGCTGGATGACATGCGGATGTGAGCCGATAATATGTGTTACGCCTTGTTGGAGCAGCCAATCGGCCAGTTCGCGTTGTTTCCCGTCGGGAAGGGACTGATATTCTTCTCCCCAATGCATGCAGGCAATAATGGCGTCCGGTTGGCGTGCCTTGGCGCTTTGGATATCTTGCAGGATGATGCTCTTGTCAATGTAGTTGACGATATTGGGAGGTGTTGCCTTAATGCCGTTGGTTCCGTAAGTGTAGTTGAGCAGGGCTATGCGGAAGCCGTTTTTGTTGATGAACAGAGGATAGCGTTGCCTGCGTTCGGACAGATTCCTGTAAGTGCCTGCATAAGGGATGTTTGAGGAATCGAGCATTTGTATGGTGCGCTCCAACCCTTTTTTTCCACGGTCCAGGCAATGGTTGTTTGCTGTCAGCAAGATGTCGAATCCGGCATCTTTTATGGATTGAAGATATTCATCGGGGGCACTGAATGCCGGATAACCCCGATAGGGCTTGCCGCCCAGTGTGACTTCCAGGTTTCCGATGGCGAGGTCTGCTTGGGATATTTGTTCCTTTACGAGGGAGAAGCAGGAAGAGTAGTCGTATTTTCCTTCAGATACATGCGCTGCGTCTATCTGTGCCTGGTGCTGCATCAGGTCGCCGACAAATAATAGCGTAATCCTTTCCTGGGAGGAAAGGGTTACGCTATACAGTAGGGCAGCAATGAAGACGGCGAGCGCTTTCATTACCTTATTATTGGTAGATTGCTTTCTTGCCGGCCAGCAATGTATTCTTCATGAGGGAAACGATGGTCATCGGACCTACGCCTCCCGGTACGGGAGTAATGAATGAACATTTGGGAGCTACTTCATCGAATTTCACATCACCGGTCAACTTGAATCCGGATTTCTTGGAAGCATCGGGCACACGGGTGGTACCTACGTCGATAACGACAGCACCTTCCTTGACCATTTCGGCTTTTACAAAGTTGGGCTGTCCCAATGCTGCGATAATGATATCCGCCTCCTGGCATTCCTTCACCAAATCTTTGCTGCGGCTATGGCATACGGTCACTGTAGCATCACCGGGATAAGCTTTCTGCATCATCAGGGCGGCCATAGGCTTTCCGACAATATTGCTGCGTCCCAATACCACGCATTTCTTGCCTGAAGTCTCTATTTGGTAGCGCTTCAGCAGTTCGAGGATGCCGTTGGGCGTAGCAGATACATAGCAGGGAAGACCGATGGACATCCGTCCCACATTGATGGGATGAAAGCCGTCCACATCCTTGCGGTAGTCGATGGTTTCAATCACTTTCTGCTCGGAGATAGGCTTGGGCAAGGGAAGCTGTACGATGAAACCGTCCACATCCGCATCCTCGTTCAATTCGCGTACCTTGGCAAGCAGCTCCTCTTCGGTAACGTCTGCCTCGTAGCGGATAAGTGAGGACTTGAATCCGCA
>CAJJYX010000232.1 GCA_905197435.1 uncultured Bacteroides sp.
TTAAGTTCTGCACTCCCGACATGCTGGATGTCATTCGTAAGGATGTTCCTCTGATGGCGGATTATCAGCCGGCAGAAGGAGAAGTGCCCACCAATGCCCAGCTTTATCGTATCTATATTGAACGCTATCTGCGCAGCCTTCCGGTGGTGAATCAGGATTTGGATTTAATTATCAGCCAGAAAGAACCTACAACTTATGGAGTCCCTGTTCAGGTCTATTTCTTTTCGCGTAATAAGGTGTGGAAAGAATATGAACGTATTCAGTCCGACATATTCGATCATTTGTTGGTCATGGTCGGCAAGTTCGATTTGAAACTGTATCAGTATTCCGACTAATATAGTAACCTGAATTCTGCCCATACGGGAAGGTGGTCGCTGTATCCCGCCTGGTATTTCATGCCATAGTAGGTACGGAAAGGTTGATTGTCTCCGTATTTCTTGTCTTCGGTCAGAAGAAAGGGAGCATGGAAAACATCGGCTTTGTCTTCTGCGGTATATAGAGGGGAAGTTGCCGTTAGCAGATTGCCCGAAAGGATGATATGGTCGAGCAACCCCCATTCTCCCTGATATTTGTAGCTTCCGAAATGCTTGTTTGCAGCGCTTTTCCTTGCCAAAAGGTGATAAAGCATTTGAGATTTCAGTGAGTCTGTTTCTGCGGGTGGCATTCCGGCTTTTAGTATCTTTTGCACAGACTTGTTGCCGGGATAGTCGTTGAAATCGCCCATGATGATAATTTGAGGATGGGTGCGGACATGAAACAGACTGTCTGTTGCATTTTTCAATCTTTGTGCTGCCAGCAGGCGATAAGGTTCGGATGCTTTTGCTCCGCCGGAACGGGATGGGAAATGGGCGACGAATACATCTAAAGTGTCGCGGTTCAAAAGTAAGCCGCTTACATGAAGTATGTCGCGTGTAGGACGGCTGCTTTTGTGAAGTCCGGTTACCGGAAGGCTTTGGTTGGAAAGTAGTTTGAACATTCCTCTTTGATAAAGTAATGCCACATCAATGCCCCGTTCATCGGGGGAATGGGTAATGACATAACGGTAGCCGGCCTCCCGCAGGATGGAGTAACGTGTGAGGTCATGCAGCACACTGTCATTCTCTACTTCGCAGAGCGCCACTAATGCAGGTGGTGTCCATTTACCTACGGCAATGATGACACGTGCAATGGCATCTAATTTTTTCTTGTATTTAAAATAAGTCCAGTGACGGACGGCATCCGGTAGGAACTCGTAATCGTTTTTCAGAGTATCATGGCGGCAATCAAACAAATTCTCTACGTTGTAGCCCATGATGCGAAAAGTGAGTGTGTCTTTCTTTATTTGTCCGTATAGCGGAGCAGATGACAAGAAAGCGAGAAAGGCCAAAGCGGCTGCAGGAATAAAAAGAAGCGGAGCACTTCTTCTGTCACTCCGCATCTTTTCTTTATATTCCGTTGTTGGTATGTCCATTAATGTTTGGCAGGGATATGCTTCAATATATCCAGCAGATGATCCCAGAATTTCTGTACGGTGGGGATAAGCATCCGTTCATCGGGAGAGTGTACTCCTTGTAAAGTCGGACCAAAGGAAATCATATCCAAAGAGGGATATTTGTCGAGGAATAATCCACATTCCAATCCGGCGTGGATAGCCTTGATTTGGGCATCTACACCGAACAGGCGTTTGTATGACGCCGCTGCCACTTCCAGAATTTCCGAGTGAGGATTGGGCTTCCAGCCCGGATAGCCGTCGCCGAAAGAAACGTTGGCCCCTGCCATTTCGAATACGGTACGTACCATAGTGGCGATGTCTTGTTTGGAAGATTCGGTAGAACTGCGTTGGCTTGTCTCAATACGGATAATATTGCCCGGTTTCATCTTTACGGATGCCAAGTTGGTGGATGTTTCTACCAGGCCCGGAATATCCTGGCTCATAGCATATACTCCATGAGGAACGGCATAAAGAGCTTGCAGCAGATGGTTGGCAGTGTCTTTGTCAATGGCTTTTGTACGGGGGGATTCTGATTCAAGTGTGAACTGTAAATCAGGATCGGCTACTGCATACTCTGCTTCTGCTTCCGCAGCAAATATGTTTAGGTCAGTGCGCAGCGCGTGTTTGTCGGCTTCGGGGATGGCTATAACGGCATGTGCCTCGCGTGCAATGGCGTTACGCAGGTTACC